>JAZRBJ010000078.1:0-46414 GCA_045635065.1 Faecousia sp. | reverse complement strand
CCTAAATTTGCCTGCACGGTTTTGATATCGTCGCCGGCATACAGAGAAGAGACAGCGAAGCTGTGGCGCAGATCGTGGAAACGGGCATCATCAGAAATCTCGGCTCTTTGAGAAATCTTTTTGAAATGCTTGACCACCGTGGGGCGGACAAGATATTTTCCCAAAGCATCGGTGAACACCAGATTGAATTGGTTGTTCCACATTTCTCCTGCCTGCTCCTGTTCTTTCTGCTGCCTCTCCAGCTGATTGCGGAGGGCATCCATAACAATAGGTGCAGGAAGAATGGTGCGGTTCTTTCCGCTTTTGGGTGTTTCCAAAAAATAGTTGCCGTCTTTGCACTGCAGCTGTTGCTTGACCGTGATGATGCCGGATTTGAAATCCACACATTCCCAGGCAAGCCCCAACAGTTCGCCTTGGCGCATACCGGTGAACATAGCCACGATGAACAGGTTGCAATAATCGTCTTGCTCTGCCTCCTTCAGCAGTCGGGCAATCTCTGCCGGTTCTAATGGCTTGATCTCCGGTTTGGTGACCTTTGGCAGTTTACAAGCATCTGCGGGGTTGCGAGAAAGGTAATCGCAGGCAATGGCTTGCTGAAGGGCGCAGTGCAGAATTCCGTGAAGGTTCTTAACTGTCTTGGACGACAGTCCTGATGCGGTCAGAGAGTTGTAAAACCGCTGAATAGTGTGGGTGTCCAGTGCATCTAACCTGACTGCACCCAAAGCAGGCTTGAAGTGCTTCTGCACCTGCTTATTGTAGTTGTGCTTGGTCAGAGGTTTTACACTGTTCAAATACTCGGCAACCCAAATGTCCAGCCATTGGGCAACGGTCATCTTGCAGGGTGCTTTGTAGGTGCCTGCATCGAGATCGGCCATAGCGGCTCTCAACTTTTGGGCAACGACCTTTTTGGATTTGTCGGTGATGCTGCGCTGGATTTGCTTGCCTGTTCCGGGATCGAAACCGGCAGTATAACGCGCTTCGTAATAGGTATAGGTTTTACCATTGACCTCTCTTGTGATCTTTCGGATAGAACCCATACCCGAGGTGGATTTTTTGCTTTGCGGCATAAATATTACTCCTTTGGTTGCCGCATAGCAGGTACACCTATATTATACCATAAATGCGGTCAATCCGCAACGACTCAGTGCTTACTCAGGTAGTCAATCACCGCTTCCAGGGGGATGCGATAGTTGCGTCCAACACGGACACTATGAATCGTTCCGGAACGGACCAACTCATAGGCGGTGTTATGACTGACCACCAATATTTCAGCCACCTGCCTCACACAGAGGACAGGTGGATATTTATTTTGCAGGTTAGACGATGTCATAGTATCAACCTCCTCTGTCGTCGAACCAATAGGCTTGGAAAAGGGTGCCGTCGTGGAGTAGGAAACGACCACGGGCATCCTTGGGGATTTGCTCCGCTGCAGCCGTGCTGTCCAGGATAATTTGTGACAGGATGGTGTCAGCACGACCGCAGATCCGGCAGTTCACATTGTTCTTGATCTGACCGGAAAGAATGTTGGCATCCGGACGCTGAGTGGCAAGAATCAGGTGAATGCCAAAGGCACGGCCTTGTCGGGCAATCATAGAAAGCTTGCTTTCAATCTTGCCGACGATCTCTTTCTGTTCCTTCGTCAGACCGGTCTTGTCCAACACCTCCGCAATCTCGTCACAGGCGAAAAGATACCGTGGCAGGTCTTCTCCTGTGGCTTCGTTGTAACGGTCAATGTTGGGCTGCCCAGAGGCTGCCAGCAAAGCTTTCCTGCGTTGCAGCTCGTCCACAAGCTCTGTAAGAAGCGCAAGCGTGGATTCCTCCTCAATGCACATCTTGCATTGCTTGTGCCAGATAGGTGGGAAATCCACACCGCCTTTGAAATCTGCAATGCAGACTATTGCACCTTTCTTTAATGCCTGCATGAGGAGCAGTTTTAGCAGAACGCTTTTACCGCTGCCGGTAGAACCGCCAAGCAGAATGTGGGGTACTTTTACAAGATCCACAGTGACAGGTCCAGTAAAGCTCTCGCCCAAAGCCAGTATGAAGGGGTTTTGAGAAAGGTACTTGTCATTCCAGTCTATCACTTCCGGCAGATCTGTTCTGGCAGGTACGGTGTAGAGCAGAATACGGCTCTTCCCAGACCCATATTTCATCTTAATAATGGTGATGTCCAGAATGGTCTCAATAGCTGCCTGCTTATCCTCCCATGCCTTCAGAGGTATGCCTTGGGAACTAAACTCCCAGACTGAAATGCGAGGATTCTGTTTGTCCTTGTACTTCCGTTTCAGAGCGGGGACCATATCGGTATGGTTCACAAGTCCGATGCTCCGCAGCTGATCCTGGGCCGCTTTCTTTCCAAGAGGAAACAGAATGAGTATGGTGAGGAATGCTCCACCAATCACCAGGTATACAGCAAAGATATGCTGCATTACAAAACTGGCGATAGGTGAAAGCAAAGCCGTGGTCTCAGCGGTCAACGCAATTTCATCTTGCTTACTCCATACCAGGATTGCTCCTAATATGTAAAGCACAACGAAAATCAGTTTCACAGGCGCGTCGGAGGTGGGGTTGGGTCTGGGAAGATATTCTCGGAGACCGGAACGGCGTTGCAGCCGTTCCTTTTCAAAGCGTCTCATGGGGCACCTCCCGGATGGTTCCATCCTTCCGAAACTCTGTTACCGTGTGGATCCGTCGTAGAAAAGCATTCCAGGTTTCCAGCTTGTCCTTGTGAATATCTTTGTATTGCTCCTCCAAAGGAATGTTGGAAGTAATGTACACGGTAAGGTAGCAGGCAATCCGGTCGTGGTACCGGGCAGGCAACATCAGCGGATAGATGTCCAGTAGGTTCAGCATCATGGAAATGGGTATCTCAGAATGGAATTCCTCGAACACCAATACCGATTGTCCCTTGTATGCATCAAACTGGACATTACCTCTTGCAGGATAGTGGGTGATGCGGCAGATTTCCTCCGGAGGATGCTTTTCATAGATGCTCCGGGTCTTACCAGTACCGCTGTCTCCGTAGAGATAATGGACTTTGATAAACCGGTTTTCCGTTAAATACTTTTCAAACCGGATATCTTGGCGGAGCTTATCAATATGTTCCAGATGGAAAGCAAAGCTGGGATCAATAGCAAGGATCTCCTTGTTGCTCATTCCTTCCTTCACGCATTGCAAAAGCTTGGCGTACTTGGGGCTTTTCTCAGAAGCCTCATCGGGCAATTCACCGAACTCTTTGAACGTGCCTTCCACACGAGTCTCAGATTTGTCAGTGTCTGCCCATTTGCCTTCCTTGCGGATATAGGCTCGATTATCCTGAACTGTTCCGTTCGCTCTGTCAATGTGGGCGGTAGGAAACCGCTTTTTGACTGTGCCGAACCGCATAGGCGAGGATGAGTAGAGGAAAATGTGCGTGTGATATGTTCCTTCTTCACCAATTTCATCTGCCAGGCACATATAGTCAGGATTAAACTTCTGTGCGCGGTCGATGATCTCATCGTGAGACATACCGTGGTCTTGGGGGTTGTTGATGGTCAACAGCCATTTGCGTGATTGGGTGTAGCTTTCGTACATAGCTCAATTCTCCTACTTTTTGCTACTGCTACTTCGCTCGCATAGGTAATACTAACCTATGCGAGCGGGGACGCTCCCGCGTGAGGCCGGGGGATATTTTTCTTTAGGGAAAAATATTAACCCCCAGCCATCCCGCGGGCGTGTCCGCAGTAACAGGCAGAATTAATCTACGAGGAAGATGCCGCTGGCCTTTGCAGAGAACTGGAGCTTGCCCTGAGACTCATAGCCGGTCACGACCAGGTCGGTAAACTCCACATCCACAAAGCCCTCCGGCTGTTCCATCTGCTGAGGTCCGTCGATGCGCACGCTCAGCTTTTCCAGGCGATGTTCTGCCAGGCAAACCACATAGCGGTAGCCGGACACGGTCTCAGTGCGCTTTCCGTCCTTATACTCGTAGGCGGGCATCACATCAACCAGCAACATCTTACGGCCCAAACTGGCCGGGTCGATCCGAAGATCACGAAGGTTAAGCATATAACCAACTCCTTAAATCAGTAGTACTGCCACTGGCCTGTAGCAGCCTAAGCAGTCACGAGCTCCTTGACTGAGTCTATGGTAACATACATAAGTGGACAGGTCTTTGCACGCGTGCAAATCTGAAAAATAATTTTCCGGCACCTTGTTGTGTAACAAGATGCCGGTAGAAAGCTATGGTTTTGTCAGTGTGGAATAACCGTGTTCATCCATAAGCTCATATGTTTTATCTAAATTGAGGTTATCACGAATAGCGGTCATCCACAAAGGAAAGTATGGAAATGCTGCAAAGAACAACTCCCTGGATTCTTCCTCGTTTAATTCAAGAACACGGGTAATGAGCATAATGGTCTCCATCGTAGGCGTGTAGGGATTACCATTGTTCCCATAACCGTTTATGATTCTTGAAATAGTAGATGGTTCCAGACTGCATTCTGTAGCAAGTTTAGACGAGGAAATGCCCTTGTCTTTAAGATGGCGTTGTAATAATAATGATAATTTTGTGTTGGGGCTTTGCTTGGGTTGGTTCTTACCCAAGGCAAATTCCTTCAATTATCTATTTCGTGATAGAACCCTGCGGGCCGGAGGTGGTCTGCGTGGTTTGTTTACGGACTGCTTGGTGGATATTTGAGTTCAGATCAAACACCATAAGCAACCACCTCCTTTGTAAAATGCGTCAATGTGAATAGTCGTACTATCCACCTCCGACGCGCAAAGCCCATCACCTTAGCTGTCATATAGATACAAAAAGAGTACAGTCAAAAATGGCTGTACTCTTACTGTATGATGCTTGTGCATCTCATGTATGTTGTTGTCTCATCATTTGGGCATAGCACCCCTATGATGTCTTAGGTCGTTGACGATCATTTCGACCGGATAGATTTGCCTATTTCTGCCAATAGTGCAGAAAGCGGTTGCCGTCGTCTATCAACAGGGCAACCTTCGAGCTCGCAACCTGTGTCTTGCCAACGCAAGACTAAAAAACATGTAGTAAAAAAGAATAAGTTTTGTACCTCGAAAAGGGCATAGCATCCCTAAGGAGGTTCGGAGGACGTTGACGATCTTTTCGACCGGGCAGATTGGCTTTCTCCTGCGGGTAATACAGAAGGCGATTGCTGCCACCTGCCGGAACAACAACCAAAGCTCGGATACTGTAGGCGGTCTCGCACTATAATCACTTCCGATTTGACTAAGCAAATCCAGAACACTTCACACCCATATACCTGTGACTCCAGATCACACACCAACCGCTTAAATGGTGCTGGCAGACATAAGAGCGAACAAAGAGAATTACTCACAGTGCCCTGGCCCTATGCAATACCCGCAGCATACCAAGACCTATGTAATCTTTGTTATCTACACTATACCATATATTTCCTATAAAAGTAAGAACTATTTGTAAATTCTCGTGATAATGCGTCTATTACTTCTCAATTTTATTTGCTTCCCGGTGCTTCTCAGGTGGATAATATGATTTGCGCTCGTTGGGTATATCGCTCCAACAGGAGCTGATATTATATTTTTTGCAGTACTCATAGGCTTCTTCGCCAAGCCACGCTCTGGTTTTCTCCAGATTTTGAACCTGCCGTCCATCTGTTTCGTGACTTCTCCAGCCCTTGAAATAGATTTTATCAGAATCAGGCACATTGCGTTTTTTATGGACTGCAATTTCGTGAGGCTCAACTTTTTTGCCGGAGTACTTTGTAGGGATTCTGTCAGCAAAGTATTTTAAGAACTTAAAAGAAGTTAAACCTTCTTTACTGGGCTTGAGGTTTAGAATACGACATAGTTCATAAAAAACATCGTTGGACAAATCTTCGAGATCATAACCGCTGTGCAGTTTTAATACAAAAGAAAAATTATGATCAACAACGCCAAAGAGCAATTCAAATGGGGTATATTCCAAAAAGACTATTACGTCAAATGTTACGCCATTATACTTGAAAGAAAACTTATCCTGCTTTGCTTTATTTCGCCCCATATCCTGCAATAAGGGTCTTATCTGGTATAACTTCATATATAACACTCCTTCTTAATTAACGAAATAGTAAACAAAAACCGCCTGCAAAGCTGCAGGCGGCTAACACTTATTCTCTTCCCAGCAACCAATCAACAGACACATTCAAGATATCGGCTAAAGCATTTAACTCGACATCTGATACGGGCCGTTTCTGCCCTTCAAGCAAGGATAATGCTGGAACGCTCAAATCAATTCCTGCAAGCTGTAACTTGGCAAGCAGATCTACCTGTTTCATTCCTTGCGCCAGTCTTGCTTCGGTAACACGCTTGCCAATGATGTTACGATCACCCAGCGCTAACTTTCTTGGTTTCATACTGCTCACCCCTTTTCACTGTTATTATATGGTGAATGGGGCTTGCTATATTTGGTAATACCAAATATAATGAATTTATTTAGTAATACGAAATATGGATGTGAGAAATATGAAGAGTTGTTTCTTTATAGGCCATAGGGAGGCTTCAAGTGAATTGCTCCCCATACTGACACAGGTTGTTGAGAAACATATATCTGAGTATGGGGTAACGGAGTTTATTGTGGGCGGTTATGGTGGCTTTGATCACTTAGCAGCCAAGGCGGTTATTTCATTAAAACAACAATATCCCCAAATAACTTTGTCCTTGCTGATCCCATATCATCCGGCAGAAAGACCAATTGAAACACCACCTGGATTTGATAATACCTATTATCCACCGGGCATGGAAAAAGTTCCGCGCAAGCTTGCCATCGTTCGGGCAAACCGGTATATGGTCGATCATGTGGATTACCTGATTGCGTATGCCTGGCACCCAGCCAGCAATGCACGGGATATGGTTGAGTATGCACGCAAACTGGAAACGAAGGGAGAAATAGCGATTACCGTGCTTGAACGAATTAATGTTACAGGTTGCTCTTGATTTCTAAATGAGGACAAGGATTTTGCTAAGGATATTGGGTTATCTAGCAGGACCTTTCAATTCAGCGCTAGAACATTGACTTTACATAGAAATTCCAATATAATGTAAAATAATACACGATTTAAGGTCGGATCGATCAGCGTATTGATACTGCATCCAGTTTCTGTGATCGCACCGCGTTAAAGCGGGGCGACTGCTGTTTTAAGCAAAAGTACTTTTATACTTTTCAAGGAGAGAATTTCGTATGGCAGAAATGGTCTTTTTACATAGTACAAATGGTTCCAGAGTCGTAGTAGTTGGCTGTCCTGTCTGCGAACGCATTAGCCGTCAAATTTTGCGTACACCACATAACGGTGAAGCTGTTGCTGAGTTTCCTGGTGAGCAAAGATGCCCGATTTGTGGAACTGGTTATAGTTCTTGTTCCAACGCTCTAAGTAAGAGTTGGGCACTTAAATATAGCGATTTTTCTCGCAATGCAACTGCGTATAACGACAGAGTAAAGAGAATTTATTCTGAAAAGCGTACTGCACATTATAATGCGCACAATGTAGCAGTCCCCGCGCATTCTAGCGAACCGGTTCGAGAGACTGTAAATTCCGCTGCTGTTCCTAGTGCTAATGACCCGAAGCCGCACGAATCTCAGATCAATGTAAATACCTCTAAGTGTGAGAATGTTAGTGCAACAGAAGTCCAGTCCTCCAATTCAATTACGCCTGCTGGTAATAAGCATGTTGAGACCGAAACACCTAGTTCTTTTGCAACAATACCTTTTTCCGAAAATAGTACTAATGGTAATACAGATGCATTAGACCGGAAGATACAGTATTGGAAAAGCAAACTCCTGGATCTAAGCAAAAGAAACCGAATGATAAACTACCGCGAAACCAAGCGGTCTACATTAAAAATTCTACAACCCGATTTTGAGGAGCTGTTCAATCGCCTTGCCATAAACGAGGAAGAGCTTACATTTCAGCGCCCAGTGGATAAGGACTCGGACTTGCGTACCTTCTCGATGCTTTCCCTGATGGAAACATTGGCCTATCCGCTTCCTGTTCAGATTGGCGATATCAAAACGGAAGGATCTATTCTGGAACGTCAGCGCACACTTAAAAATCTTAGATCAAAGTCTAAACTTGCCAGAGAAGAACAGGGCACAAATATACTGTACCTATCTTTCGGCTTTATTGAGTGGCGCGAAAAAAGCACAGCCAATTCTCCTTGGTATAAGGCACCTTTGTTAATGATGCCTGTTTCGTTAAACATCGAAGCGCTCAACGCACCCTATAAATTGAGCAGATATGATGACGAAATTGAAGTAAACCCCACGCTGGATTACCTCTTCAACAATGCATTTGGCATTGACCTTCCCACCTTTGAGCTAAGGGATAGTTCGTCCATCAGTCAGTATATGGACGCTATTGAAGAGATTGTTGATATGCAAGGCTGGAAGCTTTGTCGTGAAATTAGTCTGGGTTTACTTTCCTTCCTGAAGATTAGCATGTACCATGATTTGGAAAACCATCGGTCTAGGCTGCTTGCAAATCCGATTATGCGTGCTATCTCCGGAGATCCTAATGCAATTCAAGAGATTCCTGAGGAATATAACAACTATGACTTCGACAAAGCATCTCCAACCCAGTGGTTTCAGGTTGTTAATTCTGACTCCAGCCAGCAAGAGGCAATCCTGCTTTCAAAACTTGGTGTCAGTTTTGTCATGCAGGGACCTCCTGGTACGGGTAAGAGCCAAACCATTACTAACATCATTGCAGAAGGACTTGCAGACGGCAAAAAGATTCTCTTCGTATCTGAAAAAGCTGCCGCATTACAGGTGGTTTTGCGCCGCTTATCGGAAGTGCATTTGGATGATTTTTGCCTTTCTCTGCACAGTCACAAGGCTAATAAGCGTGAAATATTGGACAGTATTGGTAGTAATCTAAAGCTTAGACATGCAAAAGTTAAGGATTCTGTCTTGGCAGAGTTAACCGATTTGTTCCATAACAGAGAATATTTAAATCGTTACGCGCATGAGCTTCACGACGAGGTCCAGCCGTTGGGCGATAGTTTGTATACAGCATACGGCAAGATTTCTCAGTTGGAAGGCGCCTCTCGACTGCCTTTTGTGATCGACGATCCGCTTTCTGTTTCTGATCACCAGTACAACTCTATGCTGTATTGCGTGGGTAGTTTTGAAAAGGCGTTTGCTAAGCTGGAGGGGATGCCCACCGAATGTCCGTGGTATGGTTCTACTATAACAAACGCGGGAGAGGAGTTTCAGAGTCAGTTCACAACAACGTTGGATGGTTTTGATTCTGCCGTACACGAACTATCTACGACATTGCACAACTACCGAAATGAATATGGTTATGATATTCCTGTATCCTATGCCGGTGCTGAGCAAACGCAACTGTTGTTTGATGCTATTCTTGCAACACCGGAGTTCCCTGCAGAGTGGCTTGAGGCTGGTCGCAGGTGTTTGTTAATCACTACTGCACGCATTGCAAAAGATGCAACGTCTCAGTATCTATCCAATCGTTCTAATGTCGAAACAGTATTTGATAGCAGTGTTTTTGAATTTGATATTCGGCACTGGATTGATGATGTCACAGCTCTTGTAACCGAACTGCAAAAATTTGGTGCCCGCAATGGGTATGATATTGAACTAATACTCTCGTCGGCAAGTAAGGACCTTGAAATTTCTGCAGCACTATTAACAAACGCAAAAACTCTTGCACAGCAGTATTCTGATGTTCAGAAATTGCTCGGTCTTTCTCTACCTGACACATTTGAGAATGTTTCCAGACTTGTTGAAATCTGTGAAATGGTTTTAAGCAATGTGGCGACGAAGAGCGAGTGGTTTGATACATTCCACCGTGAACAAGCAATTAAAAAATTGTCTCAGGCCCGCGAACATGGTGATAAGCACAATTCTATTCTCAATGAATTGATGCAGAATTGGGACACAAGCGTATTAGCTATCGATGCAGATGCTATGCTTACCCGGTTCAAAACGGAATATCAAAACATCTTTAAGTTCTTAAAGCCCAACTACCGTACCGACATAAAAACAATTAAAGCTTGTCACAAAACAGTTGGTGCAAAAATTGACGATGTAGATGCAATTGGTCTTTTGCAAACACTGCAGGCACTTAATGCGGAAAAGCAATGGTTTGCAGAAAACGATGTGTCACTTACACAGTCTTTCGGCACACATTATTGTGGTGTCAATTCCGATTGGGAAAGCATATCGAACGGTCTTGCTGTTGCTGGTGCAATTAGCAATATCTATCCTAATGGACTGGTACCGAATCAGGTGTCCGATCTCGTATGCCAAAAGAGCACACATACAGCGGAATGCAATGCTATGATGCAGTACTGCGAAACAGCTCAAAAGGCAAACGTTGAGAGTATTCTTGCTGGTAGTGAGGCAATATGTTCCCATATTAACAATTATCAAAGCCTTCCTTTGTCCGACACCTTTATACCTGTGCTTTCTGAGTTCAATACTTATTGCAATCAACTGAATTCTAAACTGAAAGAACTTCAAAATTACTTTGTTTCTGAAACAGCTTTCAATGAGTATCTTAGGTACGCAGAACAGGTTTTGTCTGTCAAAGAAGCCAAGCAAGCCTTGGAGAGCAACAAAGATCAGTACACAGAGTATTATCAAGAACGCTATTGTGGCCTTGATACTGATTGGGATTGTCTTATTTGCGATCTCGAAAAGGTCGATGCATTCTGTACGTCTGCACACTACGCTCCATCAACCTATTCAATTGCAGCGCGGGCTTCTAATAGCGTTGATGTCCGGAAGGACTTAACGAAGGCTCGTGAAGTTATTTGTACACAGTTAGATGCTCATAGAAGTCAATTTGATTGGTTTATCCGTCTTTTCGATTCTACTATGCGATTAGAGGAGATGGACCTGTTTGATTTGGAAAAGCATTTCTCTTGTTGTGCTGCTAATCTTGCTTCCTTGGAGTATTGGCTGGACTACATAGAAACAAAGGACGAATGCAAAGAAGCTGGGTTAACTGATTTTGTAAGCAAGGTTGAAGCTGCAGAATATAAGTTGCCTGATGTGCTTGATGCCTTTAAATACGGTTTCTATCACTCCTGGATTACGGCTGTTGTTGAAAACAAACCTGCAATTAAGCTGTTCCGTAGAAGAATTCAGGAGGAACGCATTAACAGATTCAATGATCTGGATGCTCGGCAGCTTACCATTGCACAGGCACGAATTCATGAGAAGGTTATTTCAAAATTCCCTGACCCCAACAAGGTTATCTCTGCTCATGATGAGCTGAGTGTTCTTAATCGAGAGTTGGGCAAAAAGAGAAGAATTATGCCTTTGCGGCGGCTCTTTAGAGAGATACCAAACCTTCTTTTGACGCTGAAACCCTGTTTGATGATGTCTCCGTTGTCGGTAGCTTATTTCCTAGAGGCAGATTCCTATCAATTTGATATGGTAATCTTTGATGAAGCATCGCAGATTTTCCCGCAAGATGCAATCGGCGCGATTTTTAGAGGCAAACAAGTGATTATTGCGGGTGACAGCAAACAGCTTCCGCCTACGAATTTCTTTGCCAATAATACAAGTAACTCTAACGATAACTACGATGATGATGAAGACGAATACGAGGAAATCATACACGACTCTATTCTTGAGGAAACTGTAAGTGTTCTCCCCAGCAGAACCTTGCTTTGGCACTATCGAAGCAAGCACGAGCATCTTATAGCTTTCTCCAATCAGGAGATCTACAAGAATGAGTTGGTGACGTTCCCCAGTTGCAGAGAGTCTGAACATGATTCCGGTGTCGAATTTGAGTTTGTGGCCGACGGTCTCTACGACAACACGAACAAGAAAAACTGCAACATTCCGGAAGCAAACCGCTGTGTTGAACTGGTGCGTCAGCATATCGAACAGCACCCTGAGCGTTCTCTGGGTATTATCGCATTTAGCGAAAAGCAACAGCAGGCAATCTCCCGCCAGATTCAGCAGTTCCGAGAGGAAAATCCTCAATACGAGGAATTCTTCGCAGAGGGCAAAGAAGAAGAGTTTTTCGTCAAGAATCTTGAAAACGTTCAAGGTGACGAACGAGATACGATTATCTTCAGTATTTGTTACGCCAAAACAGCTGAACAAAAGGCTCAGGGCAAACCTATGCGTATGAATTTTGGTCCCCTTGGTCACTCCGGTGGCGAACGCAGACTGAATGTTGCTATAACCCGTGCAAAACGGAACGTAAAGCTTGTTAGTTCAATTCTTCCGTCAGACATCGATTTGACCAAAACGGAATCTGAAGGTATTCGTATGCTCCGAGCTTACATTGAATTTGCCATGAATGGTTCCGTTGCCTTGCGGAAAGGAAAGACGCAGGAAGCAAACGACGATTTTGTTGATTCTGTATGCGCGTTTATCTCTGAAAGAGGATACGCAGTTCAAAAGCACGTAGGTTGTTCGGGGTATAAGGTTGATATTGCGGTTGAGCACCCCGATCATCCCGGTATCTATATTGCTGGCATTGAGTGCGACGGTTTTGCTTATGCATCCGCGAAAACAGCACGGGATCGAGACCATCTGCGCAGTTCTGTTCTGCAATCAATGGGCTGGAATATGCATCGGATTTGGTCGGTTGAGTGGTTTAATAATGCAAGTAGCGAAAAAGAAAAACTGCTGCTCTTTATTAAGGAGGCTCTTGCTAAATTCTCTTTAAAGCCACAGACACCAACCGTTGCTCCTGTTTCTGTAAGCGCTGAAGAAAATGATGAGCCAGAAGATCTGATGGAATTTGAGGCAACGACTTACACAAACAAGCAACCTGTTGATAGTCGGAATCCATACGGATTTGATTATTACAAGTCAGCCGAATGGTACAATGCACCGAATCTCCACAAGTACTATGGCACAGATCGAGCACTTGTCGAGATAATGTATATTGTTGAGACGGAGCAGCCAATCAGTAAAGAACTCCTATATCAGCGAATGGCCGGTGCTTACGGCAATCAAAAGGCGACAAATGTCATTCGCAATGAAGTGGACTATGTTCTCCGCACAGCAAAGGGAAAAGTTGTGATTGAGGACGCAGCAGGATTCTTAACAGTGAAGGGCTTTAATGCTCTGCGTGTTCGTATTCCTGAAATTGGAGAAACCCAAAGACCCATTCAATATATCTGCAAAGAAGAATTGGGTCTGGCGCTGGTTACCGTTGCCTCTCGCACGTTCGGAATTGGTAAGGACGATCTTTTATCCGAAACCGCAAAGGCATTAGGATATGCCCGGAGAGGTGAAAAGATCCAGAACGCTCTAAACGAAGCGTTCCAATGGTTGATAAAAACCAATCAGATTCAACTTATCGACGGCAAGGTCAATGTGCTAAAGAAGTAACTCTACGGGGTGACCGTGAAAGATATATCATGGATTTTCTTTTGCGGCACCCCAACCCCCAGACTAATTTGGGGATGCTAGATTTTTTGCAAAACACTTGATTATTCTTTATGAGCCTAGGGAGGTCTGTTTATATGAGTAATTCTACCCAAATTAATCCTAAACTCCAGTCTGCACCCAGTACTGTGATTAACGCAGAGTTGCAGACCTCTCCTTCTACTGTTATTAATAACGAAATTACTGAGGAACATCCTGTACAACAAATTACCATCGGTTCTGTTATTGGGCAGAAGTATACCGTTGTTGATCAGCTTGACGTTTCTTCCGGAGAGGCTGATTTGTTTGTTTGTACTTATCAACATAAAAAATACGTAGCCAAAGCTTACAAGCGGAAGATTGCCATTAAGGACGATGTGGTTAAAGCACTAAAACGGATCAAGTCTCCCTATGTTGCCAAGGTTTTCGACACTTTTATTCACAATGACCTTCCGGTGGAAATAATCCCTTACTATAAAAACGGCAGCCTGCAGGGTCAGCAGCTGAGTTATGATGAATTGGTAAAGGTTATCATCCCCAATATTAACGAAGGTCTCCACGCTCTTCATAAAGAAGGAATTATCCATAAGGATTTAAAGCCTTCAAATATTATGCGTTGTGATGACGGCACTAGTGTTGCAATTATTGACTTTGGCATCAGTTCAGTTAGAGATGCTACCAAATCGCTTCTAATAACCCAAACGGGCATGACACCTCAGTATTCTGCGCCAGAGACATACCGTAACATCTACTTGGAAGAGTCTGATTATTATTCTTTCGGCATTACTCTTTTTGAGCTGTTCTGTGGATATGTTCCGTACTCTAATATGACGAGTGAGGAAATAGAGCGGTATATATCCGTGGAAAAGCTTCCGTATCCGGAGGAAATGCCTATTCTCCTGCAGGACTTCATATCGGCGCTAACTTATTATGATTTGACCAATCGTAATAAGAAGAGCAATCCTAACCGCCGTTGGACTTACGAAGAAGTTAAGAAATGGCTGAATGGTGAGAACTTGGTGATTCCCGGACAAGGCATTAGCAACAACACTATGCCATCCTTTGAATTTAACGGTGAAACTTATACCGATCCTACGACGCTTATTTCTGCACTTGCACTGAATTGGGAAAGCGGTAAAAAATTGCTGTTCAGAGGTGAGCTTACCAAACACTTCCGTTCTTTTAATCAGGAAATCGCAAAAGCTTGTTTTGCTGCAGAAGAGGAAGCTAGCCGTACAAACGGCAAAGACGACATTATTTTTTGGAAGCTGCTTTATAAGATCAATCCCAAATTGCAAGGGTTTTATTGGAAAGGCCAAACTTTCGAAAGCCTTCCTGCGCTTGGTCGAGATATGCTGGAACGTTTATGGCGTAAAGATAAATCCCAGTTTACGTATTATGCCAGTATTCTGACTGAGGAATTGCTTGTTGCATATGTCACCATGACAGCGCCTAAAAACACTTCGTTAATGAAGGCAGCAACGGCAATTCAAGATTCCTATAAGCTAGAAGTTGCTAACCATACAGATTTTATGCGCACTTACTATCTTATGGCATACACACTCTCTGGACAGAAACTGCTCTCTATTGATGGCAATCAGTTCCGTACGGTAGGTGAACTTGCCGAGTATATGCGCACACAGCTTGATTTGTCCTTTGAGGCCTTTGAAAACCTGTGCCATAGACTTGTGGATTATGACGGCAATCTGGATCTGCAGTTGGAATCCTGGCTCGTCGCAATTGGAAAACAAAAAGAAATTGAAAAATGGCGTGAATTAATGAACGAATAACACCTTTGAAAGGATGTACCCCTATGAGCGGTCCAAAAGTTTCTGTATATGACCTTTCTCCAGCCGCACGGAAAAATCTAAATGCTCAAATTCGCTGTGAACAGCAGAGTTTGCTTTGTTATGATAAGGCGAGTGAACTGCTTAGCATTATTTCGTCTGACCTTGCCGGAATTTTGCCAGCAATAGATACCCTGGAGATTCTCTGCAAACGTACCGGTGAAGGTTCAGAACAGGTAGACGTTTTCAGGGGAATGCATAACGATTTAACTAAGAAACTTTCTGCGTTACATGCCGAGTTGTACGAGTGTAAGCCAGTTACATCTTCAAAATACACCCTCACTGAAGAGGACTTAAATGCAAAGCGCCAGGCGTTGAATGAACTGCGCAAGCTTTTAAAGGAAATAGAGCAGCAGCACGGCACTTTAAACGAAGCAGCCCAGCAAATTATTAAAAGCAAGGATGCTGCTGTCGATTCCGCTAATGAGAGTATTGCGAATGATATTAGTGGGGTTATTTCGTTTGCGCTGCCTGCTTTGGATGAGATGGATTGCGATTTTGAAGACGAAAGGACTGAACTTCGTAAGAAATTAACCGAACTGCAAAAACATTCTGATTGTCCTCAAGAGTATGCAGAACGGATTAAAAATGCTTTGAATTCGATGGCGCAGATAGAGAAAAGTGAACAGTTTAATACGTTTGTTTCTATCTCCGTTATGCCCCTGATAAAAGCCTGCAGTGAGGCAATCACTGCACAAATACAGGCACGGCAGGAATTTGAAGCAGCATTGGCTGAGTATAGTTCTCTTTGCCAAATGTGCGATGTAAAATCGGAATCCTATCGCTTTGGGGTGGAGACGCTGGATGCGTTGAACGCAGCAATTTCGTCTCTAGAAAAGATTCTGGTACAGCAACGGGAGCAGGAGTATATTTCTGCTTGCGTTGATGAGGTTATGACCGAAATGGGCTACGACCTTATCGGAGATCGCTCTGTTACCAAACGCAATGGCAAGAAATTTAGAAATGAATTGTATTCTTTCAACGAAGGAACGGCGGTTAATATCACATACTCTTCAAGCGGTGAAATTGCAATGGAACTTGGTGGTATTGCGCGGGAAGATCGCGTGCCAACTCCGGACGAAACAACTATCTTGACAGACCGCATGGAAGCTTTTTGCTCTGAGTTTGCAGAAATCGAGCAGCGGTTACGCAGCAAAGGTGTATGCGTGGGAAAACGCATTGCGATTTCTCCCCCAACCGCTGAGTATGCAGCCATAATCAATATTAACGATTACAACACACAGTCTGATGTAACCGTCACAGAGATACAGGCGCCTGCCAAAAAGAAGAAAGAACATAAGCCCAAAGTCCTTAGAAAAGGTGAAAGCTAATGGCATTGAAAAAATATAAAATCTGTCCTGTTTGTGGCACACACAATGCTCCTAATTTTTTGGAATGCAAACAATGTGAAACGGATCTAACATCTATCAAACCTGTCGACGACACGGTTGATACTGCACCGGTTCAACAAGATAATGCTGCTAGCACTACTCAAGATGCTCTTGTTCGCATCTGTGAATGTGGTCATCATAATGCACCGCAAGCACGCAAGTGTGAAAAATGCCACGAAGATATTTCTGATATTCTTCCAGTTCCGGGTAGCATAGAGTCAAGCTGCCCCTCGTTTGCTCTTTCTGCCATTGGTTCTGAATATAGCTTTGCTATTACATCTCCGTTTTGTACGATTGGACGAGAAGCGGAAATGAAAGAGTTCCTTTCCAGCAAAACCTATGTAAGTAGACGTCATGCAACACTTACACTGGGCGACGGGAAGGTGTATATTCAGAATCTTAGCCAAACGAATTTTACATATGTGAACAACAAGGCTGTTGAGAATGATCAGCCGTTAGCGTTACATGATGGTGATGAAATTGGCTTGGGTGGCAAGGTCGTAAACGGAGAGAGACAAGATAAAGCGGCATATTTCATATTTAGGGTAACACAATGAATGTTGCACGAATTTTATATCCCGTAAAGGTACTGGGCCCAGGTGATCGAATTGGAATTTGGTTGTGTGGCTGTAATCGAGCGTGCCCTGGTTGCAGCAATCCTGAATTATGGTCTCCACGGCCGGAGTATGAAGTTTCAATTGAAAATCTTTGCCACCTTATTGATCAAGTGCTGAGCAACCATCCGGTCGATGGAATTACAATAACCGGAGGAGAACCCTTTCAGCAAGCTGATGATCTGTGGAAGCTCATCTCCCAGCTATCCAATCAGGTTCCGGATATACTGGTCTACTCTGGGTATCGTCTGCAAGAGCTATATGACCTGAATGATCCTGCGGTGAATGGTGTGTTGAACAACGTTGCCACTTTAGTTGATGGAGCATATATTCAAGAGCTAAACGATAATTCGCCGCTTAGAGGCTCCTCTAATCAACAGATACATATTTTGAAAGACGAATATCGCGATACGTACGCGCACTATTTAAAAACAACAGAGAATAAAATTCAGAATTTCACCACGGGCGACGGCGTTGTATCTGTTGGAATCCATCGTCCTAAATTTAACGAAGAAATTGTTCGGAGTATAAACAATCCTCAAACTTAACTTTCGGACTAATATAAACCATATCGACTACAATAGGAGGTCTATTATGGACTACACTCCCAAATGGCACAAAGAATTAGGTATATTCAGCAAAATTAAGCCCCTACTCATTGTCGAGGGAAATGTTCTTGATGTTTATCAGTATCCCACTGATGGCAGCATCCCCAAGGGCAGCATTTTGCGATTGCCTGAGTATCTGCATTATTACTTTACAGATCTGGGATATAAGACTGTCGTTTTTTATGATGGGATGCAGGGCTTTCATAATAGCTGTGACGAAAACCATGTTAGGGACTTTGCGCAGCTTACAAACAGCTCTCTCAGTGGTAACACAATAAAGTGCGAGTTTAAGGGAAAGGCAAATTCTGCGTCTAATATCGTACGCGCTGCTGTTTCGCAGAATCAGTCTCCTACAGTAGTTGTTTTAAATCTGGCATCAAGATATATCACTTCACCTGACAATATGGACCAATCTGAAGTTGATAGCTTTACAAATCTTATGTTGGCAACCCTTGAAAGCAAGGATGTTCGCACTGAGAATGGTCCTCTTAAGAACTCGGTAATTATGATTGTCAACAAGGTGAACGACATCCCAGCGTGGTTCTATCTGGATAATCCTAATGTTAAAACAATTAACATTGGTCCTCCTACCAAGGAAGAACGTGAGCAACTGATCAAGGGCGAGAACTTTTCCAGTTTCTTTGCTGCAGATGTTTACGAAGATGATGCACCGTATTACGAAGAACACCAGGACGAACTGGAGCGCATCCAAGATCGTTTTGTTGGTTTGACAGAAGGTTTTAGTTTCACTGAGATCAACGGTCTGCGTAGACTTTGCAAAAACGAAAAGACACGTATTGCGCATATGCCGAGTGTTATCGATTTGTATAAATACGGCATAAAGGAAAATCCTTGGGATTCTCTTGACCGAGATGAAATTAAAACTGCATATGATGACTTTAAAAAGCGTGTTAAGGGACAAGACCCTGCCATTACCAAAACACTTGATGTGGTGAAACGCGCTGTAACCGGTATGTCCGGGCTTCAAAGCTCTTCCCACGCTAAACCAAAAGGAATTCTGTTCTTTGCAGGCCCTACCGGTACCGGTAAAACAGAGACAGCCAAAACATTAGCAGAAAAACTGTTCGGTGATGAGAGTTGCTGTATTCGCTTTGATATGAGTGAATATAGCCAAAGTCATAGCGATCAGAAGCTGCTTGGTGCGCCTCCTGGTTATGTAGGTTATGAGGCAGGAGGTCAGCTCACCAATGCTGTGAAAGAGAATCCGTTCTCTATTCTGCTGTTCGATGAAATCGAAAAAGCCCATCCTTCCATCTTTGATAAGTTCCTTCAGATTTTGGAAGATGGCCGGATGACAGATGGCCAGGGCAACACAGTGTATTTCTCTGAATGCATTATCATTTTCACAAGTAACCTTGGTATTTATACCACGGACAATTTTGGAAATCGGTCACCGAATGTCACTTTGGAGATGGACTATAACACCGTTCAAGAGAAAGTGAAAAATGCTATTAATGATTACTTCAAGCTTGAACTTGGCCGTCCGGAGATTCTTAATCGTATCGGTGAGAACATTGTCGTTTTCGATTTCATTCGGCCTGATGTTGCCAAAGAGATTTTGGAGGCACAAGTTTCCAAGATTATCAAAAATCTTGCCACAGAAAAGAGAATCAACTTGTCTCTGTCTGATGCGGCTATGGCAACCCTTTTAGCTAAAGCAAATACCAACCTTGCCAATGGTGGTCGTGGTATAGGAAACATCGTAGAAAGTTGCCTGATTAACCCGTTGTCCCGCTATCTGTTTGATGAGGGTATCATGGGTGACGAAATTGTCACGATTACTGAAATAAATGTTGAGGATACGCCGTATAGTATCGTCTGTACAAGAGGTTAATATGATCTACTCACTTACTTCTGCCGGTCCTGGAAAAACTGCAAATGAGGATTCAATCCTGATAGGAACCATCCTACAAAACGATTCTGTGCAAAGCAATCCGTTACCGGCATATGGCTTTGTTTCAATTGCAGATGGCGTCGGCGGAAATGCAGGCGGTAGTATTGCTTCAAGAAAAGCTCTAACGAAGTTGGCAAGCCTAGAAGATGGTAGTCAGCTTGATGCCACAGCATTAAGAAATTATATCTTGGAGATTAACAAACAGCTTATTAGAGAAGCTAAGGCCGTCCAATCTTGTGAGATGATGGCAACGACCTTGACTGGTGTGCTGCTTTCTAAGCAGAATAGCTTCTTATTCCATGTAGGAAATACACGTGCGTATATACTCCAAGGGTCTTACTTAAAGCAACTTACAGACGATCATACTGTATTCTCCTGGTTGATGAGGACAGGAAGAATTAACGAAGCGGAATGCTGTAACAAGAATGAAATTACAAACTGCTTGGGTGGAGGGAACGAACAATTGGCAAGCGCCCTCAAAGTTGTTGACTTGCCGAAGTTTAACATACTTGTTCTTACTTCCGACGGCGTTCATGAGTTTGTAGACATTGATACACTCGAAGAAATTATAAATACAAATATTAGTGGGGATGAGAAATGTTCTTTGATTGAACAGCGGGCACGTAATAATGGATCGCAAGATGACATTTCAATCGTCCTAATATCACAGGAGGGATAACTATGGGTTTTAGATATCGTAAAAGTATAAATCTTGGTGGAGGCTTTCGGATTAATCTCAGCAAATCCGGCGTTGGATATAGTTGGGGTGTTCCGGGATATCGGATAACCCGTACTGCATCCGGCAAAACAAGAAAAACATACTCTATACCGGGCACTGGCCTGTCCTACTCAGAAACTATGGGTTCTCGTAATTCTGGTTCGAATAGAGGTACTAACAATCCAAGCAGAAATAATTACACACCGCAACCGCAGAATAGCAGTGCCTATGTAGAAGCTGAGCATAGCATTGAGACGGCGGATATCCAGAACTTCCGAGAAGCTAATTTAGACACCATCTCCAAGACAATGGAAAAAACTATCCGTATCAATAAATGGGGCACAGGACTTCTCTGGTGCGGTTTGTTAGCATGTGGCAATCCAGTGTTTATTATTCTCCCGTTGGTTGGAATTGTATTAAAGATCCTTGCTCACAAGTCTGGTAAGGTGGATTTGACCTATGATCTTGATCCAGAAAAAACAGAGGAACATTATCGCAGAATTAGTGCGTGGGAAATCTTACAAGAAGGCAATAAGGAATGGCAGATACTGACTGAGCAACATAACAGCAACACAAAGGTTAACGCAGGTGCAAGCAGAAGTATCAAGCGCGAAACTTGTACCATAACCAAGAAGACCCCGTTCTATCTGAAAACAAATGTTGATGTAATTCAAATCAAACTGAAGAAGGAAATACTCCTGGTAATGCCCGATCGTTTCTTTATTGTGAGAGGCTCTAAGGTTGGATCTGAAAACTATGACGATATTCATATTGAAACTTCGTCGACACGATTTGTAGAATCTGATCCTGTTCCCAGAGATGCACAGGTTGTCGGTCATACATGGCAATATGTTAATAAAAACGGAACCCCGGATAGACGCTATAGCAATAACCGACAGTTTCCTGTTTGCTTGTACGGTGTTGTTACGATCCGTTCTTCCTCAGGCATCAATGTTGAACTTCATGTGTCCAACATTCAGAAGTGCCGTGATTTTGCGGAATTGTTGAATTTAGCATAGTGTCAGTGAATAAGTAAAAATTGACCTCCCGATCCAGTAATAATTACTGGTAAATATAGAGATAGAGGAGAAGCAATATGAAAAAGAGAACCCTGCGTGAACGCATTAGCTATTGGTTCGATTGTATGATGTCCAAGGGACCGATTGCAATGTCTATCCTGCTGTTTGCTATCACAGCGGCAACGGTGGGTGTGATTGGCCTTGTAGCATATTTTGTGTCGGACGATGGTGGCGTTCTGTATCAAATCTGGAACAGCCTGATGTACACGTTGGATGCCGGTAATCTTGCCGGCGTGCCTACGGACAATGTACTTTATTTGGTCCTTATGTCCCTAGCAACTTTGTGCGGCCTGTTCTTGACCAGCATTCTGATCGGTATCATTGCGACCGGTGTGGAAGGTAAGCTTAGTGATCTGCGCAAGGGCACGTCTGTGGTGCAGGAAGATAATCACACCACCATCATTGGCTTTGACAACAATGTATATGCAATCCTGCGTGAGCTGATTGAGGCTAATTCCAACAAGAAAAATGCTTGTGTCGTAGTCTTGGGCGAGCAACCTAAAGAGGAAATGGAAGATGCAATTTCTTCCCACATCTCCAATACCGGTACAACACGGATTATTTGCCGCAGTGGTAATCTGCACGAGGCATATGCCTTGGAGCGTTGTTCTGTGGAAACCAGCAAGTCTGTGATCATCAATGTTCATGATGATGCAGAAACAGTTAAGATCCTGCTGGCACTATCCGCCTACTTAAAGGACAAGGAGCTGACAAATCCGGAGCTGCGATTTGTTGCTTCCTTGGAGGATAGCCAGCATGTGGAGGCTGCCAATATCGCCGGTGAAGGTCGCGCAGAGATCATTTACGCAAAGGATGCGATCGCCCGGATCATTTCCAACACCTGCCGCCAACACGGCTTATCTCAGGTCTTGACTGAGTTGTTTAACTTCAGTGGCAACGAGCTTTACTTTGAGAGTATTCCTGCATTAGAGGGTAAGACCTTCAAAGAGGCCACCTTAAGTTTTTCTAACGCTGTGGTAGTGGGCTTGTTTGCAAACGGTCAGGTACGGTTAAATCCGTCTATGGACACTGTGATTGGTAAGAACGATCAGATTGTCCTCTTAGAGCTGGATGATGGCGCATATGACTACCATGTTGCTAAGACTGCTGACGAGTCACTAATTTGCAACAGCGCAAGCATCTCTGCACAGGCAAGCAATCGTTTAATCGTCCTTGGCAGCAATGAAAAGCTACCGATTATCCTTGCAGAGTATGCAAAATACGTAGAGCCCGGTACTCATGTGGTTATCGTAGATGATGACTTGGATGAAACTAAGTTGGGTACATATGATAATTTGGAAATCAAGGTTTGCACTAAGCCGGTTACACGAAATCTGCTTTGCGAATTCCTTGACGAGAACGCAAATAACATTCTGCTTTTGAACGATGATAGTCAGGAGCCGGAGGCATCCGATTCTCAGACGCTACTGCGGTTGATCCTTCTGCGTGATATTGCAGACAAGACTGACCGGCACTTTGCCATCACTACAGAAATGCGTAGTGTGGACAATCAACGGTTGGCATCCCAGGCAAGAGTGGACGATTTCGTTATCGGCTCCAACTTTGCAAGCCTGCTGATGGCGCAAATCTCTGAGAATCCTAATATGGCTCCGCTGATTACGGATCTTCTCGATGAGAGCGGCTCTGAGCTTTATATGAAGCCTGCTGTCAATTATGTTTCTATCGGTGTTCCGGTAGACTCCTATACGCTGACGGAAAGCGCTGCCCGCAAGGGCGAGATATATGTGGGCTATAGACACATAGGCAAAACCAAGACCAATGTGGTCGTAAATCCCAACAAGGAAGAAGAGATCACCTTCGGTGAATACGACCAGATCGTGGTGATTGCAGAAAATTGATATATTTTATGCCCTATAGAAAGTCCAATGCCGTACGGTGTTGGACTTTTTGTATTATACCAAGAAAGTGTACGAGACACTTGTTCTACCGGCAAGAAATGAACTGCATAGAAAATATAGTTGTTGTAATTTTGCCGGTAATGTGGTATAATAATGCCAAGAAAAATTACCGGGAGGTAACTATGGAATACGTATCTGTTGCAAAAATGGCAGAAAAATGGGGACTTTCTGAACGAAGTGTGCGAAATTACTGTGCCAACGGCAGAATTGCCGATGCGAAGCTTATCGGCAAAACTTGGTACATTCCGGAAAACGCGCAGAAGCCGGAGCGTGCCAACAAAAAGAAAGATACCCCCTCTTTCCTGCAGATCCTGCGGGAGCAGAAAGCAGCTAAGATGACCGGCGGTATCTATCATAAGATTCAGATCGACCTGACCTATAACTCAAACCATATTGAGGGCAGCCGACTTACCCATGACCAGACCCGGTATATCTTTGAGACCAATACTATCGGTTTTGAAAATGAGACTGTGAACGTGGATGATGTGATTGAGACATCCAACCATTTCCGCTGCATCGACATGGTGATCGACCAGGCAGGTTCTGCGCTGACTGAGAAATTTATTAAGGAACTGCACTTCGTCTTGAAGACCGGCACCAGCGACAGCCGCAAGGATTGGTTCGCTGTGGGTGAGTACAAGAAGCTCCCTAACGAGGTGGGCGGTAATGATACTACACTTCCTGAAAATGTTGCCGGTGAGATGCGCAAGCTGCTGGCAGACTATAATGCGTTACCCTCTAAGACTTTCGAGGACGTCGTGGCCTTCCATGTGGCGTTTGAGCGTATCCATCCCTTCCAGGACGGAAACGGCCGTGTAGGCCGTCTGATTCTCTTCAAAGAGTGCCTTAAGCATAACGTCGTACCATTCATCATCGAGGATAATCTTAAGCTGTTTTACTATCGGGGTCTCAAAGAGTGGGACAACGAAAAAGGCTTCCTTATGGACACCTGCCTCACTGCCCAAGACCGGTTCAAGGCTTATTTAGATTATTTTAGAATAGTTTATTGTGTTAATTACAGTAAATAACTGTAATGATTGTTGCTTATTTAAGATAGAGAGGGAGCGAGAGCATGACCGTTGAGTTTATATTTAACGATATTAAAGATAAGTCAAAGCTCTATAAGGTAGAGCAACATGAACAAATGTCGAGGTTTACAGGAGAGTCGGAAATAGTAGAAAATATTAAGTATGTGGGAGACGAATACTGCAAAACAGCGATTGATTTAGTTGTAGGAAAAATTACGGGTATTAGATCGTGCGAGTATATAGGAGCCACCGAGAGAATGGCAAACGAAACGTTTATAGTTACTACTGATATGTTTGTATATACAATTACTTGCACAGTGAATACGTACCAGAAAAATAAGGCAGGGTTAAAAATAAAGATTGTATCTGCTGCAGGTTCACAGCAAGCAGGAAACACACCAATGCTGACCGAAGGACATGAGAATAATACCACAATCTTGCCTGGAACATATGACAGCCTGCTTGAAAAATTAAAAATTGAAACTAAAAAAGCTTTCCGAAAGGATTGGAATAGTTGTGTGTGGATAAAAGATGAACAATCTGAATCACTGTGTTCTCTTCTTTATCCATGCATTTTCAGAGCGGAAAATCGAATGCGAGCATTTGCTAGCAAGGTTCTCATATGGGAGCTAGGTGTCAACTGGATTGCCAGCCCGGGCTTGGAAAAATATGCAGAAAGCCACAAGAGCCTATGCGTAGAATTTCGACGTAATGAGCCTTCTTTTGCTGATGTAGATGATGTTTTTATTTCAACAACATTGGAGACACTATTTGAGATTGTTAAGAAGGGTACAGTTTATGAGTCTCCGTTTGAACTTTCAAAAGAGCAATGCAATGAATTGATGAATCTGGTTGCAAAAGGAAAAAATGATAACAGCATTGTTGAGTGGCTCAAAAAGAAACGTAAAGTTAGAATAAATTTATGGACTAACATATTTGAGCAATACTTTGTAGAGTCTGAAAATGCACAAGAACTCATAACTGATTTTATCAAGAATCGAAACCACGTTGCTCATAACAAACCTGTTTCTTTTAGTGCATATCAAAAGATGGCAAAAAGCTTCGAAGAATTTGACAATATGATAAAAAAAGCAAGTACAAAGTTTGATGCTGCTTCTCCTTCAGAGGAATATGAACTAACCATAGATCTCTTAAATGAGCAGGCACAGCAAGCTGCAGAAGAAGAGGAATATGAACGGAATTATTTGAGAGATCGGATTTATGGGGAAACAGGTGTCGAGATATTGTGGCGTGACGATATTTTTGAAATGTTCTGTGAAAAGGCAGAATTACTATATCAGACATTCCGTGATTTGTTTTATTGGGATAGCCGATTTGATTTTAGCACAATGCACATTATTGAAGATAATGAGAGCTGGCAAACACTATTTTCTGTAGAATGTAAAGCTAATGAAGAATACTATTTAGAAGTACAAGTAGAAATTGCCGTTGATGACGAAATGGATGGAGATAGTTCTCTAAATTATAGGTATATTATTCATGGACTAAACGGCGAAATAATCCACAGCAACAAAGGTCTTGCAACAGCATCGGTTAGATATCATAATGGCAGCGGAAGCGAGAATGTATTTGAAGGAACGATAGACATACTAAGTGATTCCGATATAGATGAGTCTGAAATAGACGATTTCCTCGATGAACTTAAATTGGCAATAGAAACATTCAATCCGTACATCGCTATTAAAGAAGCTATGGAAAGGTCAGCGATCAAAAATGGTGAACCTCAGCCAGTAGCAGATTTCCCATGTTGGGAATGTGAACAATATGGAGTTTCTTTGAGAGAAGATTTGTATAAGTATGGCCACTGCTGTTATTGTGGATCTGATAATGAAGTAAAAGAATGTGAGAAGTGTGGAGAGCCATATGGTGATGGTGGCGGCTCTTTAGGGCTTTGCAATAGTTGCATAACTTTGATTGAGAAGGAATAAGTATGTGGAGTAATATGTACCTGCCATACGGCATTTAAAAAGTTTTCCCTTATTTTTCCCCTTATTAGGGTGGTAACAGGTGGTTAAGGGTGGTATTTAGTGGGGTATAAACGTTCGGAAAACTCGTAGAAATGGTGCTAAATGGTTAACAAAAGTTAAGAAAATACAAAATCTATGGCAATTCAAGTCCTTGTGCCCCTGCCAAAAAAGACCACACCTTTGGGTGTGGTCTTTTTTGGCAGGCACGGGCTTGAAAGGACGGCACAAGTCCGCAGACTGGTGTAAAAATTGAGAGCGGGCGAGCAATTTTTAGCCCGTGGGAAAGTCCATTGACAACTGACAGCAATCCGTAGGATTGCTGTCAGTTGTCAATCGTGCCCTTGCAAAAATTTTACACATAACAATCCACATTCTTTCTAAAAAACAGCCACCTCAATGAAGTAGCTGTTTTTATATCATTTTTTGTTGTCTCCAGCGGGAGGCAGCTTGCTCCGGCGACGACGGCGTCTGTTAGAGGATTTCCGTTCTTCCGGATCTGCCTTTTCTGCGCGACGAGCATATGTGGCCGCTGCCTCGGAGGTAGCTTCATAAGTCAACCGACTAACCCGCACTGTACTGTCCGGCTGTTCAGACAAACGAACACGAATCAAAAACTTTCCATGTTCGGCGCATTCCGCAATATCCATATAGCGGCGACCAGGCTGTGCAAACCACCGGGTCCCACGCATTTGACTTCCACATATGGGGCAAACATTTTCTTTCACAGTCATGGCATCCAATGCAGCCTGCTTGTCCGCATAATCGTGAAACACCTTGCGACTAATACAGCCGGGTAATTCCGCGCCGTGGAATCCATTCTCATGTTCCTTTAATGCTTTTTCATATTCATGAGTACCCTTGGCAAGATCCAGTCTGGCGCAGATCAGCGCCGTATGATAGGCATCTCCCAAGGCATCATGGGCAGGACGGGAGGGCTCGATCTCAAAAATCTCAAGCGCTGTTTTCAAGGCTTTTTGGGCATTGGAGCCATCGGTCTGGGCATTGAAGATCATTTGAGCATTGAACCAGCGGTCTGTCCATCCTTCATCCATGCCAAAGAGTCGCAGATTTTCCCGCAAAATGGTAATATCATCGAAGCCCCAGGTAAGGAAAATAATATCCTCGCCGCACCAACTGCGAAACCGCTCCATAGCCTGAGGAAAGGGAATCCCCTCCTCCCGCAGCTGCGCATCCTTAATGCCGGTAAGCTTACTGACCCGGCGGTTCAATCGGCGATAATACTTAGGCTTAATCAAAACCTGGAATTCATCAGCCACCTGCTGATCCTGGGTCACACGCACAGCGCCGATTTGAATGATCTCACCGCGAATGGACACCGGCAAAACCTTCTGCGCAGAGGGCGAACCGGGCCAGGGCTGATTCCACTCCATATCCAAAACGATATAATCCATGATAAAAATCCTCAGTCATCAATTTCTTTACACATCATACCACAGAATCTATCTTTGTGCAAATACAATTCTCACATAGTTATCTGGCATTATTTTATTATATTATTTTGGTACTGTTTTTATTGCCAGATTGTGCTATAATCCATTCATCAAGCATCAGGAGGCCTTTATATGCGTACTTCCAAACTAACCATTAAGAAAATCGTGCAGATTGCATTGCTGGCTGCCCTTACCGCTGTCAGTTCCAGCTTGCGAATTCCTGTGCCGGCAGGAATTGCGGGCATGTCTTATTTCCATTTGGGCAATATCCTCTGCGCCCTGTCCGGCATTTTGCTGGGACCCATTTGGGGCGGGTTGGCATCCGGTCTGGGTTCTGCCCTTTACGATTTAAGTAACCCCGCCTTTGCTGCTGACTGCTGGATTACCTTCATCACCAAAGGAATTTATGGCTTGGTGGCGGGTCTTATTATTTACTCCGGTAAAAAGGATTGGGGTTACGGAAAAGCCGTGCTGGCCGCAGCAGCTGCCGCCATTACTTATGCATTGATCTATCTGGCAAAAGGCTGCTTCTACGACAGCATGTTGCTTAGCGGTCTAAGTTTCCAGGTTGCCTTCCCCGCAGTTACGCTTAAGCTACCCGCAACAATTTTCAACGCAACTGTGGCAATTATTGGCGCTCCCCCTCTGGCCGTTGCCATTCGCGCGTCTCTCAAAAAAAGCCACTTATCAATCGATTAAAAAAGCCTGCCATGCGGCAGGCTTTTTTATTATAAATTACACGCCGGAGTAAGCAGCAAAGCCGCAGTCGATGGGCAGCACGACACCGGTAATAGCGCTGGCAGATTTGTCATCGCACAGGAACAGGGTTGCGCCCAACAGCTCGCTTGCATCCACGAAGCGGCCGGTGGGAGTGCCGTTGAGAATCTTAGCAGAACGGGCGGTAGGTGTGCCGTCATCATTAAACAGCAGAGCCTTGTTCTGGGCGGATACCAGGAAGCCGGGAGCAATGGCATTGCAACGGATACCGGTACCGGCAAAGTGAGTCGCCAGCCACTGGGTAAAGTTGGAAATACCGGCCTTAGCTGCGGAATATGCAGGAATCTTGGTCAAGGGGGTATAGGCATTCATGGAAGAAATATTCAGAATGCAGCCGGCCTTCTTGGCAACCATATCCTTGGCAAATGCCTGGGTAGGCAGCAGAGTGCCCTGGAAGTTCAGCTTGAACACAAAGTCCACACCGCCTGCATCCAGATCGAAGAAGGACTTGCCGCCTTCCTTAGCCTCATGCTGATACTCATTGTCGGTGGTTGCCCGGGGATTGTTGCCGCCGGCGCCATTGACCAGAATATCACAAGGGCCAAGGTCCTTCAGAACAGCCTGGTGAACCTCTTCCAGCGCTTCAGGCTCCAGCACATTAGCCTTATATCCTTCACAAATAAAGCCCTCTGCCTTCAGTTCATCTGCCAGCTTCTTAACTGCATCTTCGTTCAAATCCAATGCAGCAACCTTAGCGCCGCTCTGGGCGAAAGCACGAGCCATAGTGCCGCAAATCAGTCCGCCTGCGCCGGTTACTACAACTACCTTTCCGGTAAAATCAATATTCAAGGGAAGATTCATCATTGTTGGATACCTCCATTAATTACTTTTCTTCTGATTGTCCAGCAGATCCCAGACGCCCAACATATACATGATACCCAAAGCGCGGTCATACAATCCATAACCGGGGCGCACATTGCCGGGCCCCTCGTTCCACAGGTGACGGCCGTGGTCGGGACGGATATAGCCCTCAAAGCCACCATCATGGTAAGCCTTAAGAATTTCCAAAATGCCGGTATCGCCGTCACAGTCACGGTGGGTGGCTTCGGAGAAATCACCGTTGGGGAAATGCTTTACATTGCGAATATGGGCAAACGCAATACGACCGCAATGCTTACGCACAATCTGGGCAACATTGTTGCTGGGGTCTGCGCTCAAACTACCGGAGCAAAGAGTCAGGCAGTTGCAGGGATGATCCACCATCTTCAGGAAACGGTCAATGTTTTCCTCGTTGATAAGCAGTCTGGGCAGGCCAAAAATATCCCAGGGAGGATCATCCATGTGAATTGCCATCTTAATGCCGGTTTCCTCGCAGGTGGGCATCAAAGCCTCCAGGAAGTACTTCAAATTAGCCCACAGCTTTTCGTGATCCACATCAGCATAATCCTTGAACAGCTGATCCAGCTTAGCCATACGCTCAGGCTCCCAACCGGGGAAGGACATATTGTACTTCTCGGTGAAATCCAGAATGTACTTAGCCATGGCATTGTAGTCATCCTGGATCATGCCCTTTTCATAGAACAGCGCGGTAGAGCCGTCACCGACCTCATGGAAGAGGTTGGAACGGGTCCAGTCAAAAATAGGCATGAAGTTATAGCAAATAACCTTTACGCCATACTTGGCAAGGTTACGCATGGTAATCTTATAATTTTCAATGTACTGATCCCGGGTAGGCTTACCGATCTTAATATCATCGTGAACATTGACGGATTCCACCACATCAATGTTAAAGTCGTACTTGTCACACTGGGCTTTTACCTCTGCGATTTCATTTTCTTCCCAGATCTCACCGGGCATTTTATGATGCAGCGCCCATACGATACTGGTGACACCGGGGATTTGCTTAATATCGGACAGCTTGATCTTGTCATTGCCCTCACCGTACCAACGGAAACCCATTTGCATTGGCATTTTCATTCCTCCATGAAACACATAATAAGCGATTCCCCGCAGAGAACCACATCCCGCTAGGATAATTATAGCACACCGGTGTTGTCCATTACAATGTAGAAAACCAAAAAATCTCCACAAAATTTGTCGCTGATTTTTGTACAATCGTCCATCCATTTTATATTTGCTTCCACACATTTACAACTATTGGATTATATTAAAATTCACAACGATTTTGATGCGTTGAATCATATGACCTATGTGTGCAAATCCGAGTATAACCTCTCCCACCAAACTGCAAAAACCGGGAGGCATCTGCCTCCCGGTTTTATCATTCCATAATGAACTGACCTTTGTCAGAAACAATAAACAGAATCAAAACGATTATCTCCTGAGGATCAGCTGCTCTGCCCTGCATGGTTTTCATATTTGCCATAGCAGCTCTGGTCAGCACCGGACCGGGCGAAACGCATACACAACGAATTCCATAGTTAGAACCATATTGCGCCAGATATCTGGTCAGACCATACATAAGACCCGATTTCGCCACCGGATACTCAACGCCAAAGCTATCCCCTTCCACACCGGAAATTGAGCCAATGTTAATGATCAAACCGCTTTTCTGTTCACGCATTTGTTTCAGCACAGTATGAGCAAAATAAAACGGGCCTTTTAGGTTATGATATGCTACCCCCATAAGAGACAGTGAAAAAGAAAAACTGTTTCTTATGGGGGCAGCATATCAGGTTCACAATGGCCGAAAGCTTTTATTATTGTTTTATAATTCCGCTGGCAATCAAAACCGTTCTGTACAATTCCAATTCATAGTCCAAGGTGTTGGGATTTTCCTTCTCTCCCCTCACCATGGCCGCAAAGGAAAGCATCATATCGTCATAGCGTTCATATTGCTGACTGACATGACTTTCTCCCCTGCCCACCCAAGGCATTTTAGGGTCCAGACATTCCCTGACCTCTGTGGTCTGCAATGTGCTTCCGCTATGCATTTCCAAGGGTTTCAGTTCCGCCGTACCCTTGGTGCCGGACACCACCAGCTGCCGCCGGGCAAAGCCGCCAATCTCCGAGGAGCAGGACTTGGCAAAGGCAACGCCGTTGTCATATTCAAACACGGCAAGGCCGTAATCCAAAACATCCAGGCCATCTTTACCGGTAACCTTGTTAAATGGGACGATACGATTGGGCTTGCCCATGATCTGCATCACCAAATCAATCACATGACAGCCCAGAAAGAACATAATTCCGCCCTTCAATGTCCCAAGGAAGCTGCGGCTCGTCACACTGTGGTTGGAATTCATTTGGGCTTCCACACTCAGGATCTGACCCAGTTCACCTGCCCGTATTTTCTTCAGCAGCTCCAGAACCTCCGGATTATAGCGATACATATAGCCGGTATGGAACACCTTTCCACTTTGCCGCATGGCATCGATCAGCTTCTCAAAGGTTCCCAAATCTTCACCGCCGGGTTTTTCCATGTGGATGTGTTTTCCGTGCCGGGCAGCCAGGAGGGCATATTTGCTTAAATATACCTCCTCTGTTTCCACGGTAACCGCTTCAATTTCCGGGTCATTCAGTACCTGCTCCAGGGTCAACTCCGGATAACCTTCAAACGGGCCAAGTTTATGGTACAGTCGTTCCCTCTCATTTTCCGGCAACACATAGCCAACCAGCTCAAATACATTGGGAAATTTGCGCATGGTGGCGAAAATATCGTCGCCATGGCTGAATCCGCTGACACCGATCTGGGCAATTTTAATAGGTTTCATCCAAGCTTCCTCCAATCGAACTGTACCAGGGGGAATGCCTTTTCACGGGCAAGCCGTGCATATACCTCCGGGGCTTCCAAAGGCGTATGCACCTCATCAATAAGAGAAGCCAGATCCAGTCTTCCCATCTGGGTCAGCTTCAGCATGGCGGTCATATCATCCCGGCGAGTCCACCAGCCGGGAGCAGATTCCTCAGCAGGTCTGGCATTGGTATGAGCGCCGATCAGGCTGATGCCGGGACCGTGAACCTTGCGATAATAATCAATGGTAAATTCCTTATTCCTGGTACAGCCCAGCAACGCCACTCTGCCGAATCTTGCCATGCAATCCAAAATGCCGTCCAGACCGGCGCCCACGCCGGTAACTTCAATGCCCACCTTGGCGCCGCCGTCGGTCAGCTTTTTGGCGGTTTCTGCAAAGTCGGGCGCAAAAGGATCCAGGGCATAATCCGCGCCGATAGCCAATGCCTTTTCCCGCTTCTCTGCCACGGGGTCCACTGCAATAATGGGTGCGGCGCCGGCGGTCTTCAGCAAAGGAATTGCCACCAATCCCAGCATTCCCAGACCCATTACAATGGCGGATTAACCCAGTTCCAAACGGCATTTGCGAATGGCAGCCATTGGAAAAACGCTGATATAACTAAGCGCCGCATTTTCAAAGGAAACCCCCTCCGGGATGCGGACAGCCTTCTCAACCGGCACATTGTCCACACTCCAGTGATGGGCATCCACCGTAGCCACCCGGTCACCCACGGCAAATTCCGTAACACCCTCCCCCAGCGCCACAACCTCGCCGGCCGCGCTGTAGCCCGGTCTTCTGGGAAACACCACGCCGCCCTTGCTGTTGGGGCTGATATTGGGATCGCCGATCAGATTTGCCCGTTCTGTACCGCTGCTGACGCTGGACACCATAATCTTCACCTGAACCTCACCCTTTCCGGGAGCATTCAGATCATGGGACTGCAGTTGTGCCACACAAGGCTCTGTAAAAATCACTCTCCGACTTTCCATAGCACTTATCTCCTTTACTGTTCCGGCGCAAATAAATACCGGAAATAGTCATAATCCAGTACCATGATGCAATAACGAAGCTTATTACGCACAGTGGTCCTCATTTGTTCCACATAACCTTCCGGAATCACAGTGTTCTCATCCGTGGGAACAAATTTGCCGGTCTGGGCATAATAAGTTCCCAAATCCGTTTTCCAGTCGTAATTCATGTTAAATACCAGGGCTTCCTCATCAGAAAAAACATCTCTTCCCGGGAACAGACGGGAATCGTATTCCGTGCCAAACAGGTTGGACAGCGTAGGTAAAATATCCAGACTGGAGGTAGGGCTATCCACCACAATAGGTGTTTCATCCTCCAGGCAGCCACTCCACAGGATCAACCGGGAATGATCCCGCCCGAAATAATCCAGCACATCATAGCCAAACAATTCCGACATATATTCCTTTTTTCCAAATTTTCCGTCTGTATCCAAACCATATGGGAAATGATCTGTGGAAATACAAATCACGGTATCATCTGCAATTCCCTTGGCTTCCAGCTCCGCCACCAAATAGGCCATAGCCTTCTCCAGCTCCAAATTGGCTGCCAGATAACCTTTGACCTGGTCAGAATAATCCAAATCCGCCACCGCATCCCAATTACGCTTGGTCATGGTATTGCCGCTGCGGGTATATTCACTGTGACCGCTTACGGTCATGTAATAGATATTAAAGGGCTGCTTATCAATATAAGTGGGCAAAGTGCCTTGCATCATCTCCAGATCACTTTGAGGCCACACCTTCTTTACATATTCCTCCATGCCGTTGCCGTAGCCCATAAAGCCGTCGGAATATCCCAGATTCACATGGGTTTTATGCCGGGAATAGTAGGTATAAGAATTGTTATGGTAGGCCTTTCCATAGTACCCCAATCGGTCTAACTGGCTGCCCATGGTCATATAATTGTAATTGTCCGCTGTGTTCTTAAAGGAAGCGCCACCGGCTGTTGACAGCATGCCAAAGATGTTCTGATATTCACCGCCGGTAGTGCCCGCATTGTTAGGCTGATAATAATCGGTAAACTGGATTCCCCGATTTGCCAGGCGATAAAGTGTGGGCGTAAGTACAGGATCAATTACTTCCGCCGTAAATGCCTCCGCTGTGATAAAAATTAAGTTTTTACCCTTAAACAGACCGGTGTAAGCATTCTTCCGGGTTGGTTGAAGGCTGTTCACATAAGCGTTTATTTTTCCGTATGTGCCGGTATTTTCGCTTAAATCCAAATCCATGCGGTGATAGCCATAAACCAATTGAGGTGTTAACGAGGACTCGGTCTCCCCAACCGTTTCATCAGCCGGAACTGTAGGCACGGATTCCGGAAGTTCAAAGTCTCCCCCGTCCTCGTTCCGGGACAGGTTATTCACATCCAGACCCACCGCAGTAATAAGGCCAAATTTCTCCACAGCTGTTTGAAAATTATATTCTGCTTCATAGGTAACATTCAGCACAGAATTCTTGGCAATCAGTAGCAATCCTCCGCCGAAGCACAATACAACAGTCGCCGCAACAACTGTAATACGAATCCAGATTTTCTCGCAAAAGGGTTTCGGTTTCTTTACAAAAATACCCGTCAGTAATACAGGAAGAACAAACAGTAAAATCTTAAAAACTCCGTCCCAGCTGAAAATCAGCCGGAAAATATCCCGGAAAAAGCCGCCTACCGCATCTCCTGCGCCCATAACCACGGTGCTGACATCATAAAACACCTTGAATTGACGGTATACGAAGTATTCCACCAAAAAAACAAAGGCCAGCAGCGCCAACAGCAGAGTCATGGCTATCCGAATCCATTGTCTGTTTGCAAAAACGGAAATCAGCATATAGGCAAAGCCGCCATATGCCAAAGAAAACAAAAGCTTGCACCACATGCCCACCTGAAAATATACGCCAACCGTGGAAATACAAAATACGGTTTCGTAATAAAACACTGCCAGAGGCAGCACCAATGCAAGCCCAAGACCCTGTACAATATTTTTACATCTGTCAGCACACAGTTTCATGGTATCCTTCTCTCTGTAACCAGCTTGCTATTGCAACCTGTTTTCATATTCTATTGGTTTCATTGTAGCAAAGTCATGTGTGGTTTACAAGTCCTTATTTACAACAAAAACAGACTTAACCCTTTGATTAAGCCTGTTTTGAATGTTCTGAATAACCCTGTTTTTTACGGTATGCATTGGGAGAAATATGACACATTCTTTGAAAAACACGAAAAAAATTTGACAACGAGCCAAAACCGGATGCAAAACAGGCCTCAGATACAGAAAACCCATTGGAAAGAAGCATTTGCGCATAACCAGTGCGCAGAGAAAGTAATCGGTTTTTATAAGTTTTACCTGTAACCTTGCGAAAGAATTCACTGAAATATGCTGGACTATAACCGGACAGCCCGGCAAGCTGATCCAGCGTGATCTGCTCCCTAAAATGCAATTCAATATAGGAAATGGCCTGTCGAATCCCCTGCAAATGTGTTTTATTCAATGCAACATCCATTTGTACCGGCTGATGCCTTGTAAAACAACTAAGTAAATATTCCAACAGCTGCACAATGCACAGTCCATTACATTCACATTCATGCTGTAATAGCTTCACCGCCATAATAATACGGGAAAATTCTTCCTCATCGAATTTATAGATTTTTCTTGTTCCCGGAGCTGTCAGGTATGAAAGCATGCTGGATGGCAAACATACATCGTCAAAGGATATATTGATCAGCTCAACGGAATCCGTCACTTCCATTCCATGGAAATCCACCGGTGTCAACAGATATGCATCACCTTTTTCCAATTGATATTCCATGCCATTATATATATGGGTTCCACAGCCATTTAATATCAGCTCAATTTCAAAATAATTATGCCAATGCTGCTGATAACTTTCTGTAACAGAGTGATATCGTACCGCTATATGCTCCTGTCCAATATATTCACTGGATTGCAACCGTCTTATATTTTTCATATTATTCATTACCATCACCCCCTACAGAATGCACCATTTCTTTCTATTTTTCAAGAAAATCGTAAATTTTAATAGTAACTTCCCTGTTTTTCTGTTGCTGAGATCATGGCAAGCGTCATAAAATGGCATCAAGAAAGGAGTGTTGACATTGGAACAAATATCTTTAAACGGCATCTGGAAGCTTTGGGGACAGCCCCAGGAAGACACCGGTGACCCCATTGTTCTAAAAGGCACTGTTCCCGGCTGTGTTCAGCTAGACTTGTCTGAAGCAGGTTATCTGCCCAGGGATCTTTATATAGGTGAAAACATCCTGCAGGCGGAAAAACACGAAACATGGCAATGGTGGTACGAAAGAAAATTTAACGCTCCCGACAACAGAGAAAACATTTTTTTGGTGTTTGAGGGTGTGGATTGCATTGCGCATTATTATCTTAACGGCATAAAAATCGGTGACAGTGAAAACATGTTTATCTCCCATGAATTTGATGTTGGCAAACACCTGAAAGCAGGAGAAAACACACTTACTGTTCATATTGAATCTCCTGTACTGGCATCCCACAAATTGAACTACAGCTTAAACAGCTTTACTGCCTGGAATGACGGCCAGGGACAAGCCCATACCGGCATACGCAAAGCGGCTCACAGCTACGGTTGGGACATTATGCCACGGGCGGTCACCTCCGGCATCTGGCGAGATGTTCGCCTTGAAATGCGCGATCCAATTTCCTTTTCACAAATGTATTTTTGCGCTACAGCCACACAGTGTGAATTTCTCTACGAATTGTCCTGCCCCTATTCCGATCTGGGGGACATTGAGATTGAACTGGAGGGAAGTTGTAAGGACAGCACCTTCCATATTCGCCAAAAAGCTGTCAAGTTTAAATCCGGTTATATACCTGTACCCATCTCCAAGCCCTACCTTTGGTGGCCTTACGGATACGGTGACCCAAACATTTATGAAGCAACCGTCCGAATTTACTCCCATGGCAAGCCGGTTCATGAAACGGCCACACACTTCGGCATTCGAAATGTGGAACTACAGCGCAGCGAAAGCACCGACGGTCAAAACGGTTATTTCCAGTTTCTGATTAATAATACAGAAATTCTTTGTAAAGGCTCCAATTGGGTGCCCCTGGACGCTTTTCACTGTCGGGATGCCCAACGATATGACAAGGCCCTATCTCTGGTAAAAGATATTGGCTGCAATATTCTGCGATGTTGGGGCGGTAATGTATACGAAGATCATGCTTTCTTTGATTTCTGCGACCGAAATGGCATTATGGTATGGCAGGACTTTTCTATGGCCTGTGCGATTTATCCCCAGGATGCGCGTTTTATAACATTGTTGCGCAATGAGGCAGAATCCGTAGTCAGAAAGCTGCGGCAACACCCAAGTATTATTCTTTGGGCCGGAGACAACGAAGTAGATATCATGAGCATGGGATTTGGCATTAATCCCTCCGGGAATCGTCTAACCAGAGAAATTCTGCCTCAGGTAATTCATGAGAACGACAAATATCGCCCTTATTTGCCAAGCTCCCCTTATATATCCGCGCATGTTTACCAATCCCGCTCATCGGCAGGCTGTCCCGAAGCACATCTGTGGGATCCCCGGGATTATTACAAAAGTCACTTTTATAAGGAAAACCAAGCGCATTTTGTCAGCGAAACCGGCTATCACGGCTGCCCCTCATTAGAATCTATCAAAAGATTCATTACCTCCGAAAAGATATGGCCCTACCGAGATAACACCCAATGGATTCTCCATTCATCCAATCAGCGGGGCAACGACTCCCGTGTTATACTGATGGAAAAACAGGTACGGCAGCTTTTCAGTGAAGTCCCAGAAAATCCGGAGGATTATATTCTTGCATCACAAATCTCCCAGGCAGAAGCAAAAAGTTTTTCATTGAACGCATCCGCACAAACCGCCCCAACAAAACCGGCATTATTTGGTGGAATCTATTGGACGGCTGGCCTCAGTTTTCTGATGCTGTAGTGGATTATTATTACAACAAAAAACTGGCATACGGTTATATTAAGCGCTCCCAGGCACCCTTTGCTTTAATTGCCGGCGAACTAAGCAGCTGGCATTTACCCATATATGCTTGTAATGATTCCCTGACACAGAAGCAAGGCAATTATGAGATTGTAGACGGCCAAACCCATGCCATTTTGCTTAGCGGTATTTTTCAAGCAGAGCCAAACAGTTCCACTCTTATCGCCAGGTGTCCCCTATACTACTCGGAGCATACCTATCTTCTGCTACGCTGGGAAATCGGCGGAGAAACCGGGTTTAACCACTATGTTTGTGGATCTCCTCCATTTGATTTTAACAGCTATAAAGCCTTTTTGAATGAATACGGTCTTTAAGGAGTGATTTTTGTGTACATATTAGGATTTGATATTGGCGGCACAAAATGCGCTGTAACCACAGCCCAGTGGGATGGCAATAATATTCACCTTTTAAAAAAGTCGTCCTGTCCCACCGACCTGACCATTCCTCCTGAAGCCATGATTGAAAAAATGGCGACTCTGGCAGACAAAATACTGATCCAAAAGCCGGATAAAATCGGAATCTCCTGCGGAGGTCCTCTGAATTCAGAAGATGGGATTATTTTAGGTCCTCCCAATTTGCCCGGCTGGGATCATGTTGAAATTGTCAAGCAATTACAGACTCGCTACGGCAGCAGTGTAAAGCTGCAAAACGACGCCAACGCCTGTGCTGTGGCTGAGTGGAAATTCGGAGCCGGACAAGGCAGTAAAAATATGGTATTCCTGACCTTTGGAACCGGTCTTGGCGCCGGGCTGATTCTGGACGGCAAACTGTTTTGCGGCACCAACGATAATGCCGGCGAAGTGGGGCACATTCGCTTAAATCATTTTGGTCCTGCAGGCTTTGGAAAATCCGGTTCTTTCGAAGGATTTTGCAGCGGGGGCGGTCTTTCTCAGCTTGGATACATGCTTGCCCAGGAACGCATACAAACGGGCAGCTATCCGTCTTACTTCCAAAAGGGCATGCTACCGAAGAGTATCACCGCAAAGTCGCTTGCAGAAGCGGCCAGATCCGGAGATGAAACTGCACAAAAAGTATTTCAAATTTGCGGTGAATATCTGGGCAAGGGGCTTGCCATGATAGTAGACATCCTCAATCCCCAGATAATCGTTCTCGGCAGTATTTTTGGCAGATGCTACGACCTGCTTTGGCCCACCACTCAAAAATTCCTCCTGCAGGAAGCCATTCCTGCTTCTGCGAATTGCTGTAAAGTTGTAAGTACCGCATTAGGTGAGCAAATTGGAGATTATGCTGCAATTGCTACCGCAATTTTGTGAGGTGTCCACTATGTTAAAAGAACTGATAAAACGGTATCCTTCCCTGTCTCTATGCGAGGCTGAAATTGAAAAAACAGCGCAGGCCATAATTTCCTGTTACAAGGCCGGCGGCAAGATTCTTACCTGCGGAAACGAGGGAAGCTGCGCAGATGCTGACCACATTGTTGGCGAACTGATGAAAGACTTTTTAAAGGAAAGACCTTTACCGGATGAAAAAAAGCGTTCCATGCTGGAACAATATCCCCAACTGGATACTGAAGTACTTTGCAAGTTGCAAGGGGGTCTGCCTGCCCTGTCCCTGTGTACTCTTACCGCGTTGAACACTGCCTTTTGCAACGATGTTGACCCCGATCTCGTTTATGCGCAGGCTGTGCTTGGTATGGGAAAAGCCGGTGATTTGCTCATATGCATCAGCACCTCCGGAAACGCTAAAAATGTTCTGATTGCCGCCCAGACGGCAAAAGCGCTTGGACTGACCGTTATTGGCCTGACCGGCTTAGTCGGTGGTAAGCTGTCGTGCGTTGCTGACATTTGTATCAGCGTCCCGGAGACCGAAACCTTTAAAGTGCAGGAACTGCATCTTCCTGTTTATCATTACCTTTGCGCTGCCGCAGAAGCACATATCTATTCTTAGTAATACAGCAAAAAGGAGATATCAGATGATACCTCCTTTTTTATTTTCCTTTGTCAATCCTTCAGATGGAATGCCACCTTCAGATCATCGATTTCTTTTTTGGAAATGTGTACAATATTGCCTACCGCAGATGCGTTGATAATAGAGTGAGCAGTGGATTCCATAACCTCCAGCCGGTCAAAAGCCTGCAAAAGTGTGGCGCCGGTAACAATGACACAGTCATTCTCTGCCATAGCTGCAGGTGTCACCTCACCAAAGTATTCGGCAACTTCATCCTGCTCAGTATAATTCATGCCGTAGGACATGCGCTTAACATCCCGCAAAAGGATATAGCTTTCGGGAATGGTGCGGGGGTCAAACACCGTATCCGTCACCGCAAAAGCCATGGCATGCACAGGCTGCGCCAGCAATACCGCGCTGATTTCCGGATGGGCGTTGTAAATCTTCTCATGCAGACCCACAGCCCGGGAGGGTATCTTACCCATCTCTTTCATACCGGCCTTTACCCGAACCAGATCATCCTCTTCCAGATAGGCTCTGTCCATACCAAAGGGCGTAATCAGAAAGCTGCCGTCAGACAGCCGCACAGAATAGGTGCCGTGGGTAGCTGTAAACAAACCCTGCTTATAGGAACGGCGGATCAATGTAATCATATCCCGGCGGGCTGCAAGCTCCTCTACAGAATGCTCACTGGGGATAAAGTCATCCATCTTTAAATGGGTGCGGGTTTGGGCAACCTTGTAGGAGTCCTCATCCAGAGGTCTGGGCGTGCCAATCCGTCTGGCAAGAATCTCAAGATTTGCCGCATAATCCAGGGTCTCAAACCTCTGGAAAGCGGTAAACATATCCTGCGCGCCAATGCAGACGCCGTGATTCTCCAAAAGAACGATATCACAGCCCTCACGGAAGCACTGACCGATGTTTTCGCCCAGCTCATCACTGCCGGGCACCGCATAGGTCGCAATTTTTACTTGGGGGCACATCTTCCGCACAGTGGGCATTAAGTCCAAATTGGGGCACTGACGGACAATGGAAAACGATACCAATGCGGGAGGATGGGCATGCAGCACCGCTCTCAAATCCGGGCGCATCTTATACACAGCCGCATGGAAGGGTAGCTCGGAAGAAGGCTTATGGGGGCCAATCACAGTACCGTCAGCCTTAACGCAAACAATATCGCCACGGTTTAATGTTCCCTTATCCACGCCTGCGGGTGTAATCCAAATACTGCCGTCCTCATCCATGATGGACAGATTGCCTCCTGAGGTGGTGGTCATACCCTTGTCATAGATTCGCTGCATGAACATAACCAGCTGATCTGCGGGATGTATATATTTTAAATTCATAATGCATGCCTCACTTTCGGGTAATATTATGCTTTCGCAGGCTCTGTTTGCTTACCAGAGCACTGCATGGCTGTTATTATGCAAACATCCATTAAAAATATTCTACCATATATTTTATCCATTGTCACCACATTTCTTTTTGAACCCATTAAAAAAGACCTTAGCCACAAGGACTAAGGTCATTTATCTTATTCTTTTGCCATGTATTCCACATACCCCTGGCGGATACGGGTTTCCAGCTTTCCGGTTTCCAGCAATTGTTCCACCAGCACCTGAATATTTCGTTTTGCGCCAACAACCTTCAGCTGGATATTCAGGTCAATACCCAAATGCTCCATGACAGCAACAGACAGCTGTTCCAGGATCATCCAGCGGTTGGTCACAGCTGTAACCGCATCCAGTTTTTCGTACACAGTGGCAATATTGCGATCAATCAGGCTGCTGATATCCTCATACACCCCGTTGTGGGCCAGAATGTAGCGCTTACAGTTCAAGCTGCGCAAGGATTCCTTTGCCTCCAGATCCAGCTTGCAGCAGGTATAATACGGAATCCGGAATTATAATTCAGCTAAGCAGCGGCAAAAAAGATACTCCTGTTGCACAACACAAAATCAACAAATAATACCGGCAAATTCTACGATCACTTCCCTACCGGTAATTTTAAAAAGGACCCCCCCGGTACAGTGCCGGTGGTATTCTTATACAAAAATGTCCGCAACGGATTAACCGTTGCGGACATTATATTTGGAGCGGGTGACGAGGCTCGAACTCGCTACCTCCACCTTGGCAAGGTGGCGCTCTACCAGATGAGCTACACCCGCATGACCAAAAGTATTATAGCAAGATTTTTGGATTTGTCAACCCTTTTTTCTAAAGTTTTTACGACGGCGCATAATTTATCCGCAGGCGGGGTATGCGTCATAATCCCACACATAACCGCCCATATCCCGGTCCGTCAAAAAGCGGATTCTGCCGGCCTTATGGGATTGCAGCAGGTCCACATGGTAGTACACGCCATCCAGACAAACAATGTTCCAGCACCGAGGTTCTCCCGTCCGGGTACCGGTCACCGTCATGGCTTCCAATCCGGCGGCACGGCACATGGCCGCATACACCGTGGCAAAGGCCCGGCTGTCTCCCACACCGTGGCGCAGCAAGCTGTATGCCGGTGTGATGGAGGTTTCAATCTGATATGTATTTCTTTCCATCAGGAAGGAGAACAGCTGCGCAAATTTCACTCTCTCCTCCCCTTCTCCGCTGACATACAGGGATGCGGAGGAGAACACAGGCTGCACATAGTTGTACATACTGCGCAAGGACTCCCGATTATTTTGGTAGGTAAACTGCAGGGCAACCACCCGGTCATTTCCCGATTCCGGATAGATGCCGACGCTCACCTGAGGGATCTCCATCACCGCCGCAGGATTTTCCAGACCGAAGGACTGCACCATCTGAGCAAAATCCGTGTCTGCATAATCGCTTATATACAAAACAATGCCTGTTTCATACTGCCCCAAAGCCTTGGCGATCAGCTCTTTTCCCTCGGCTGTGCCCTTTACATAGCGGATCCGCTGAATCTCGTTTTTACCGTGGTTATAACTTACAGTAACCGCAATGGCGGTACTGCCGGTGGAGGTGCCGATCTCATAGGAAACGGCATTGACCGCATAAGCGCCCACGGGATGATTCTGGGTCACATAGCGAATGGCATTTTCCATGTGGGAATCCAGGGTTTCCCGCTGCATTTCTTCCACGGAAAGCACCCGGCTTTCCACTCCGTTTTCCACCATTTCCTCCAAAGCGTTACGCAGCTGCAGGAAATCGGAAACAGTAATGCTGCCGGCAATAGGCGGTTGGGGGCGGTTGGTATGGGGCTTCACAGAAACATATTCGCCATCCAGCCACCAGGAGCAGCCGGAAAGCAGCAAAGCTAATACCAGCAGCAACGCAGCCACACGCAATTTCATAAGCCTCATTCCTTTCTTATAAAGATTCTTTGGAATAGCGGGAGAAGCCGTCGCCCAAAACCTGGTGAGCCTCCTGTACGATAATAAAGGCATTGGGGTCAATGTCAACCACAAGCCGCTTCAAATCCGAAAGCTGCTGTTTGCGAACCGCAGTAAGCACCACCTTGGTTTCCCTGCCGCTAAAAGCACCCTGGCCCTGAAGGAATGTTGCACCACGGTCCAGCTCCTCACCGATTTTACGGGCAATCTTTTCGTACTCAGGACTAATGATCATCGCCACTTTGGAGTAATCGAAGCGATAAACCACCGCATCGATCACCTGTCCGGTAATAAAAATAGCAATGGCGCTGTACAAGGTTCTGCTAATATCCCGGAACACGATACCCGTAAGCACCGCCACGGCGACATCCAGGCCAATATTGATTGTGCCAATGGGGAGATGCTGAAGCCGCAGCTTTAACAGGCGCACTATAATGTCTGAGCCGCCGGTAGATGCCCCGGTGGCAAACACCATGCCCAGACCGACACCGCAAAGCAAGCCGCCATACAATGCGCCAATCAAAGGCTCGGTTTCCGGGACAGGCAACAAAGCAAAGGCATCAATCAATACGGAAAGGCTCAACATGCCAATAAGTGATCCAACAAAAAACCGCTTGCCGATTTTAAGCCCACCGATAGCAAACAGGGGCAAATTCACAATGGCAGTCACAAGACCTACCGTGCCAATTCCTGCAAAGTGTACCAACACCATAGCAAGGCCCGACAGGCCACCGGCATTCAGACCGTTTGGTACTAAAAACAAATTAAAGCCAAGGGAAAACACCGCACAGCCAAGCAAAATTTTTAATATCCACAACAAATGCCGCAGACCTTTTTTCATAGGATAACATCACACCTCAAAACTAATTTGTTTATCGGGAGAATCCTCTTCCTTAATCAGCGCACCGGCAGAAGGAAGGGTTCTGGTGCGGTAACGGCTTTGGTTCACAATGCCACTTTCCGCCACCGGCACTGCGCTCTTCAGCTGGGCTTTCTTCTTCAGACTCATCACCGCCACGCCCTGGGTATTCCGGGTAGCCTTAGGCAGAAGCTGAGCAGAGGAGAAAATCACGCAACGCCCATCGGTGGCATACAATGCGATCTGCTGATCTGCATCCAGCGCCATAGCGCCACACAGAGGACTCTTGTCAGAATAGGCAGCAGTGAGCTTCTTCCGGTTGGTTTTGGTTTCATAGGCGCTAAGGGGTACCTTGGCAGCCTTGCCGTTCTCAAAGAAGAACAGCACAAAGCCCTTATAATCCCCGGGCAGCATCACATGCAGCACCGTTTCTCCCGGCTCCATGCCCAGCTTCTGGGGCAGATAATCACCCAACTGGGAGGCCTTGCCGTCCTCAAAATCGTTGAGTCTGGTCTTGTAGCACTGGAACTTGTCTGTAAACACCAGCAGCTCCGCCCGGTTGCTGGTCTCCCGGCTGAAGGACAGGCTGTCACCTTCCTTAAACTTCTGTTCGCCGGACATTCTGAGGCTCTGGGCAGTGATCTTCTTCAGATAGCCCTCCTTGGACACAAACAGGGTCACGGGATAATCCGGGATCTGCTCCTCTTCCTCCTCGGGCTGCACCTCATCCAGATTGTAAAGAATTTCCGTCTTTCTGGGTTTGCCGAATTTATCAGCAACCTGCTTCAGTTCTTTTTTGATCACACTCTTCAGCTTCCGGCTGCTGTTCAAGGTATCCCGCAGCTCAGCAATCTCAGCTTCCAGGTCATCAATGGCGCGGGTCTGCTTCAGAATGTACTCTTTGTTGATATTACGCAGCTTGATTTCTGCCACATAATTGGCCTGAATCTCATCGATACCAAAGCCGATCATCAAATTGGGAACCACCTCTGCCTCCAGTTCGGTCTCCCGGATAATGGCAATGGCTTTATCAATATCCAGCAGAATCCGCTCCAGACCTTTCAGCAGATGCAACCGGTCTTCCTTCTTCTGAATCTGGAAGAAAATACGACGCTTGACGCAATCGATACGCCAGGCAGTCCACTCCTCCAGAATCTCGCCCACGCCCAGAACTCTGGGCATGCCAGCAATCAATATGTTAAAATTGCAGGCAAAGCTATGCTGGAAGGGGGTCATGCGGTACAGCTTTTGCATAAGCTTTTCCGGCTCTACGCCCCGCTTGAGATCAATAGCCAGCTTCAAGCCGTTCAAATCGGTCTCATCACGCATGTCGTTGATTTCCTTGATCTTGCCCGCCTTGATCAGCTCTGCCACCTTATCCATGATGGCCTCGGTGGTGGTGGAATAGGGAATCTCATAAATTTCCACCACATTGTCCTTTTTCTCATAACGCCACTTGGCTCTGAGTTTAAAGCTGCCTCTGCCGGTGGAGTAAATCTCACGGGTGGTGACATCATCATAAATCAGCTCGCCGCCGGTGGAGAAATCCGGTCCGGGCAGGGTCTCCAGAATGTCATGCTCCGGATTGTCCATCAGCGCAATGGTGGTTTCGCAAACCTCCTTTAAATTAAAGGAGCAAATATTAGAAGCCATACCAACGGCAATGCCCTGATTGGCCGTAACAAGCACGTTGGGGAATGTCGTCGGCAAAAGTGCAGGCTCTTTCATTGTGCCGTCATAGTTATCAACCATCTCAACGGTATCGGCATCAATATCGCCGAACAGCTCTGCGCTCATGCTGTCGGGCTTTGCTTCCGTATAACGCGATGCCGCAAACGCCAT
>JAZRBJ010000077.1:0-2236 GCA_045635065.1 Faecousia sp. | reverse complement strand
GAATGTTTTAGAGCCGGTTGTTGTCGCTGTGTATGGTCTGCTAGGAGCAGATCCTGCGATTTTTGCGGGATCACTGTTTGCCTGCGATATGGGAGGGGCTCAGTTAGCCATACAGTTAGCAGGAGACCGGTCAGCCGGACTTCTGGGAGGGATCATCGTGGCATCCATGCTTGGTGTCACGGTATCCTTTACCATACCGGTGGCGATGAGTGTGCTGAAACAAGAGGATAGACCGTTTGCGGCAAAGGGTATTCTCTGCGGAATAGTCACAATCCCGGCAGGAATTTTGACTGGTGGACTTGCGGCAGGATACCCAACACAAATGATTATTCGCAATATAATTCCGGTTATTCTGCTGGTGGTATTTATTGCCCTTGGGCTGTGGAAAGCAGAGCGTTTTCTGATCAGAGTCTTTGAGTTGTTTGCAAAGGGATTGATTCTGCTGGCGACAATTGGATTAGTGGCTGGCGGCGTTGAACTGACGACAGGAATATTGCTGATTCCCGGATTAGGCTCGGTGGAGGAAGCGTTTTTGATCGTGGGAGAGATCGGAATCGTTCTTTCCGGAGCATTTCCGTTGATGCATTGTGTTACGAAGCTGCTAAAGAAACCACTAGCATGGACGGGAAGGCAGATCGGAGTAAATGAGCAGTCGGTTTCAGGGCTGGTAACGACCCTTGCCAATTCGATTGCAACATTTGATATGATCGGCGAGATGGATGTACGTGGGAAAATCATCAATATGGCATTTTGCGTATCAGGGGCTTTTGTATTGGGCGATCATTTGGCTTTTACTGCCGGATTTGAGCCGTCAATGATTACTGCGATGGTGATTGGTAAATTGAGCGCGGGGATATTGGCGATTGCGTTAGCCTGTTGGGTAACACGGAAGAAGAGGTAGAAAACTGAAGGCTTCCAAGCCGATTTAAAAAGGATTCCAGACATAAACCAACATAAAATGTTGAAACTGTGGTACAATGGTATGAGATTAAAACCAAAGTGATGGGTGTATACGGAGTGGGATATGTTTTCAAAAAGAAGCGTTGTATTAAGTTGGGCATGTTCTTATATTGGAATATTATTGATTCCGATGATTGCAATATTTGTCAATCATTATTTTAATATACAGGTAGTGGAAAAGGAAGTAGTTCGGGTAAATGAACAGGCGTTGACAAATCTTCAGGAGTATGTTGATCAAATCTTAGAAGATGAAGTTGACATGTTCAATTATATATATCTGAATGATAATTTTGACAAGCTGCTGCGCGCAGATAAAAAAGACAATTATTTTTATGCTAATGTTGCTAAGCTCAAAATACGTTGACGACCTACAGGGCAAATGATACAAAGTTGACAGGTATGATCTGTTTAATAAACCAGGATTATGTGTTGGCTTCTAATGCAGGAGCCAATAGCAAAACTATTTATGATTCATATGAATTTGCGAATAAACAGGAAATGAACTATGAAGATTGGATGGAGAGAATGTCACAGGTTTACAAAGGCGATTTTTTTATCAGTGACAATCTTCGACGGGATTCCAGCACAGATCAAATCATCTATGCCAATACGGTGACGTATTTTAAGGGCAAGCGTGCAAATGTATTTGTCTTTTTCCCGGTTTCGGAAATTACGAAGCTGACAGAAAATAGCACAAATCAAATCCTTTTGGAAATGGACGGAGAATACATTCTTTACGTTTCGGGTGGAAAGCAGATGCCTATTCCGGAAAATATCGAAACAGATGAAACGGGAAAGTTAATGCTTGCAGGGGAGGACTATGTCTGTCTGAGCAAAACGTCTTCGATAGGAAATCTGACCTATAAAATGCTGATACCTGAACAAGAGATAAAAGAAGAATCTCTGCATGTCAGAAATGTCTTATTGATCTGTGTTGTATTAGCAGTAATTCTGAGCGGATTATGTGTGACCATTTTGTTGCGACACAATGTGCGGCCTCTGATTAATCTTTTAAATAAGCTGGGGGCAAAGGAAATAAAGGGTAACGAATATGCGCAGATAGAAAGGATATACAATACGGTATCTCAGCAGAATCTCGTGATGCAGAAGGAAATGTTTAAGAGGGATCAGAGAATTCAAAACAGTGAATTGATTGATTTGCTGAAAGGAAGGACAGGGGACTACACTGAGGGACGGGTGCTGGCTGAGTTACAGGAAGGCAAGGAATTTTGTCTGGTCGGATTTAAGGTTCCATTGCATGATCAGGTGCAACTGC
>JAZRBJ010000076.1:0-15978 GCA_045635065.1 Faecousia sp. | reverse complement strand
CCGAAGCTGTTGACCAGGGCATCGATCTTTTTGCCCTCCTTACAGAAGGGACATTCTCTGTAATCGTAGCTGGCATAATCCGGAAGGTCGTTGACATTGTACACAGACTGTACCTCATGCCCGCCAACCTCCTTAACAGCGCTGTACAGCGCCGCAATTCCCACAACCTTACCGCCATAATAATCAATAGCCTCCAGGCTGCGCCTTGCAGTAACGCCGGTAGTTACACTGGCCAGCAATACCAAAACATGCTTTCCCTTAATCATGGGCTGAATGTTATCCCGGAAAATCATCTGGCTGTTTCCGTTATACTCCGGTTCCAAAATATAAATGGTATTATGAGAATTCATGCTGGGGAAACCGCAACTGACCAACTCATCCGCCAAACAGGTACCAATCACCGCAGTGCCGTCCAGACACAAAATCGTATCTACCGGCGTAGCCTTGTTAAAATGATTCACCAAATGCGCAGCAACAGCCTTAGCCTCACTCAAGCGGGTCTTTTGATATGTAATATCAATATAGTAATTAATGTGGCTGTGATTGGTGGCAAAATGCCCTTTTGCAACACGCAGCGGCACATTGTCGTGACTATACATTTTCATAAGCTGAATCATAGAAAGTCCTCCTCGGAATGGTATAAAAAGAAAAAAGCGTTTTCATGCCCCGGAAGTAGCGTTTCACCGGGGCAGCTGAAAAACGCTTTTTTTCATTATAACCCGGACACAGCCGAATTAGCAAGAAAAATCTTTTTGTTAAGCCACCCAAAATTTTGTCTTTATTCTTGTGCAGTTTGCCTCTGGCGCAAAATCGGTTCCTGCCGCAAAAACTGATTGGCAATGATCTGGCAGATCTCCCTGTTTTCGATCATCTCATGCACCTGTTCCAGAATCACCCATTTAGCTGCGTCTGTTTCGCCGGGCAGCAAGGTCAGTTCCTCCACCGGAGTATTACGCTTTAAACAGTAAAAGTCATAAAAGGCAAATCTGTCCCGATCCGAACCGATGAATTCAAATTCCTCCTGCTTTGCCCGAATTCCCGTTTCCTCAAACAGCTCTCTGGCAATGGCTTGCCGGCTGGTTTCCCCCGCCTGCGCAGCGCCACCGGAATTTTCCCATGTACCGGCATGACTCTTTCCGGGAGCGCGGCGGGTCAGCAACACCCTGCCGTTACCATCGTATACCCACACGCACACCACAAGACCATACTCTCCCTTGTGCCATCGGGTACCCCGTTTATGGACACGCCCGGTTAGATTGCGGTCCTTATCATAAACATCATTCCATTCCATGGCGCATCCTCCTTTCCAGACATTGGTGGCATTATAACACAATTTCTTTCAAATAGCAACAAGCGGGCGCTGCAGCGCCCGCCTGTAAATTAATCCAGAGATTCTGCCTTATCCCGATAGGGGCTGTCCAGCGGGCTTTCCGTATCCGCCTCCTGCTGGTAACGGCCAACTACCTTGCCTGCCAATTCTACCGGCAGCAAAGTTCCCGCCCCGGCAACACAGCCGCCGGGGCAAGCCATGCCCTCCAAAAGGAAGCCGTCGTACTTTCCGGCCTTTGCCAAAGTCATAAGCTTGCGGCACTCCCGCAGGCCTTCTGCCCGGGCAGTCTTGACCTCCCTTTCCGGATCGGTTTGCCGAATCACATTTTCCACCGCGCCTGCTACGCCGCCGGACACAGCAAAGCCTCTTCCTGCAGCCGAACCCTCATTCAAATCAGACAGGGGTTCAATGGTTTCAAAATTGATTTCCTTGGCTTCAAACATACCCTGCAATTCTTCAAAGGTCAGCACAAAGTCCACATCAGAGCGAATATCCTCCCGAATTGCCTCCAGCTTCTTTGCTGCGCAGGGACCCACAAATACCACCTTGCAGCCCGGATATTTCTGCTTCATCAGCCGGGCGGTGTAAACCATGGGCGTAAGGGTCATGGAAATGTTTTGGGCCTCCCCGGGGAACAGCTTATAAATCATGGAATGCCATGCAGGGCAACAGGAGGTTGCCATATATTTCTGCTTTTCAGGCACTTTCTCCACAAAATCCTTTGCTTCCTCAATGGTGCACATATCCGCGCCCACCGCCACCTCCACGATGCGCTTAAAGCCAAGCTTTTTCATGGCGGCAATAAATTTTCCGGGAGTGGAATGTTTGCCAAACTGACCGATAAATGCCGGCGCTACAATGGCAATCACCTGATCTCCCTGGAGAATCGACTGAATCACCTGGAAGATCTGACCCTTATCCACAATGGCGCCAAAGGGGCAGCTGACCAAACATTGACCGCAGGCCACACATTTATTCTGATCAATTACCGCTCTTCCCTGCTCATCAGAGCCAATGGCATCCATACCACAGGCCGCTGCGCAAGGGCGCTGCAGATGCACAATGGCATTATAAGGACAAGCCTTGGCGCATTTTCCGCAGCGAATACACTTATCTAAATCAATATATGAGCGGTTATTCCGGAAAGAAATCGCGCTCACAGGGCAGACCTTCTGGCAGGATGCCGCAATGCAGTTCTGGCAATAATTACACACCTTATATTGATTGGTAGGGCAGGCATGACAGGCATAGGGAATGATGTTGATCAGCGGTGGCTCATAATACTGCTGCGCAACCGCAGCCTGATCCATACCCTCCGTCAGCAGGTGTCTGCTTTGAATGGGACGAATGTTCAAACCCATGGCAAGGCGCACCCGTTCACTGGCAATGGCTCTTTCCAAAAACACAGACTCTCTATGCAGCGGCTGGTCACCGGGAACAATGACATAGGGCAGGTCGTCCACGCCCTCATAGCCCTTGCCGGAATAGGCCAGCCGAGCCACTTCCGTAAATACTTTTTTTCGAATATCTGTAATCAAGGATGGAATTCCCCGCATACACTACCTCCAAACAAAATTCTCTTTGTTTATTATAGCATCTGCGCATAATTAGTCAAGAAGCCGTCACAAAATGGAGAAACTTTCAAGCTCATCAAAAAAACCGCAATTTATGATTGCATTTTTACAATAGATGAAGTATAATTCCCCTAGCAATTCTATCCAGGTGTAGCGCAGTTGGGGAGCGACCCGACCGCCGCCGGTGGCGGATACAGGGAGGGGAGCGAGTGGCCGCGGTCGGCAGATGCCAAGGAGCACCGTCGACGCAGGCAGATGCCGGGCACCGCAACAGGAAGCGCACCTGTAAAAACACAGCAAAGCTCCATTAAGTAAATCATGTACCATCCAGGTGTAGCGCAGTTGGTAGCGCGCCTGCTTTGGGAGCAGGATGCCGCGAGTTCGAGTCTCGCCACTTGGACCAAAGATCGCCAATCCTCTGCAGAGGATTGGCGGTTTCTTATTTGTTTTCTTTTTTGCTATAACAACAACTCTCACATAAGGCTTTTAATATCCGAGACCATTGTCTTTCAGCAATAATTATTCTCTTATACTCTCCACACCCCTCACATAGCTCCTTTCTCCACGATAGCACATATCGATACGAAAAGTCTTTAGTTTCATTTATTTTATTCCAGCACTCCAAACAGAATTCTGCCATCTATATCACCTCAATCCCAGTATACATTACGCGCATTGCAAATGCAATGCATATTTCACGTCTGTTTTGTCGTAAAATTATAGCAAGACAAAAGCAATGCTTATATGAGGTGATATTATGGGACGATTCCAGATTCCGGAAAACCCTCCTACTGTTAATAAAACCATTCGTTTTCCAAATAATATTGTAGAAGAAATTGAGCAGGCCATTCAAGGAAAAGACTGCACCTTTTCCTCTTTTGTAATTGCTGCCGTTCGTGCTGCCCTGGAGGATTTGCAAAAATAAATTTTACTTTGAAGTAGTTTTCTTCATTTAAACCCTATCAAGAAGTTCCTAGCACCCAGGCAGTTTTATAAAAAACTGCCTGGGTTTTCTTTGCATATTCTCCTGCTAACGGCAAAAAATAACACCGACCATTAAAGGAGTGATAAACATGGACGGACAGGAACTTGCCAAGCAGACCTTAGATCAAATTCCCCAAACAAGCCCCAACGCCAAACGCATTGTCGGTCTGGTCAAGGAAGGCGGCAGAATCACCGGGTATCAGCTGTCTGATAACACAGTTGTGGAAAAACAGCAAGCGGTCAATATGGCGAAACAGGGACAGATTGCAGGGGTTGGCATTGCCCACCGCAAAAATACGGAATATCTAAAATCCATCCCCGATGGCAGTGAAAACAACAATCTGAGCAATCTTCCCTCTGTATCGGCGCAGTTTTAACTTTATGGATAATTAAACAAATTGAGTCCCGGCAGGCAATCTGCCGGGACTGGTCTTATATCGTTTTTTATCCGCTAAAGTCTCACACAGAATTTACGCCAAAACTTCTTTTTTTGCCACTAAAAGAAACCGGTGGGTGTTTCCTTCTATGTATCCGTCCCTCTCTAACATGCGCTGTGCCTGCAGGAGGTTTTCCAAATGGGTATCCACAGAAAAATCAGCAAATTCCCAGGGAAGCACCCGGGCAAACCACACCAGCGCACCCACATCATAAAACCGAATGGGCCGAAAACATTCTTCTTTCCGCAATATGGAAAAACCGGCTTTCAAAAAGGCTTCTGCCGCCTTGTCTGCATACTGCTCCGGAAAAGGCATGGGAATCCTTCCGCAAAGCAATTCTACCAATTCCCGCTCATTCTCCGCGCCCACCTGCTGCATAACGAAAACACCGCCGGGCTTCAGTACCCGGTAAATCTCCCGAGGGTTAAAATCTCCATGGCGATTGATGACTATATCAAAGGAATCATCACCGAAAGGCAATTCTCCGTTTCCATCCGCAGCGCGAAATTCAATTCCCAAAGGAGAAAAGGTTTCCCGGCAAAGCTGCACATTGGGCGGATAATTTTCCGTAGCAGCCGTATTTTCATAAGGATGCTGCAGCGACAGCAGAAATTCGCCGCCACCGGTATCAATATCCAGCAGCTTCATTGATTTCTTTAAATATTCTCCAATTACCTGGCGGTAATCCCAAGGGAAATCCGTTCGCTCATCAAACCTGCTGGCAATATGAGAAAAATCCCAGCCATGGATATGGGCAATTTCTTCCTCTACCTTCCATGCCTGAATCCGTTCATTTTCTTTCATAATAACTACTCCTATCAATTCAGTATTTTCTCCCATAGGTGCAGTCAACTGACAACATAAACTCTTCTCGATACAATCTGCTGCCAGATTTTATAACTGCACCGAGTTGTTATCTCGCAGGATTCTCATTTTCATGAACTCACCGCCTTACAAATTCTTTTTTCCAGTATATCATACCAATTGATAAATTACAATCCTGCCACACAACACTCTATCTTGCCGTTGACATGGTCTAAATTACCGATGGGCAAACTTTACAACATTTTTCTTCTTTCCTATGATACTATATGATTGCAGGAGGTGAACCCATGAAATTCAAGCTGATCATCGACAAAGAAAAAGAGGAGGAAGTGATGATAACCGCTCACAACCGCTCTGCTTTAATTGACGAAATCGAGATGCTGATTTCCAAATACACAGACCGCATTCCCGGCTACACCGAAGATGACATTAAAATGCTGTCTGTTTCCGAAATTGAATGCATCACCGTACTGGATGGTAAGACCTATGCCATTGATATGAAAAACCGCCGATATCGTCTGAAGCAACGGCTGTATGAGTTGGAACAGCAACTGCCCCCGTCTTTCATTCGTATCAACAAAAGCACACTGGCAAACGAAAATTGTTTAGACCGCTTTCAGGTTACTTACGCTGGCAGCGTAGATGCGGTTTTTAAGTGTGGCTACACAGAATATGTTTCCCGGCGGTGCTTTGCCCAAATTAAAAGGAGGCTTGAAACAAAATGAAAAATTTTTGGAAAGAATTTTTATTAAGAGGTTTGATCTGCGCCAGCGGCGGCCCCATTGTTCTGGCCATTATCTACGGCATACTGGGTGCCACCGGTACTGTCACATCCTTTTCCCCCAATGAAGTATGTATCGGCATCCTAACCATTGCCTTGCTGGCTTTTATTGTTGCAGGCATGACCGCCATCTACCAGATGGAGCAGTTGCCTTTACCCATTATGATTTTACTCCATGGTGGTGGGCTGTATATTGCCTACATTCTCACCTATCTGCTTAATGGCTGGCTGCAAAAATCCATGATTCCCATTCTGGTATTCACCGGCATTTTCCTTGCAGGCTATGCTCTCATCTGGCTTATCATTTACCTGATTGAAAAAGCCAAAGCCAACAAGCTCAACAAACTGCTAAACGGCTAATTGAATCATAACCACCGGCCATGTGCCGGTGGTATGCACAGGCCCCCTTAGGGCCTTTTACCTGCCGAGCCTATAGGCTCATCAAATTTTCTTTCTTTTGCGTATAGCGCCTTACCACCGCAGATGTGGTTAGGTGCGCACCGAAGGCCCCCTTGTGTAAAGGGGGCTCGGTAGATTATAATTCGAAGTGCAACACCCAAAATAAAATAAGACAACATGCAAACCTTAGTGTAAAATGTAGTTGCTACACAAACAAACTACACGGAGGTAAGCATATTGTCTTACACACATTTTACACTAGAAGAAAGAAAATATCTACAACAACTTTTATCCGAAGGCTATTCTTTTCGAAAAATTGCAGCCATTTTGGAGCGTAGTCCTTCCACCATCAGCCGTGAGGTTAATCGCAACAAAGCAAAATACAAGCCTCATAACAAACCGGATAATAAATACTGGTACAATCATTGGCGTGCGCAGAATCTTTATATTCGCCGTCGCCGGGAACAAGTGCGAGCTGCTTTGCATCCTGGCACAGCAGAATGGAATTATATTGTTGCCAATTTACAATTATACTGGACACCGGAGGAGGTTGCAAATCGGTGGAACAAGGATTATCCTAAGAACAAACCTCTTTGTGTATCAACTATTTATCGGTACATAAAGTTAGGTAAATTCGAAGGGATTACTGTGAAACAGCATCTTAGACGGCGCGGAAAGTTTATGCTTCCTCGTAATTCCTGCTACAACAGCATCCAGCCTGACCGGATCATTCCTCAATGGTCTGATGAAATCCGCAACCGGATCCGTATCGGTGATTGGGAGGGAGATACGGTATATGGTGGCGTTGGCAAAGGCTTAGTCGTTTCCTTAGTGGACCGTAAAAGTCGGTATCTTCGTATTGGTCGGTTAATGAAAAGAACGGCAGAAGATACCAGAAAAATAATTGAGGAGCTGCTGTATGGATTGCCGGTTAAAAGTGTTAGTTTTAATAATGGTTCCGAATTTTCTGAGTTCCGAAAGTTAGAAGAGCACTTACACACTCTTGTCTACTTTGCCGAGCCACATAAACCTTGGCAGCGGGGAACAAACGAGAACACGAACGATATTGTGAGATTTTTCTTTCCAAAAGGTTTTGATTTTAGGACCGTTACTGATGATGATATTCAATTCGTTGAAGATCTGATCAATAACCGCCCCAGGAAGTGTCTTGGTTGGAAAACTCCAGCCGAAGTTTTAGCTGAAAGTGTTGCACTTGGTTGACAATCTGCCCAAAAAAAGAATGTGCCCTTTTCAGGACACATTCGTAATTTGTATAGACGCGGATTTTACCCGGGAGTACTTACAGGGCACTTGTACTGTTGTTCCGAAAAATCACAAGACGCTACCGGCTTACTGTTGCCTCGCTACCATTGTAATCTTTTCCCGAACGCCTCCGCTATTTCACCTATAACACATAATTTTTCATCTGTCAACCTCTTTTTTTGAAAATTTGACATCCCTCTACCTCCATGGTACAATCCATACAAAGACACAGGAGGTAGTTCCATGGAGCTTCGGAATGTCACAGAACTGATCACCCTGGACGGCAACAATCTGCTGGCTCAGTTTCATCTTAATAAACTGTACGGCAGACCTGTCTGCCTGGATGTAGACCTTATTAAAAATGTTTCCCAATACAGTGAAAACGCCCTGCTGTACCAGGTCAGACAGGTTTTGAAGCAGGATTTTTCTGCGGATCTTTATGAACATGTTTTATTCTTTGTGAATTTCTGGGAATTTTTTCAGCATAAGGATACCGGTCGCAGCGCCCTGTTCCGGGAATTGCTGGAGAAAGGTTTTACGGCCAAATGGGCCGGTTCCCAGGAGGTTTTTCACTATGTTCCCTTTGAAAAAAGCCAAAGCCAGGCCAAGGACTGTGTGATCTCCTTTATCCGCCAGGATCTGTTTCTGCCGGTGCGAAAGCGTCTGGACCTGGATATCGGCTTTGGCGACTATGCCGGCGGCAATACAGGCTTCTCCCTGCACAACAGCATTGCCCTACTCAGCAAGCTTTATGCCTACCGGGGCTTGTATTTAACAGAGGCACTGCGGCTGAACGGCATTGAAGAATTGCTGGATGCAGACCGCATCGTGATTCTGGATGAGCCCAATATCCGGCTTTCCACGAAATCCCAGACGGAAACCGTTCCCGTCTACACCGCTGAAAAAACCGGCACCACCGCAAATGGGCAGGCCATCCTGGAGGGTTTTCTCAAGGAAAACGATAACTCCTACAGCTTTGACCCCTATGACGGCGTGGGTCTGATCTCTCCCCGGGGTGCCGCCCTTCTGAACCGGGCCATGAATCCCAGGGCTTTTTCTGCTGTGGACACCCGAAACAAAAGCCCCCGTGAATTGCAGGATATGGGCATGTCCGTATCCTTCCAGTTCCGTATGCCCTTCTGTAAGGGCATGCTGCATACTGTGGACTTTCACCGTTTCCTGCAGCAGGAGTGTGGATTACCGGAAGATTGCTGGGTAGAAGATGCCTTCGGTGTTATGCGAAACCTGAAGCACGCAGATATAATTCTGAATCAGACTTTGTTTAAGCTTCTGGGCCTGTTAAAAAAGGATCTGGAACAGCAGCCCGAAAGACGACCGGAGTTTATTCAGCACTATTTTGAAAAGCTGCGCCAATACGGTCACAGCATTTATATTGTCAAAACCGACCGCCAGCAACGGCAAACCGGTTACGCCCGGTTGACCGCCCAGATCATCAACACCCTCCCCTTCACCCAGGAAGGCTTTGATCGGGTAATCCGGCACCACACAGAATGCGCAGAGCAATATCAGCTGGCAAACATTCTCCTTGCGGAAGGAAAACTTCCTATTTTCGAGGAAGACTCCGGTGAATCCCTTCACCAATATCTGGACGCCCATTTTGGCCTTGCTCTGGATTCCCATGTGGAAAGCCTTATTGAGAGCTGTCGCAAGCAGGCGCTGCACAATCTGTATCTTGGCAAGCTGGAAGTAGAGGGTGATATGCGGTTTCTTTGCCGGGATCTGATTTATTGCTTGCACCGCCTGGGAAAACGGTGCGGCGCCAGCCAGCGCTTCCCCCTGATTCCCCGGGGCAATCTTTATCTGCCGGGAGAAGCCGGTGGACGGCCCTGCGCGGTATTTCGCAGTCCCCATCTGTGTCCCAACGAAAATGTGTCCGCCCTCACCGCCGAAGAGCCACCGCTTCACAAACAATATCTGGGGCATCTGCACCGGGTTGCCTTTGTGGGTACCTATTCCCAGATGCCGGATGCTTTGGGCGGCGCAGACTTTGATGGCGATATGGTGGTTGTGGCATTCCAGCAGGATGTAGTGGATGCCTGTGAGAAGAATTGTTACCGGGAGAACGGCACCGGTCTGTCTCTCCTGCAAATTCCGTCTTTAAAACCGGAAAAATCCACCGATCCCACATGTGCGGAATATGTGGATGTGCAAACCATTGAAAACACCTTCAACAGCCAAATCGGCATTATTTCCAATGCCACCATGAAACTCTGCGCCGCAGAAGCTTTAAACAAAGAACCCCTTCCCTATCCCAGCCGGTTCTGCGCCATTCTGAACGGTGTGGAGATTGACGCCGCCAAAACCGGTGTCCGTCCGGATTTGAAACCGGTCACCCATTTTGTCAGCCATCCCAATTCCGGCTCCCACAATAAGATCACAAAAGAGGCTGCTCAAGCCATGCAGTTTGTAGGCACCTACCTGGATGTACGAACACATCTAAAAAACCAGGATCTCGTAGGCATCCATATTGTGGAGGACGATAAGAATTACTGCGTTACCTACGGCAAGCAGGAGATCACCAAGTTTTCCAAAGACAGCGCCGGCAAGCCCTATGTATACCAGCTTTTGTGCCGATGGGCTCAGGCTCTGAATACCGCAGCCGGGAATAAACCGCAGGAAGGTCTGAAAGAGCAGGCGGTTGACCTGTTGCGCCGCAAGCTCACAGAAGCTGCGGCGGAAGCTCCGGTATTCTCCCAGAAGCAGCATAATTACCCACGGGATGAAGTGCTGAAGCAGCTTGTATTCTGCTGCGCCAAGGCATTTCCCCAGGAACAAACCAAGGCGGTAAATGCTGTCCTGGGCGCCTACTCCGCAGTTAAGAAAACCGTAGACACCATTCAAAAGGACAGCGACCCCGCTGAGCGGCGAACCGCCCGTAAGAATCTTTTATATCTGTTACGATATAAATACGATGATATCGACATTACGCTGGAAAATCAGCCTACTTTGCGACAACTGGGCAACAGTATGAACGGTCAGCTTGCTCTGCGCTTTACAGACCCGGATGAAATCCATCAGCTTCTGGACAGCGCCTTCTACTGCAAGGGTCAGGATCTGAATCCCTGGTTGTTCCAGGAAGAGACCCAGCGAAAAGTCTGGCTTTCTGAACTTCTGGATCCCCAAACCGCCTGTTTAGCCGCCGATTTTGGCGCCCAGGGCTATAATCTAATGTATTTTGCATTGCGAGAACTGGAAAGTCAGGTAAATGCCAACGAGCTTCGCAAAATTCTACGCACCCAAAACGAAGATCCTTTCCTGGATGCGCTGTTTTCTGCTTCTGCAAGGGCAATAGACCGGGGGTACTCCGCAGCTCAGATCTGTAGCCGTGTGCTCCCTCCCCTCTGTCGGCAAGAGCTGGAAACCTTGACCGGTGAAACCGACCCCAACAGGCTGATCCCCCTGGTATACAATGCCACCAAATCCGCAAATAGGCCTGTCTTCTGGAAACTTTTCTCCTGGCCCGAGATTGAAGCTTACTTAAAGAAGGTGCATGCGTATGCTGAATGAAATTAAGGAATATGAAAGCTATTTAAGCGGCGACCTGCAAAGCATCCCTTTGCAAAAAGCCATGCTCAGAAACAACATGAGCGGTATCCGTCGCCCTCTTCAGGTGCTGGCAAGAGGTTTCCTGGAAAAGTGCATCAAACTGGGCACCCCTTTAAAGGAAGCCATCCCCATGTGCAAGGCGTTTTTGCATACCTGGATCTGCGGTCAAATGCCGGAAAATGTCCCATTCCTACCCCCTGAACTCATGGACGAATTGGAACGGGCCGGGCTTTCCAGCTTCCTTTGGTATGCCAGCACAGTATCCAATGCCGACTATACCCAAGAATGCAACCAAATGGCAAAGGATTACGCCAGAGTCCCCTATTCTGGAAAAGCGCTTCCCAAAAGAAACACCTTTAACGAAATTTACTTTGATACCGTCATTGCGGATTCCCTCTATTTAGGCCCTTTGCAAAATCGCTGCCTGTTGCTGAAAAGCTCCCAAAAAGGTTACGGGCTTAACGGCAATGACAAGGAGCGAAAAATCGCCCTGGCTGTGGTCAGCCAATATCTGCAGCTGAAAAGCCGAATCGGCAACGAACCCCATCGGGAATTTGTTCCCATTGTTCAAGGTGAGATTGGCAACTGGGTCAATGTGCGGGCGAAGACAGGAAGCGGTGCTTCTGTATCGGGAACCCTTACCTCCATCAAGCTTTCCGGCACTGAGAAACTGCTTTTCGAAAAGATTCCCATGGACAACACCACAAGACTCCGGGTGTCTCCCCAATGGCTGTCAGAGAACGATGTGAAGCTTTTAAACGCCGAGGCAGCTCCGAAGCAGCTGCAGCCCGGCTATCTGCTGATTACTGACAAGGAATTGCTGGTAGCAAAGCGCAAATCATTCTAAAAAACACCCCGGTGCAGTTACTAAACTACACCGGGGTGTTTTTATCGATCTTAGATTATGCTCTCTTCTTTCCGCAGGTAGGGCAGAAATTCTCGCCTTCCTGGAAAGCTCTGCCGCAACCGGAGCAGAATACTGCTGCATCTGCAGACTGGGTCTCCTCTTCTGCTGCGGCTTCCATGGTCATATCCACAGCATCGGGTCTGTTGATTGCATACTCCTCTCTGTGGCGCAGAGGGGTTCTGCAGGTGGGACAATAAATAAAACCGTCAGCATACCAGGGTCTGAAATCCAGCTTGTCGTCCATGTAAGTAACCTTTGTCTTGCACTGAGCACAAACCTGGGAATAGGTCAGTCCGCTATGCCAACCTGCGCGTTGATATGCCATAATGTATCATCCTTTCCGTTTTTTTGATTTATATATTCAGTATACATCAAACGAAATTGGATGGCAAGTATAAAATAGAAAATCCCGGCAGGTGCCGGGATTTTCTATCTGAAAAGATTACATGCTGCTAACCAAAGCAATGGACAGAACGAACAGCAGAAAACCAACAACCACATTGGTAATACCGGAGAACTTAGTTTTCAGATCTGTGCGCTTGATCAGTGTCAGAACCAGAGTTGCTGCAGCAGCGCCCATACCCAAAAGAGACATAATAATAGCAAAGACGGAGAACACCTCATTGGGATTGTAATAGGTAGAAGCATAATAGGAATACTTAGTGGATCTAATGCTTGTTGTGATATAAGGCAGAGCCAGAGCCATAGCAGCAAAGAACCCGGTAAGAACATGGATCAGTTTGGTGCCAAAACTCAACAAGGTGACCAAAACAGGCTCAGATGCTGCCGGTGCAGCAGGTACAACAGGTGCAGCAGATACCTGCTCAGCAACCACCTTGGTGCCGCAAGAAGCGCAAAAAACGGTTTCATTTTCATATCTGGCTCCGCAGTTGGGACATACGTACACAGTATAATCCTCCTTATTTTTTCGGATGGTTTTATTATACGAATCCTGCCAGTTTTTGTCAAGCAATATTACATGATTCAAGCATCTGCTTCCGAAAAGTGACATAATTCACACAGATTTCCTACAATCCGTTCCCTGCCTGTCAGCAGGACAAACCATTGACTTTTGTCGAATTGTGGTATATTCTGTAACATAAGATTAAATTCACCGGGAGGTTGTTTTTATGGCAAATCAAACTTACAATCCTTTTGAAAATGCTCAGGCGCAATTTGACCATGTGGCTGAAATGTTGGAGTTGGACCAGGGTACCCGCGATCTGCTCCGTCAACCCCGTCAGGAGATCCATTTTACCATTCCCGTAAAGATGGATGACGGCACCACAAAGATCTTCAAAGCCTTCCGCATGATCCACAACGATGCCAGAGGTCCCGGAAAGGGCGGCATCCGTTTCCACCCCCACGAAACAGCCGATACCGTCCGCGCCCTTTCCATGTGGATGACCTGGAAATGCGCAGCTGTGGACATCCCCCTGGGCGGTGCCAAGGGCGGTGTGATCTGCGATCCCCGCACCATGTCCATGGGCGAGCAGGAGCGACTGTGCCGCGGCTATATCCGTCAGTTGCAAAAACAGGTTGGCTACAACATTGATATTCCCGCCCCGGATGTGATGACCAACGGTCAGCATATGATGTGGATGCTGGACGAATACGAATCCATTACCGGCCAACACACCCCCGGCATGATCACCGGAAAGCCCGTGGGTCTGGGCGGCTCTTTGGGTCGTACGGAAGCCACCGGCTTTGGTGTGATCTTCTGCCTGCGTGAGTGCCTGAAAAATATGAACATCGACATCACCAAAACCAGCGCCAGCATCCAGGGCTTCGGCAATGTGGCTGAGTATGCAGCCCGTATGTACACCCAGCTGGGTGGCAAGCTGGTGGCAGTTTCCTGCTGGAATGCTGCAGACAAGGTTGCCTATACCTTCCGCAAAACAGAAGGCTGTGATCCCGCTCAGCTGGCAACCATCAAGGATTCCTTCGGCAGCATCAATAAGGAAAAGGCGGCAGCTCTTGGTTATGAAATCCTCCCCGGCGATGCCTGGCTGAGCCAGGATGTGGACATTCTCATCCCCGCCGCTTTGGAAAACCAGATCACACCCCAGGTGTTCCCCAATATCTCCAAGCAGGTTAAGATCCTATGCGAGGCAGCCAACGGTCCCACTACACCCGATTGCGACAAGCTGATTCAGGACGCCGGCATTATGCTGATTCCCGACTTTGTGAGCAATGCAGGCGGTGTGACCTGCAGCTACTTTGAGCAGGTCCAGGGCAACATGAACTACTTCTGGACCAAGGAAGAGGTTCTGGAAAAGCTGGAAAAGGCTATGACCAGCGCCTTCCAGAATGTATATGACCTTGCCCAGGAAAAGAAGCTATACATGCGCGATGCCGCCTATGTGGTGGCCATCAACCGCGTTGTGCGAGCGGTCAAAGCCAGAGGCTGGGTATAATCCTGCCTGCGAAAAATCACCCTGTTGAGCAGACGCATACAGGGATTGCTGCGGTTTTCATACAAAAAAGTCACGGCCGGGCTGATGCCTGCCGTGACTTTTTTACGCAGTATTTGCAGAAAAAGAACCGTATAGACCCCTATATGAGGCCGCCCCAGGGTGGCCTTTCTCTATGCAATAAAAAGCCATCCTCAGATAAAATTCCTATCCGCCATTTTCAAGCACCAAACAGGCGTTTCTGCCCCTTTGGATTATTTGTCGTAACCGTTGGGATTCTGGCTTTGCCAATTCCAGGTGTCACGACACATATCCGTTTGATCTTTGGTAGCCTTCCAGCCCAGCACCTGGGCGCTCTTTGCAGGATCTGCATAGCAGGTTGCCAGATCACCGGGACGGCGGGGAGCAATCTCATAAGGCACTGGAATGTTATTGGCAGTTTCAAATGCCTTGACCATATCCAGCACAGAGTAGCCGGTACCGGTACCCAGATTGAATACACTTTCGCCGGGGGTATTCATCAAATGGGCAATGGCTGCCACATGACCCTTTGCCAGGTCTACCACATGAATGTAGTCCCGCACACCGGTACCATCGTGGGTATCGTAGTCATTACCGAAAACATTCAGGTGATGGCGCTTGCCAATGGCTGTCTGGGAAATCACGGGCCTCAGATTGTGGCGCATCCCGTGTCGATGGTCACCGATAAGACCGCTTTCGTGGGCGCCCACGGGATTAAAATAGCGCAGCAATACTACGGACCACTCGGGGTCAGCAACAGTCAGATCCCGCAGAATCTGCTCGCCCATGTATTTAGTCCAGCCATAGGGGTTGGTGCAGTTTCCGGTCTTGGAATTTTCCCGCAGAGGCATCTCGTTGTCGCCGGAATAAACGGTTGCAGAGGAGGAGAAAATGATTTTCTTCACACCCCGCTTGCTCATAACACGGCACAGAGTCATGGTGGAGCCCAGGTTGTTTTCATAGTACTCCAGAGGCTTGGCAACGGACTCGCCCACAGCCTTCAGGCCTGCAAAATGAATCACGCAGCCAATGGCATGCTCGTCAAAAATCCGATTCAACAGCGCTTCATCCCGGACATCGCCTTCATAGAAAGGCACTTTGCTGCCGGTGATCATTTTAACACGGTTCAAGCTTTCAGAATTAGAGTTGACCAGATTGTCAACCACAACAGGCTCATGACCTGCGGCCAGCAGTTCCACACAGGTATGGCTGCCGATGTAACCGGCGCCTCCGGTAACTAAAACTTTCATTTTACAATCTCCTTTTCAATCTTATACATTCGCCTTTAAGTGTGTGTCCATAATCTCACCACATCAACCAATGTTAACTGAACTATATTATAGCATATAATTGTCACTTTGTCTATTTTTATCATAGAATTTGGCTCAGTTCCTCCCCAAGGTCGATTTTTGAACAGGTTACCTTTTGAACTCCCCCCCCCTGAAAGTGGCAACCCCGGAAACCACAACGGTTTCC
>JAZRBJ010000075.1:0-54289 GCA_045635065.1 Faecousia sp. | reverse complement strand
ATCTTACAGCGCAAGGTGTTTTGACTTATTGCGCAATGCTCCCCTCTCGAGTATCCATATACACTTCGGGGTCGCATTGCTTATCTTGACGACTTTAGTGACCTCTGCCAGTCTGTCAAAAAATGCTTTTTTGACAGACTGGCAAGATGCACCCGAAAAAACGGGTGCATCTTGTTTTTTTCTTTGAATCTTGTTATAATAAATATATAAAGATTTAGGAGGTGCATCATCGTGTGGATATTGCTCGGTGTTATTCTGTTTTTAATTGCTGCCGTGCTGATCATCAGCTATGTGTGCTTCCGTCTCACCTTCTATGTGCCCAACCGGGACGGGTTGACCCGTGCGCCTATGAATTTCCTTGATGAATCCATATACGGCAAGTATTTGGATCAGATGCACAAATGGGTCGAGGAAGTTCGGCAAATACCCCATGAAGATGTGAGTATTACCTCTTTTGACGGGCTGACCCTGCGGGGTACCTATTACGAATATGCCCCCGGCGCTCCCATTGAACTTATGTTTCACGGCTATCGTGGCAACGCAGAGCGAGATCTTTCCGGCGGTGTGCAGCGGTGTTTCCAGCTGGGCAGAAGCGCGCTTCTGGTGGATCAGCGGGCCTGTGGGCGCAGTGACGGCGCGGTGATCTCCTTTGGCATCAACGAGCACCGGGATTGCCTTTCCTGGATTGCTTTTATGCGTCAGCGGTTTGGCGAAGATGTGAAAATCATCCTCACAGGCATTTCCATGGGCGCCAGCACCGTGATGATCGCCGCCGGTGCGGATTTGCCGGACAATGTGATCGGCGTGCTGGCGGATTGCGGTTATGACTCCGCCCGCAGGATCATCAAAATCGTAATCAAGTGCCTGAAGCTGCCCCCTGCTCTGGCCTATCCCTTTGTGCGGCTGGGCGCAAGATTGTACGGTCACTTCAAGCTGGAAGAAATCTCTCCCGAGGAAGCCCTGAAGCACAGCAAGGTGCCGGTTCTTATTATCCATGGTGAAGAAGACGGATTTGTTCCCTGCGATATGGGCAGGGTATGCTATGAAAGCTGCGCCTCCCCCAAAAAGAAATTTCACACCATTCCCGGCGCCGGTCACGGTCTTGCCTATCTTACCGATCCCCAGAATTATCTGACAGTTGCAGGGGATTTCTTCTCAGAATAAATACACACCCCGGAGTATACTCCGGGGTGAAATTTTTGAAAGTGCTTTTTACAGATAATCCCGCATTTGTTCTGCCAGCTGCGCCTCCAGCTTGATCAGCCGCTTGGCAATATCCTTGGATTTCTCGTCCGCCGCCTTATACTGATTCAGATACTTGCTCAGGGACTTAACTCCCATATCGCAGCCATCGGTCATCAGGTCCGCAATGGTGGCATCGGATTCATCCATAGTCAGCTTCACATTGGTTTTCATCCACGACATGCCCTTGGCAATGGGGTTAGGGTCCTTTCCCTCGTCGTGGTACTGTTCCAGCAGCACCTGCAGTTCCTCCTGCAAGGCTTCATGCTCGTCCTTGCAGCGGTTTAAATGGCTTAAAAAGTGCTGGTCCTCCACTCTGCCAATCACATCCTCAATAGATGCAATCCCCATTTTAATGCCGGCATCGCATTCCCGCAAAAGCTTAATGGTATCCTGCTCGATCATTATCCGTCACTCTCCTTTGATTGCTACGATTAGTATTTACCGAAAAAACATCATTATACTTAAAAAAGGGCGTGTTGCAAAATACTGCAACACGCCCCAATATTATGCTAAAATCTACATCCTGCGGGCGGTCAATAACCACCTCTGCAAAATGCTTGTTCTTAACATGTTATATTACTCGGCAACAATCAGGTAATAGCAGGCCGGGCATTTCTCTCCTACGATGAAAGTAAGATAACCATCCTCATTCACAGTAGTCGGAAGCTTTCCCACATAGAAGCCCTCTGCATTGACGCCCCAGACCTGCAGATCCTTCCGCCGGGTCTTGATGGAAATGGTAGCCTCAATGACCTCCGCCAGAATGGGAGGACGGCCCAGTTCCACCAGTCTGTCCCCATCAAAAACCTGATCGGTGTTTCTGGCTCTGCCTATGGTGGAAAGCAGCATATTATCGGAAGTTTCAATGGGCTCCTCCGTAAGACTGGACAAGGCGATCACGCCAAAGTCCGTCTTGCTGACCACCTTCATACCGGAAACCTCCGTGCCGCTCAAAGCCGCAGCGCTGGCATTCCGACCGGCAGTGAGCTTACCGTAGACCACCTTGGTCATAGGCGTATCAATACCGCCGAACCGCTTGGGAAGATTCCTCCACATTTGACCGTTATCCGAAACGATCAGGCTGGGATCGTGGTCAATGTGATCCATCAGATCCACCACCCTATCGCACCCGGAGCCGTCATGCCCCTCGGGCAGCGTAGCCATGCGGTGTATTTCCATGGCATCGGTATAAGCGCCCCATACGCCCCAGGTCCCCAGCATATCGGAGGCGCCTTCCATCTTATGCGGCGCATATTCCGGCAAATCCGCAAGGTCATCACAATCGGGAAGTCTGACGCCGATCTTCTTTTCAGCAGGGCTAATGTCCCCTCTGCGCACGATCAATGCAGCATGATAGAACAGACCGAATTTAGCGGGATCATTCCACGCACTGAAAATGCCCTCCCGATAGGGAATGCCGCCAATGGTAGAGGAGGAAAGCTCCTTGCCCAAAACCTTCATGTCATCCAGTTTGGTGGCGTAGGAATAGGTGTGGACAGCGCAGCCGGACCAGCCCTGAAGGGCACTGACCGCCGCATAGTAGATGGGGCCCTCCGCCCGGTAGCTGTTAGGCCAGGGTACATCCCACTCAGAAACAAAGAAAGGCTTGCCGTGCAGGGCAGAAATCGCCAGCTTCTGAAGCGTTACCCGATGGCCGTTAATTTGCTCATTGGCACAAAGCTTGTCTTCCTCACCCCAGCGCCAGTCGTAGTAATACAGATGGCTGTCAGCAAAATCCATTTCATCCTCACCGACTGCCACATTGTAAGAATTATGAAGCCAGTTGGTACCGGTAATGGGAATCTTGACGCCGATAGAGCGCAAATAATCGTACATTTCCCGGTAATACTCCCGGGTCAACCCCTTCTTGCAGGTGGAAACCGGAGGAATATTGGTGAATATATCGCCGTTTATGCAATCATAGTCGATACCGTTGGCATCCATCCAATCCTGCATCTTTTGACGAACCATCTGCACATAGTAAGGATGCCCGTTTTTTATGGTTGCGCCAAAGTGGAACAGGTCACATTCGTTGGTGATCTCCGTCATCACGAACACGGGGTCATCCTTATATAGCAGCTTTGTATAAGGGTTATACCGATTCCAGATCTGATCCGCAAATTCCTTCTGAAGTTCGATCATACGGCGGTCGATCATGCTGAAGGGCTTGCCGGAATCGTTCAGCGTATCGGCATACATCACGCCGTCGCCGGACTTGAACTTCCGGTAGGTCATCATATCAAAATAGCAGTAAATACCGTTTTTCTTCAGCGCATAGATCAGATAATCCAGCCGATCCATACTCCGCTCGTCCAGCACCCGGGTGGTGGTTAACCGCTTGCCCTTGGTATAGGCATAAATATTGGGCATGTCCCACTCCGCATCCAGCTGATGAAAACGGGCTATGTTGCAGCCGACCTGGGCAAGCCGCTGAGCCACCTTCTCGGCATAATCATGCTCCGGGAAGTTGGCGCCGCCATTGAAATTCACACCCCAAAAGCGCACAGGCGTACCGTCCTCAAACACAAACCGGTCTCCCTGCGTCCTTACAAATCCATGCTTGCCCGCTGGCTTTTCGCTGTCAAACACAAAAGAAATATCCACCGGCATGGAGTCGATATACGCTGGCATGGGAATATACTTAGCCATCGTTCTTCACCTCAATTATCAATCTATCTTTCCTTCAATATGCTGAAGGCCTTCGTCAAAGAAGCTCCAGTCCTCGTGCCAGCGCAAATTTTCCATGCGGAAGGCGCAGGGCCATGCGGGCAGCCTCTGGGATGCACTGAAAGGCGGTACATGATGACGACCCCAGCGGGTATGGAAAATGGCTTCGTCCTGGCTGCCTGCAGGACGGATCTTACCGTTGATGAACAAAGTGCCGTCAGAAATACCCTGGTTGGCATTACACCACAACGCCAATGCCCGTTCCCGCCATTGCACATTACCGGTCAATTCAGCCAGGCGCTTAAAGGACAAAACATCCCGCAAAGCATACTGATCCAACGCCTGGTGAGGGGTGGAAACAGAAGTAGACCCGAAGGTATCGTATTTCAGCCTGGAAATCATGGAATCAGCCGGATAATTCACTGTAAAATGCATCATCCAGGTACACAAATACCAGCCAATCTTTTCCGCAGCGACAATATACCGCTCCTCCCGGGTGGCATCGTAAAGGCGCAGGCACACCCGCAACAGCGGCGATGCAGATTCCTTGTCAATGGAGTAGGTATCCAAAGCGCCGGCGGTGGTAAAGCCCTGTTTTTCCAGCTCGCTGTAGTAGAACCAGAAAGCACGGATTGCGCTGTCCAGATACTTATTGTTGTCGGTGTGCTGCCATGCCTTGATCAGCGGCAGACACATGAAGCAGCCTAATGTACCTTTCGTCTTTAGAACCTCGCCATACTTATTCCAGCTAACGGCATAGGATCCATCGGCATACTGCAGACCCAAGGCAAAATCACATGCCGCCAGAGCAGCTTCGAAATACGCAGGCTTCTTGATTCCCAGCTTCAGCAGCAATTCGTATGCCTCAAAGAAGCCGTCAGCGCAGGTGCCATGATTACATGCGTCATAATCCCACATCCGGCTGCCGTCGGGATTACGCTTAACATTCTTCGCGGTGCCCATAACGATGCTGTTAATGATGCTTTCGTAGTTGTCATCACCGTATTGCCAGCAGTCCACATCCTCCACCGTCATGTCTTCAAAGCGATGGAAGCGGCGCTCGGTGTAGTCCACACGGTTACCGATAATGCCGGGCTTAGGCTGCGCAAACTCCAGCCACTTGTCATGGACATTCAAAGCCATGTCCAGATCGACCTTGTCGCCCAGGCGCAGATAACGATATAAAAGCGCATTGGCCATAGAGGTACTCTGACCTACCCAACCTGCCTGGTAATAATGCTCCTGTTTTCTGTAGGAGGTAACGCCGGTATGCCATTGAGCGCCGGTAACAAAGCCTGCAAAGCCATCCCGTTCTTCCTGGTAAAGATAGCGGGTGAAGGTGATAGCCAGCTCCATCAGTTCCTCTGCCTTGCGGGGCGCATCGATTTTATGACCGTAGAATCGCCAGGCAAAGTCCATCAGGCTCTTATAGCGGAACTTGGTGCCGTCAGAGGGAGTCAGCTGCAAAATAGCTTCAAACTCACATTTAGGCTCCATGGTTCCCTGGAAGGCAGGACCCCAGAAGTGGCGTTGCAAAGTGCGGGGTTTCTCCTCCTCGGGAAAAATCACCGCATGCAAACGGCCCTCTTCGGTCTGATACAGAGAGCAGACATTGTTATCATTGGGCTTCGCCATCAGCGCAATACTGATATGATCGTTTTCCGAGTATGTACAGGATGGAACGGTCACACGGTGGGAGGCCCAACTCCAGGGGGTTCCATCCTGATACCGGTCACCGATATACTCGGGATAATCGCCCCAGCCATTGCCATTGTAGCTGACAGCCGGCACCATGGTAAAGGTGGGCTGACCGAAAAGCACCACTTCCATGCGCATACGGTCAACCGGCTTTTCCGTCTTTCTCACCCAGCGCCACGCGCCGGGCTCAAGAGGTATGAAGCTGTCGGTAGCACCCTCCACGCCAAGGATGCGGCCATAGGCCACACCGTTTTCACACAAGTGGTAGATGCCGTTATTCAGGATGATTTCTGTCATAAGCAGTCCCTCAAATCCTGGTTAATTTTTATCAAACAAGCCCTATTGGTCGTCAATGGCCTTTCGTTATTTTTCACGCAAAATCCTTCATATCAAAATGCCAGGGTTCCCGCTTGCGGAAGGGTGTCTTGAATTTTTTGGTAAGCATACCCTTCTCTTCCAAATGCACATAGCAAGCCACATCACAGGCTCTTCCGCAAATACTGCAGGGGTAGCTATGCTGGGCAGGCGGGTAAAAGACCAGTTGATCCAGAATCGTCTTGGCAGTTTCCGGAGTCACCTTTGCCTCACCGGCAATCAGCGCCACCCGATCCTCCATATTCTGGAAAGCATCCGGGGGCATAAAGGGATTTTTGGTACCGTTGGCGCCGCTATAATAAACCGCGCACTGCCAGGGGTCAACCTGACCCTCCTCAGAAATTGCCCTGCCCGGGCAGCCCTTAACACCCTCCCTACAGCCATCACACAGGTGGGGCTTGACCAGCTCCGTGGCAGGCAGCTGAGCATCGGTCAAAAGGAAGCACCAACGCACCATGGGGCCGAATTCATCGGTCAACAACGCGCCGTGCAAGCCTTTTTCGCCCAAACCGCAGGCAACTGCCGCAATCCGGAACTGGAACTGCAGATCCGGCGCCACATTGCCCTCCCGGGCAGGTCTGGTAAACTGCACGCTTCTGTGGTGAGCCGTGGCAGTTTTGGCATGCTCATGCACCTCGATCTGCTCCTCGGGGGACAGGGTATTTCCGGGGCTGCCGTCCATATCGGACACCACACCCCGGGCGCCGGTATTGCGGTAAATAAACGCTTCATAGCCCTCGTCCTCAATGAGTTTACCTACCTGGTAAAGCACGGAGGGCGCAAAAATTTCATTAATGCCGCCGTAGGCCATAGAGGGGTACTGATAAAACTGAGTGCCTTCCTCGATACCCCGCTGCACACCTCTGGGAATACGGAACACAAAACCGATGCATCTTTTTGCCTCCGGAAACAGAAACTGAGGATTCATTTCATCGGGAGCGCCGTTGAATCTAGACATGGGGGCAATGCCACACATATCCGCGCCGGCTGCAAGCGCAGCTTCCTTGATCATCTTACTTGTAAGCATGGTTTTCTCCTTTACTGTATTTTTACAAGCTTTAAGGGTTCGCCGTTTTCAATTACATAGGGATAAATGCTGTGGGCAGGCTCCAGCAGTTCCAGAACATTGCCGCTGTAGCTGCCCCGGATATAGCTGCGAAGCACCATGGAAGGGCTTCTATGCACCCGGGTAGCCAGCTTCACCGCTTCAAAATAGGGTTCATATTTGGAAATATCCTCCGGGCGGATAAAATTGGTGTCTTCAATCAAGCTTTTATAATGGGCAGGATTCTTCAAATATTCCTTGCAGATACCACCAAATTGATACGCATTGTCCATCTGGGCAATCTCCTGCTCATGGGCAACCAGATTATCATGAAAATTGTGAGCGGAGCAATGATTCAGACAGCCGCTGTTTGCCAGCATGTGCAGATGCTTTCCGTTTTCCTTACACCAGGCGCTGAGTGCTTCAATCTTTTCAAAATCCCGGTTCCATTCCCGTTTCATGTAGTATCCGTCAAAATACTCTGCCAGATAGTCCATGCCCTGCACCGTGCCGATCTCCATATTCACGGAAGCCCGCACCGCAATGTCTTCAAAATTATTTTTCACAAACTTGGCAATCAGAGGAGAGGTGGTGGTGATGCTGCCCAGACCGAACCGGGTCTGTATGTAATCCACTGTCTGCCCCACCTTGTTAAAAAAGGCCCGGGATTGGCTATCCTTGCCGTAGCAATTGGCATTGAACAGCAAATTCAGCGCAATCCCTTCCCGGGAAAGCCGCTCCAGCACCTGCGACTGTCTTTCCTGCAATTCCCAGGGGGCAAGGGCGCTGTTTTGCAGCTGATTGCTTCTTCCGTTGGGGAAATCCGCCCAGGCAAAATACACCTCATGGACCTGATTTTTGTTTTCCAAAATACAAGAAAGGAATTCTTCATTGGTATATTGAAGCCCTACCGTAAATTTCATAAGGTCGTACCTCCTCTTTCACTTTACTTTATCATAAAGATATGATAAGATACATCTGTAAAACAAACCAAAACTTACAAAAAACCAACTTTTGCAAGGAGGGGGCTTATGTATCTGTGCGATCTCAACCCCCATATACGGTTCGCATCCGTTCTGTGTTACACCCAGCAGCAAGCCGTTAAGGTAACGGATTGCCGCTTGTTCTATATTCTGGGTGGCAGCGCCCGGCTGCAAATCGGGGAAAGCAGCTACCGGCTGAAACCAGGCTGTCTGTTCTATTGCAGCGCCGGAAGTACTTATACCATTCATGATCCCGTGGATTTCTCTCTGATCTGCATGAACTTTGATTTAGACCAGCTTCACAACCGGCAATATCTTCCCCTACCCCGAAATCCCGACCCGGTGAGTTGGCCCTCTATGCCGGTATTTTTCACTCCGGTGACAGACAGCAGCTTTCTTGACAGCCATATTTTCATGGAAGACTGTGAGCCTTTTCACGAACCGGTTCACGAGATCGTTTCTGATTTTTCCGGAGATTCTCCTCACGGAAAGGTGCTGGCCTCTGCCCAACTGAAAGCCCTGCTCATTCGTATGCACCACACGGAAGCCAGGGACCTGCCGCAAAAGATCCGCCTTGTGCGTGACTATATCCGCCAGCATTACAGGGAAGATCTCAGTAACCAATTTCTCGCCCAGTTGGTTGGCTATCATGAATATTATCTCAATCGGGTGTTCACCGCCAGCGTAGGAACCGGGTTGCACAACTACCTGCTGAAGCAGCGGCTGACCCAGGCCAGCTACCTGATTCTCAACTCCCAGCTGCCGCTGACCGCCGTCAGCAAACAGGTGGGCTTCAAAAGCTACCCCCATTTTTCCGCCTGCTTTAAACAGGCCTACGGATTTTCCCCCGCCCAATACCGCAAGTACTTGCGTGGATAAAAGGAGAATACTTATGGACATTTATTTCTTAGGAACCGGACACGGTGTCCCCGAAGCCGGCAAAAAATGCACATCCACCCTGTTTCGTGTGGGTGACGACTACTACTTTGTCGATGCCGGATGCGACATTGCCTTGGAGCTGGCCAACCGGCGCATTCCCTTCGAAAAGGTCAAGGCAATTTTTGTTACCCACCCGCACACGGACCACACCAACGGTCTGATTCCTTTCCTGACCGTCACAAACTGGTATTACACCAACAGTAATTTTACTGTATATCTGCCCTCCGGAGAGCTGGTCACCGCCTTCCGGGATCCTATCCTTCCCGGCTACGATCAGCCTTTGCGCCCGGAGCAAAGAATCGAGCCTTACAGCGCAGGTATCATTTACAACGACGGTGCCGTAAAGGTCACCGCCTTCCCCACTCTGCACTGCCCCCACTCCCATTCTTTCCTGGTGGAAGCTGAAGGCAAGCGGGTCTTCTTCTCCGGCGACCTGAAACGCCCGGAGATCGATTTCCCCCAGGTGGACGATCTGGATGTTGCCATTCTTGAAGGTGCCCATTTCTCCATTTTGCGTTATGCAGATGTTTTGAAAAACAGAAACATCAAAGATGTTTACATTAATCATTACGGAAATTATATTGGTACTGTCAATCACCACAATGTCAAGCCTCTGCAGGATGCCATTACGCCCATCACCGTATGCCTGACCACCGACGGCATGGAAATTCACATCTAAATACAAAAGAACTGCACCCCGTTGGTTAGACAAGTATGACACAATACTTATCTGACCAACGGGGTGCAGTTTAAGCTGAGGGGCTGTCGGTGTTCGACTCCCCTATCCCTCTCTTTTTAATCTTCAAATTCCCAAAGCACTTCCCGAATGATCTCCCTGACCGTGGGATGGGGGAAAATGATTTGCCGTGCGTCGTTGACTCGCAGCTGCATTTCCAGCATTTCTGCAGCGCCCCAAATAATCTCTCCGGAATAAGTGCCAATCAAATGCACGCCCAGAATGGTTCGGCGTTTACGGTCAACAATCACCTTGCACAGACCATCGGTGCCCTCGTTTTCCGCCACAAACCGACCGGAATACAGCATGGACAGCTTTTGCACCTCATAGTCCAATCCCTTTTGCTTACATTCCTCCTCTGTCTTGCCCACGGATGCGATCTCCGGCTGAGTGTAAATCACGGAGGGGTTGGCATGATAGCGCATGGCATCCTGCTTGCCCAGAATGGTATTCACCGCCACCTCTGCTTCTCTGTATGCTGTATGAGCCAGCATATGGTGTCCGTTCACATCGCCAACGGCATACACACCGGGAATGTTGGTCTGCCCACGACTGTCCGTAGGAATACCGTTTTGGTCAAATTTGACACCGACACTTTCTAAACCAATGCCCGCAACATTGGCACGGCGTCCAATGGACAGCAAAACCTTATCTGCATCCACTTTCACTTCCCTGCCGTCAGCTGCCTTGGCATGCACGCAACCAGGCTCCACAGACAGACACTTGTGACTCAGTAAAAAGGTAATTCCTTTTTGTTCCAATTCTTTTTGAAGAATGCCGCTGATCTCACCATCCGTTGCGCCGGCAATGTGATCCAGCATTTCAATTACCGTAACCTGAGCGCCCACAGTTGCGTAATAAGCTGCCATTTCCAGACCAATGACCCCGCCACCGATCACCGCCAGTTTCCCGGGTATCCGGTTCAGATCCAGCACTTCCCGATTGGTCAAAACAAAATCGCCCAGATTTTCCCTCACACCGGGAATGGGTGGAATCACAGAAGAAGATCCTGTGGAAACAATCAGATTCTTACCGATGTAGGTCGTATCTCCTGCAGACACAAAGAATCCTCCGTCGGTTTTTCCGGTAATCGTTGCTTCTTCCATTTTAACTGTAACACCATGCTTTCTCAGCTTGCTCTTCACACCGGAAACCAGAGTGCGTACCACTTTTTTCTTCCTCGCCACAACTGCGCTTTGATCAATTTCAACATTCGTGCAGGTAATACCGTAAGCTGCGCCATGCAACGCATGCTCATAATGTTTTGCAGAATTTAATAATGCCTTGGACGGGATACAACCCTCGTTTAAGCATACGCCACCTATGACCCACTTTTCAAACAGCAAGGTTTTCAAGCCGGCCTGGGCCGCTCTTTCCGCCGCCAGATAGCCACCCGGACCACCGCCAATAACAATCAAATCAAAAAGTTCCACTCCATCCTCCTGCCTTACAAAAAAGTTTTACCCAATTTATATTTTCTATACTCAAAATTATACAACAAACATTATCACTTTTCAACACCGCCATAACATCCTGCGTCACCTTACTGTCAGCATAAAGCGCACGGCGCTTTACATATCGAAATTATACTATTTTAAATCGATATTTATGTTGTAATTAAAGTTTTATTTTAGATATAATAATATTTATTAATTAAGATATGCTAAGGAGGTAAACCTATGTGCTACCCATATCAAAACCCAAATCTTAGCCCGGCAGAGCGAACTAAAGATCTTCTCTCCCGAATGACCCTTGAAGAAAAATTTACTCAAATGCGCTTACTGCGCATAGAACCGGATTATTTTAAAAATCAGCCCATGGACATCTCTATTCTGGAGCAGAACGCACACAGATTAGGTGCCATTTACAACGCTACCTCTGCACCTCCCGAAACCATCCGTATCATTCAAGACTGGATTATCTCTAACACGCGCCTAGGCATTCCAGCCTCTGTTCACGGAGAATGCCTTCATGGCTTTATGCACAAGACCGGCACTGTATTCCCTCAGGTAGTTGGACTCAGCGCTTCCTTTAATCGAAATTTGATTGCTGATGTAGTAACACAGATCGCCAAGGAATTTCGTTCAAGCGGCTTTCATTTAGCCTATGCACCCAATGTAGACCTTAGTCGTGATCCCCGTTGGGGTCGTGTAGAAGAAAACTTTGGCGAAGATCCATATCTTACATCTGAATTAGGCGTAACCTATGTTAAAGCATTGCAAAGCAACGGTGTCGCTTCCTGCCCTAAGCATTTTGTAGCCCATGGTTCTCCTGAAGGCGGTGTCAATCTTGCGCCCGTTCACGCTGGTGAACGAGAATTCCGTGAAACCATGCTGGTCCCCTTTCAAAAAGTTATCACTGAAGGAAAAGCAATGGGTATTATGCCTGCATACTCCGAATGGGACGGAGAGGCTGTCCATGCCTCCAAGCGCCTTCTTACCGATCTTTTACGCGACGAACTCGGTTTTGATGGCTATGTAATTTCTGATTATGTTGCCATTCATTTCCTGCAACTATTACACCGGGTTGCAAGTAACAGGAAGGAAGCCGGTGTGCTTGCATTGAATGCCGGCGTAGATATGGAAGCACCTCATGTCTATGGTTATGGTGCCGAACTGGAAGAAGCAGTCAGAACAGGAGAAGTCCCGGAAGCCCTGGTTGATCTGGCGGTCAGTCGAGTACTGAAGCACAAATTTGAAATGGGCTTATTCGAAAACCCCTACCCCAACGAATTGGTTGCCAGGGAAAATCACAACGAGCAAGCCATACAACTAGCCAGGAAAGCCGCAGAAGAGTCGGTTGTATTGCTGAAAAACGAGAATAATCTTCTTCCCCTTTCCAATGACATTAAAAAAATTGCCATTGTTGGTCCCAACGCAGCTGATCCCAAGTTAGGCGATTATACCGTCCATGAGGCAGTAGAACATGCAGTCACCATAAAGCAAGCCTTGACAGACCGATTAGGTGAAGACCGGGTATCTTATGCCCTGGGTTGCTGTATTGCGGACGGCACAGATGAACAAATTGCCGAAGCCGTACAGGCTGCTCAAGATGCAGATGCCGTCGTAGTTGTCCTGGGTGACAACTCCAACTGGTATGCCAATGTTGCCTGGGGCAATGTTGAGCCCAACGGTACAATTGCAGTTACCTGTGGCGAAAGTTTTGACAATCACTCTCTTGAATTACCTGGTAGACAGCAAGAGCTTCTGGAGACCATGTATGCTACCGGCAAGCCGGTCATTCTGATTATGGAATCTGGCCGTCCCTATGCCATTCGTTGGGCAAAAGAACATATTCCTGCTATTATACAAGCCTGGTATCCCGGTGAACAAGGCGGTCCCGCACTGGTAGATATTCTGTTTGGTGATGTAAACCCCTCCGGAAGACTACCTATTTCCTTCCCCCGTTCCTCCGGCCACATCCCGGCTTTCTACAACTACAAACCCTCTGCTCGTGGTTTCTACAACAATCCCGGTACACCCACAGTCACCGGCCGTGATTATGTCTTCGACACACCAAACGCTTTGTTCACCTTTGGCGAAGGTTTGTCATATACCACCTTCTCCTACTCCAATTTAACCGCTACCACCGGCAAAGAATGGACAGATGCAGAGGTATCTGTTTGTGTGGAAAATACCGGCAGCCGAGCCGGCTACGAGGTAGTTCAGCTGTATGTTTCCGATGTATTTTGTCGGATAACACCCTTTGTCCGGCGTTTGCGGGGATTCCAGAAGGTCTGGCTTGCCCCCGGAGAAAAGAAAACCATTCAATTTTCTCTTGGCTTTGAAGATTTCTCCTTTATCAATGAACAAATGAAGCACGAAGTTGAACCGGGAGAATTTATTCTCCGAGTTGGCAGTGAACAATACTCATTGATTTTAACCAAGCCCGAATAATTTTACTAAAGTCCCTTTTCTTTTCCGCAGAAAGAAAAGGGACTTTATTTTCGCTTTTTATAAATTTACAAGATAAGCGATGGCCATATTCTTACCGCCTATTGACAATAATATAGATTTATATTACATTAAAGTCAGTTAAAGGGGGTATCTTATGAACCAGATTCTTTCCACGAATTACCTTTCTAAAAAATACAAAAAACACATGGCCGTCAATGGTGTCACCATGCACATTGATCAGGGTGATATTTACGGTTTCGTGGGTGAAAACGGCTCCGGCAAAACCACCGTCATCCGTTTGATTACCGGACTGATCTTCCCCCATAGCGGCAGCTTCCGGCTCTTTGGTGTAGACAACCGTTCCGGGGAAATCGGCAAGGCTCGCAGCCGTGTAGGTGCCATTGTGGAAAGCCCCTCCATCTACATGAATATGTCTGCCTATGACAATCTGAAAACCCAAAGTGCGCTTCTGGGCGTGGAAGGCGATGCCAAAATTCTTGCCGTGCTGCAGGATGTGGGGCTTGAAGCGCTTTTTAACGAGAAAAAGCATGCCAGCAATTTCTCCCTGGGTATGCGCCAGCGGCTGGGCATTGCCATGGCACTGCTGGGCGATCCGGAATTTCTGATTCTGGATGAACCCATGAACGGCCTTGATCCCGCAGGCATTGTAGGCATTCGTGAGCTCATTTTAAAGCTTAACCGGGAACGGGGCATCACATTCCTGATCTCCTCCCATATCCTTACAGAGCTTTCCCTGATGGCCACCAAATACGGCATTATTTCCAAGGGCAGACTGATCAAAGAAATCACCGCCGAACAGCTGCGCAACGAATGCGCCAAGACTACCGCCATCAGCGCAGATGACCCTCAGAAGCTCTGGGAAATCACAAAATCCCAGCTGGACAACTATATGGAATACACCCCTGACGGCGTTAAGATCGTCGGCAATCTGGATCTGACAGCCCTGCTGTCCGCTATCATTGCCGGCGGTGTAAACATTCTGAGCATTAACTGCAGTGAAACCACCTTCGAGGAATACTATCTTTCTGTGATTGGGGGTGCAAAATAATGGGTAGCCTTTTGTATGCGGATTTTCGCCGTGTCCTGAAAGACAAGCTGTTGCTGGTTATGGCTATTTTGGCCGTTGTTTTTGCCCTGATCACGCCCTTGCTGTATGTTGCCATTACCTTCAGCACCGATGAGGTTGTGGAAGAACTGATTTTCGGTCTCGTTTCCGCCAAATCCCAGTTCTTTGCCTCCTTCTCCATGAGTAACAACCTGGGTCTGATCGCCCCGGTGCTGCTGGCCATTGCCCTGTGCAAAGACTTCTCCTTTGGCACTGTGCGCAATAAGATCATTTCCGGAAAGAGCCGCACCGCTATTTTCATGTCGCTGTTCGTTACCTGCTCGGCGGTCCTCATTGCTGTAATGATGCTGCATGCCTTCATCACCCTGGGTGTGAGTCTGATTTTCTTTGACTACCAGCCCACTCCCTTTACCCTTAAGGACTACTGGTATTTCCTGACCTCCCTGGGCTTTGAGATTCTGGTACTGCTGTATATTTCCGCCATGCTTTCCTGGCTATGCGTCAGCATGAAGAATGTGGGATTGGTCATCGTGCTGTACATTGCTTTTTCCTTTGCGCTGACGCTGGTAGGCGGCATCCTGCAGGTGGTGCTCCCGATTCTGGAGATTATAGGCGGCAAGGAATCCCTTGTTTCTGTTCTGCGTTTCCTGGACCGGATCAATATCGGCACAGCTTCCATGTATATCGGTACCGGCACCGAGTATACCCTCAAGGATATTCTTTATCTTACCGTCCCCGCTATTGCCGGAATTTTGGGCTTCCTTGGCCTGGGCATTTGGAAATTCAACAAAAAGGATTTGAAATAATCTTGCAAACAAAACGCCGCCCTTGGGCGGCCTCACATAGGGATTGATACGGGTTTGAAGCAATCTTTTTCCCCATAGAAAATCCATCGTCTTTGAAATACAACCAGTATTTCTTCATCCTCTGGATATTCCTACGAGAAAAAAATCTCACCTTCAAAACTGCAACGCACTCCAAATTGAGAGATTTTTCGGCAAGACAAGATAAAAAGTCACGGCAAGGCTGACGCCTGCCGTGACTTTTTAATGCAGTATTGTTGGAAATGATCCGATTTGGAGCGTATGAATCCCTATTCGAGGCCGCCTCTTTTGCGTCCTTCTCAGATCATTTTCCCGATTGTACTTGCATTTAAGGTCATTTTATGGGATAATCAAACCACGATTTTTACCAATCATTTCAGGAGAAAAGAAGGTATGGATTATGGCAAGTAATATAAAAACCATTCAAGTTCATGAATTCATGAAACCCTGCACGGTCTTGCAAACCATCTGCAAAAAAGACCACTGCACCAGCTATCTGGTTTCTGCGCCCACCCCTGATGGAGCAGATGAAATCCGTATTCTGCAGGTATTCTCCACCCGGCATGCAGATGCCTGCCAGGACGCGGAAACAGGCGTCACGCAGTTTCTGGGCAGCGATCATGTCAGCCGCATCAACGGTTCCGACGGTGTCTGTTATCTTCTGATTAAAATTCCCTATGAGAACTGCCTGCAATGGAAATCCGTGTTGCAGCAGCCCCTGGATACCCGGCTGGAGCTGATATCCCGGCTGATCCACTATCTGACCGACATGCGATCCCACGGTGTTTTCCACGGCAATCTGGATTGGCAGACATTCTTCACCGGCAAAGATGGTGCTCTGCGTTCCTGGGATTTCAGCAACACTCAATGCCCAAAAAACACCTGTGTGGCAGACCTGGCTCTGCTGGCAGCCCAGGCCATCATCGGCAAGGCCGTGACAAAGGAAAACTGCCTGCTGCAGCTGGCTTTGGCCCTGCATGAGAAAATGCCCCCGGAGCTTTTACAGAACCTGATTCAAACGGTGCAAAGCTGTTTGCAGGGGAATGCCGACCTTTCTGCTTTGCAGGAAGCCATCAACGATGTCCCCGACGCTTTGGAACTGCATGAGTTTGGTGATTGGGACAATACCGACCCCAGCCTGGCTGCCGCCAGTTTTCTGCAAAAAGAACGAAACCAGCTTTGGCGGTATGTTCGCAAGACCAAAAACGGAGATGCGCAGCTGCGTATTGTTTTAGCAGGTAAATCCCCCATGCGGAAAGCCTTCCTTGACACCATTATTCCCTGCGCCCAGATGCTGGACACCCAGATGCATATTCGCATCATCGCAGAAGATGCCTCCGCTTTCTGCAATGAATATTTAAAAAAGGCTCCCCTGCTATCCCAGGCGGTACAGATCACTCACATCCCCGAGCAGCCCGGTCGGGTATATGCCCTCAACGAAGCCATCACAGGCCGTGACCGCAACAATACGGTTGCCCCTCTGGCATATCTGACCTTTGAGAACAAAGCAACTCCCAATGTAAAGGAGCTGCGGAATTACGATGCCGGTTGCATCCTGTTGCTTGACACCTTTACCCTGCAGCACCGTCAGGATCTGATGCAGCTCACCGCAAAGTATGCCCATCCCCTGCTTATTGGTTTGAAGGATCCCGTCCCCCAATACCAAGGCCTTCATCGCCATGTATTCATTGACTCCTTCGCCCAGGATCCCAGCAGAGAACCGGAAACTCTGGATGTGTATCAGCAAGCTCTGACCGTCCATACCTTCTACACCAAGGAATATGCCCAGCGCACGCCCCGGAAGAAGATCCTCAGCACCTTCCGCAGCAAATATAACCGCAATTCCTCCATTCGCTCCACCCTTTCCATTCCCTATAAGCTGTATGCCTACGGACTGTGCGATTGTGAAGATAAGTCCACCCGTTTTTATCATGAGGTCCTTTGCGACAACCAGCGGGCAAGCCGCCTGATCTGGCTGGAGCACCGCAGCTGGCAAGCCCACCTCATGGTCAACGGCTGGCATTTGAACACAAATACCTTTGAGCAGGACTTCGCTCAGCATAAGCATACCCTCAAGGATCGCCGCTGGCATGCCTGCCTGTTCGGCAGCAACGACACAGGCAATGCGCCCCTTGCCAGCTGGACTCCCGAAGATTGGAGCCACGCAGATCTCTCCGCTCTGGACCCGTTGGATAAGATGTCAGTGACCGTTCACCGACTTTTGACCCGCCATGTTGAGCAAACTGTAAACCCGGAAATCAAGAGTGTCTTTTCCAAGCTGAAAACCCGCCTGAGCGCTTCTGATTTTCAGCAGTTGCAGGACGCACTTCACGGTCTGCAAACAAACATCACCAATTCCCGTGTTGGCTGGAACCGTGTTTTTGAGGATCTGAAATGGAATCTCAAACAGGAGCCTTGCGAAGAAACAGAACGCCTTTTGAAAGCCGCCGACGGTCTGGCAAGGTTCATTCAAAACCGTAACTGCCGCCAGAAATATAAGAAGCTGGACGAGGCCATCATCTCTGCTATTCCCTATCTGCTGGAAAAAGACTCCATTCGCTGTATCTATAAGCTGTTTTCCCCCCAACCCTGGGAAAACCTGGCTTCTTCCTTCTTCATTGAGCCGGCGGAATTGATTTTACTGACAAGTGACGGTCAAACAGTCAGCTCCACACAACAGAAGGATTTTTTAAATTTCCTGCAAAACCGCCGTCATATCAGAACCAAGCTTCGCACCCTTCCCCTGGGCGAGCTGAAAAATATCCGCTCCCATGCCGTACTGGATGTTACCGGCGCTGATACCGAGCTGCTTCTGGCTGCCACAAAGCAGTTAGCAGACAGGAATGTTTCCATTCCCATGATTCGTTATCAGGGTGAAAAGCTGCATGTCCTAAGCGGAAACTGTCCCTTGCTGCAGTTCTACCGCTGCCATCAATCCCTCACTGCAGAAGAGACCATGGCCGTTACCGGCACAAAGGTACTCAGTGAAAACGGCAATATTCCCATGCACCACATGGACCGGTATGAAGATCTTTGGAAAGCGGTACAGCAAATTGATAAGTACAGCTTTGTCAGCGAATTTTTAGCTGACCACACAAGAACCTACAAGGTGCTGGCAACGAAATACCTGGGTCGTGTTCCTCTGTGGAAGACCCCATTCGATAAAAATGTTGCCGATCAAAACGGTCTGCTTGCCTTGCTGACAGCTTTGGAAACCGCCTGCGTGATTGAGAAGTTTGAGTGGAATCACAATGGAGACCATCCGAATATCAAGGCAACCAATCCCCGTTGCCAGGATCGGCTGAACAAGCTTCTGGATGCCTACTGCCTGACACCCAATCCCAGACTATTCCATTTATCCTTCAAATCTGACGACCAGGACGCCCTGTGTGTATTGGAAAACCAGACCCTGGATTTCAGTGAAAAACTGGAATACAAAAAGGAGAAAGACCTGATTGTATATAAGGTCAATAATGCTACAAAAACCATTTCCGGCAGCACCTTGTCCGCCGCATTGGACATACTGGAGCAAAGCGGTCTGATTCAGAGAGTAAATCCTCAAAAGCCCATTATGCAGGATGTGTCCATTCGCAGAACAGAAAACACCCCCAACGGCACCAAGGTCACCGATCTGCCCGGAAAGCATATTTGCTTCCGGTATTCCGGGGCTGCTGCCAAAAGCTGTCTTACCAAGGCAGGCAATGCTCTGGAAGCGCTGGCCTACCACACGATTCGGCAAATGGACAAGTTTGATGATGTTAAACTGGGCGTTTCCATTTTGTGGGGCGAGCAGATTGAACCCGGCACCCCCACGCAAAACGAAATTGATCTGGTTTGCACCAAAGGTACCAAGAGTTATTTCATTTCCTGCAAAAATACATCCAAGCTAAATGCCGGTTATATTACGGAGATCCGCTATGAAACCGACCGTTTCGGTGTGGATGGCACTGCAATTCTTCTGACCACAGCCAAAGAAGAAGAGAACCTGGCAGCCTATGCCCGGGCCCGCCGTATGGGTATTGAGGTAATCACGCTCAAGGATTCCATCGATCCCGGCAAGGCACCGGAAAACAGCCGCAAGGTATTAGAAGAAAAGATCAGTAAAATTTCAGGTTAACACCGCACCTAATTTTATGGGCGTGCTGCGTATCAAAAAACAGCACGCCCATTCTTTCACGCTTCTGAGAGGATTTCATAGGTAGCCGCAAACTCCTCCTCCGCCACGAAATGGAAATCCACCGTCAGAATCTCCCCGCAGCCGTCGGTTTCCACCCGGTCCAGCACCACGATCCCGCCGGGGGCCGCCGTTTGCACAGTTCCCCACAGCCGAGCCCGAAAGCCTTGCTCCCTATCCATTTCCAACAGTCCATGCTCCAGCAGAAAGCAGATTTCCGGGCAAAGGAGCTCATGCATACCCCAGGCCTTTCTGGGCGTTACCTTTTGCAAATACAGGCCATCCTCCCGGCAAATATGGTTTTCTTCAAACCAGGTTCTTTCTGCAGGATAGGGCATACCAGTGGTATCCAATTTGATATAGTCCCCTGCCTGCGCCAGCTCTCCTTTACCGACAGTTTCCCGGGTGACCACCCGCCAGCTTCCATCGGGCTGTTGGCGCAGCAGATTGGCTTTCACCAAACGGTGCGCCAGCGGGCAATCCCTTCCCAGCTGAAAAGCCTCCACGGGCAAAACTTTTTTCATTACGATCATATATATTCTTCCTTTCTTTAAAAACACCTGCCACCCATCCATCCTCGCAAATCTCCTGGGCATACCGTTCCACCATCGCTTCCGTTCCCCATTCCAGAGGGTAGTCTTCCACCGGCAGCGCAGGATTGGTATCCAGCATCAAGTGCCGCAGTTCATGGAAAGTAGTAACCATGATCTCCCGGCGCAAATAATCTATGGCATTAAATGAAGAGGTTTCCGGGTAATTTGGATTTTTTCTTACAAAATACGCTTCAATGCGCCGTACATCTACAATGCATACCTGCCGGGCAAACCACATGCAACCTTTGGCATCATGCTCCGGCAGTATGATCGCCTCATCGCACCCATGGTGTTGGGCTATGGCGCGGTAATCCTCATCGCCATACACATACCACAGCCCGTTCAGGGTCAGAAATGCGTTATGGTCCATCACATTCCACAGATAACCGGTCAGCATATCCACATTCATTTTCATTACTGCCGGAATATCCGGCGAAATATGGATCAGTGCTCTCAAATCCTCTTTGGTAAAGCTTTCGGCAAAACGGATTGTAAAATCCGTTTCTGTATGCAGATCATACGCCACCGCCTGTCGATCTGTTACCTCAAAAATATCAATAAAGGGAAGGCTTTCCAGCCTGCCCATAATTTCATTACGAGTCATGGTATTTTCTGCGCTTTCGATCACTCCCTTTCTTGCATACCTTCTTTTTCATATTTCTTAGCTTGTTGGTAATAGGCGTTTGCCTGCTCCATCTTGCCTGTGTTGCTGTATATAGCGCTCAAAACACGGCAGCACTCTGCCATGTGTGCATTATTTTCCGAGGAGACCGGAAGCGCCTGTGCAATCTCCAAGCTCTTTTCCATGCAATCAACAGCAGAGTCCGGATTATTCCAGCAACGATACAGTTCACTCAAAGCCTTATAGACATTGCTGAGCAAATAACACATCTCCGGGAAATCTCCCATTTCCAGCAGTTTGACAGCCAGGGATTTGGCTTCATTCAAGCACCTCTTACCTTGCCGAAGGTCGTTTGTTTCAAAGTGTATCTGGCTATGCTTTCCGTAGGTGATTGCAAGACTCTTATCTCGCTGGATTGGGTTTTCCAGCTTAGCAAAAGACTCTTCTGCTGCCTGATAAAACGCATCTGCCTTCTCCCACTGTTTTAAATCGCCATACACTTCAGCCAAAGATACATAGGTTGAAGCAATATACTGACGATACAGATCCGTATTTGTCTGCTCAGCCAGTTCTTCAAAGATATGGCAGGATTCCCGGTGGAAATCTACCGCTCTGTTCCGTTTGCCCCATGTGCTATAAAGTGTGCCTAAAAAGCTGTAGCATTTGGCTACATTGCACCGCATAGCGATCATACCCGTTTTCTGCGCAATTTCCTGCGAAATGTTCAAGGCATCCTGCAAAACGGCTCTGGCTTCTTTGAACTTGTTGTCAAGGCAATACACATCACTCAAAAGCAGCTTTGCTTTGATTATGCTCTCCCAGTGCGCAACTGTATTTTCCGTTTGCAGGCGCTCTCTGCAGATCCGGATCGTCTCGGATAAACAGATCTGTGCCTGGAGACACTTTCCTTGCTCCAGGTACAGTTTTCCCAAACCAAGCTGAGCATAAGCCTTGGCATCTTCACCCTGGGAAGTATCACTGGCCACCTCTAAACTTTTGCGATACAGCCTTTGGGCTTCTTCCATGTTTCCGGAGTTTTCCTCGGCAAATCCGGCATCGGCATACAGTCTTGCCAGCATATCCCTTTTTGCGGGATCCATGTCCTCCACCGGCATGTGTGACAATGCCTCCACCACACAGAAAATTGCTGTTTTTGCACCGGCAAAGTCATTGTCATTGCTGCATGCGCAGGCCAGCAGCTCCAGGGCATCCAATCTCTTTTCTATTACATGAACTCCAAGTTCCTGCTCACAAGCGGCATATCTGTCAACGGCCTCTCTGTATGCCTTTATTGCTTGTTTCACCAGTTCTCTTTCCAGCAGTTGCGATCCCATCTGAGCCAGCATGTCTGCCAAATAGAATCTGTTGGCAACATCATCCGATTCCCGGCATTTCTTCCTCCACCATTGCACTGCCTTTTCCCGCCACTGCAAAGCAATGTCAAAATCACGCTTTACAGCGGTGCCATCAAAGTACAGGACCGCCAGCCGTTCCATTGCTTCCGGACAGTCCTTATTAGCGGAATCAGTTATCAGCTTCAGCGCCCGCTTATGATCCATTTCCACATCAATTCCGTGCAGATACGCCAAACCCACAAGATAATTGTGCAAGGGGTCGTTATTTTGCGCAAGAGTGATATGCCTCAGATTGCCAAACAACGCACCGGATAGCACATCGTAATTATAGGCATCCACAGTGCCGCAGAGGCCTTCGAAACACTTGTGGAATATTTCCGTATCTGTATTTTCCATCTGCACAGCCAAGATGGGCTTCGCTGCTTCAACGGCCTTCGGATATTCGGTGGACAGCACATAGTTATCTTCGTTCACCAAATTAGGGGTCACCGCCATGGCGAACAGGTCACACCTGTCCAACGCTTCGGCAATGTTGTCGTTAAAGTTCTCGCCGGGAATCAGAAATTCGTCGTACCAGATGGCCACATCCCGCATCTGAGGGATCTCATGAATCAGTTGCATCAGCTTCGCCGCCAACGCCCTGTCTTTCTTGCGATAGCTCAGAAAAATGTAGGCATCAAAGGCCTGCCGGATCTTCTCCGCCATTTCCTTGCTGACCAGATGATCCTGTATGAACCGTCTGAGTTTTTCCCGATATGGGATAGCGGTAGGGTCCATGGTTACTTTATCCAAATACTGTCGGTCCCCGAAAACCTGTTGGTACATGGATTCCAATCCGGGCTCCATCAAAATGGGCAACACCGTCAGATTGTGGGCTATGGCAAAGGGCAGCACCCGGCTGATTGCCCCGTTATCTTCCTGCAGCAGCGCCGTAGTCACAGGAAACAGGATCAACTGCATCCGGGCAATATCCACCTGCATGATATCCTCCCAAGGGTCCTCCGGACGGGTGTCATACCAAAACACACAATTATCCTCAATGCTTCGGATTTCCTGCCGCAGCAAGTCAAAATACTGCTCCCGATCCGCCGGATGAGCAGCAAAAAAGATATAGTTCTTCCCGTTGAGGCTTTCCCCTTTCGGATAAAATTCCAGTCTTTCCATAAATCCACCTCCTGTGTAATTTTAATTATATCACAGAAAAAATCGGAATCAAATCCTTTCTTTTTAATTGATTTCAAATTGCCGGGCCTGCCCTTGTTCCCTTTCGGAGATGGCGGTCTCCGAAAACTTTCTATTGATAAGGAAGGAAAAGTTTGACAAGGTTGGGACCGCAGGCCAGCCCGGTGTTCTTTTAGGTGGTTTTACCGTTTGCCGCAGCAATCGGTATAATACAGACCGCTGCCGCACTGGCACGGATCGAACATTCTGGCAGGGAATGTCCGATCCTGCGTACAGCGGTATAGAAAGCGCTGATATTCGGTTTGCCCCGTGTTCGGAACATTTTCCATCAGCCTAGCGGATTCCAGGTGAAAACCGTCATCCTCAATTGGCGGACAGAACCACAGGTAATACCGTTTCAGCGGCTTCGTCCCAATGGGAAGGGTCTGTAATTCCCGCTCTGAATAGCCGTTATGTATGGGCTTGGGAACAGTATCATAGACCCCTTTATAGCAACAGGCGGCCTGAATCCGATCCTCCAAAGAACCGAATCGGCAACCGAGGCGCTGCATCTCCTTCAAAAAGTCGGGTGCATCGCAATCGTTTCTGGCCAAAGCCAGCGCCTGGGACAGGAGTTGTTGCAAGGGAACGCTTCCATCCGTATGGTTCTGCAGCATCTGGCTTAAACTGCAAAACGGATGGGTATCGGGAATATACGCAGGATTTGCATGAGAAAGCATTTCCTCCCTGGAAAACAGTCGGACAGGCTTTCCCTCCTGAGAACATTCCAAAGTCAATAAACCATCCCATGTGGCATAGCAGTACTGCCGGTGGACAAGCCACCGTTCCATATCCCTGACGGATATGTCTGCTCGGTAGATATCATCGTCACCGATGATGCAAAAAGGCTTCCGTGAGGCGCATGCCTCCTGCGCCATCTGCAAGAAGGCGTCAGCCGTTACCATGCCGGGGTTATGGTGATTAAAAATATTGAACAAAGCATCCAGACGGATGCGGCCGTAGAGACTTGCTGCCGCTTGCAAATATGCCTGCACCAGCGAAATTGTTACAGTCACACCCGCACCTGGGCAGTTGCGCCGTGGCTCAGCCACACAAAAGCAGGCACAAAATAGCCATAATGCTCGGTGGCAAGCCGGAAGAAACGGTAAACCTGCTTGCAGAAGGCTTCAAAATCCATCTGCTCAAGCTCTGCCGCATATTGCCGGTCAAGGGTGCGCTGGCTCAAGCAAACGCAGCCGTCTCCCATTTCCAGCACAAAGGGGTCGGACAATTCTGTCATGCTCTCCTTTTGCAGGTAAAAGGGAATCTGCGTGCCCGATTCCCTGTGCCGCCACGCCAGACGCAACAGAGAATCCAGAGAATACAGTTCCCAGGTGTCGTCGTCCATCTTCACCTTGGTCAGATCCGTCCTTTCCATGCGGGTCATATGTAAGTGAAGCTTGTCGGCGATGCACCGCTCCATTGCCTGATCCATAGGCTCATCCTCATCGTAGGTTGCCAGACAATGGGCCGCGATTTCATCGGTAAAATATGCGGGATGGGTTGCATCCAGCATATAACCGGGACGCAGGCCGCATTGCTTCAGCAATCTGAAGACAGGGGATATGCGGGTGTAGAAAGCCAACTTCTGGGTTATATATAGAATCAGCTGTTCCCAGCTGCAATAGTAGGTTTTGGTAATATCAATAATTTGCTGCATCAGCAACACTCCTTTCTGAAATTAAGTCAGGCGGCGTACATGTCCATGTACCTTGTGCTCAAACCGTATTTATTGAGCAGTCTGGTTTCATCGGACAGCCAGCGCTTACTGCGCTTGCGGTTAACGGGACGGACAAAGTCCATATCAAAATCGCAATTACGGTTGAACATAGTCTTACTCATAAGCAAAATCTCCTTTATTTTTGTTTTTATAGTAAAATTTAGATTGTTTTTGTGCTTAGTTGATGATTGCCGGCGGGTTTTTACCCGCCGGCAGCATCCAATAAGAAAAATTGGAGGAAACGCGCAAGCAACCATGGAGGAAAGTCCTTGCGCTGTAAAAATGGAAAGGAATATGAGTTCTTCAAAAAAGGACCCTATACTCCATAGAGGCAAGCCCTTCAAAAAAGGACCCTATACTCCATAGAGACAATCATAACCACCGCCCGTGCCGGTGGTATGCACAGCTCCCCCTTAGGGCCTTTTACCTGCCGATCCTATAGGCTCATCAATTTTCTTTCTTTTGCGTATAGTGCCTTACCACCGCAGAGGCGGTTAGGTGCCCACTGAAGGCCCCTCTTGTGTAAAGGGGGCTGTCACCACATTGCGGTGACTGGGGGATTGTCACTATTAGAGCAATCCCTCCGAGCAAAATCAGAGATTTTGCCCACCTCCCTTTGCACAAGTGAGGCTTTCCGCCGGGTTGGGACTGGGCATAGCGAAAGCTTTTTGGAACCACCGGCACAGCCGGTGGTATTCTTATACAATCAAACACCTCCGACCTTACGCATTTGCAGGTCGGAGGTGTTTTTATAGAGCAACCGAATCAAAGCCCTTGCCATTAAACATGTAAATCCGGTTAATGCTGTGTTTTTTCAGCCGCTGAGCCACTTCGTCAAACCCAAAGGTAAGGTTTTCTACCCGGTGAGAATCCGCATTGAGTAAAAGTCTGCCGCCTTCCCTGCAAATGATATCCCAGAGATAGTCTCCGGGACAGGGCAGCTTGCGAATGCCTCTTGCCACAGCGCCGGTATTGATCTCAATATAGGGACAGGTCTTGATGATCTGCTTCAGGGCATCTTCTGCTATCTGCAAATACCGGTCATCCTCTTCGGGCATAATGGAGAATTTGGTAATCACATCAAAATGGCCCACAAAAGTAGGGTTTACCCGTTCCACATGCTCACAAAGCTGATCAAAATAGCATCTGACCATATCCAATACATTACCTCCGAAAGCATCCCGAATGCAGGTAAGCTGCTGCTCCAGAGAATGTTCAATGGCATGGCAAACACCGTCTTTGATAATGTAATGAACAGATGCGATGATATAATCAAAAGCGCTGTAATCGTCTTCGGAATAGTAGTCCAGCTCCAAACCAGCATACAGCGGGATCGTACTGGTTTTCTGCGCCTCACGGATGGTTTTCAAATATAGTTCATACTGTGATTTCTTCATGCAGTAGCTGGTATCGCAGGCAGTGAAGCTATGATCAGAAAAACCCAAGGAGCGCATATTCTTTGCCTGGGCGGCTGCCACATTTTCCTCTACGGTATGAATACCGTCTGAAAACACCGTATGGTTATGCAAATTGGAATAACGCATACTCTACTCTCCTTTCTTTCACAATGCTCCAATTATACCTTCAATTCCCCTATCTTGCAATAGCATTTTCTTTCATTCCAGTGCCATTTTTAATTTTTTCAGCGCTTTTTTCTCAATTCTCGACACATAACTACGACTAATGCCCGTTATTTCTGCAACCTCCCGTTGACGGCAGGTCTTTCCGCTGCCCAATCCGTAGCGCAGTACAATCACCTGCCGCTCCTGAGGCGTAAGGATTTCATCCACCGCCCGGCACATAAGGCGTACTGCTTCCCGATTGCTGACCCGTTCCAGAAGATCTTCTTCATCACTTACCACATCCATAAGTGACAGCGCAGCGCCGTCATTGCCCGTGTCGATATAATCGGAAAGAGATACATCCTGACTGGTTTTCTTCTGAGCGCGAAAATGCATAAGAATCTCATTTTCCACACATCTGGCTGCATAGGTAGCCAGCCTTGCACCCTTGCTGGCATCAAATGTGGTAATTCCCTTAATGAGTCCAATGGTTCCAATGGAGATCAGGTCCTCCTGGTCGGACACCACCGCATAATATTTTTTCATAATGTGGGCCACCAGGCGCAGATTTCGTTCGATCAGTATATTCCTTGCATCCAGATCTCCTTTGGCAGACAGGGCCAGATAATACGCCTCCTCTTTCTCTGTCAGCGGTTTTGGGAAAGAACCGGTTTGTAGCTGCAGAGAATACAGCAATCCGCTTAACATGAGCCATACTGCTGCAATCAAGTTATCACCCCCACAGAAAGCCTATTCTACAGGACCTGTCCAGTTTCCCAAAATTATAACTTTCCAAAGATAAACACGGCAGGATAGATCCCTGCCGTGTTTTCTGTATTAAATTACACCCTGGGCCAGCATAGCCTCTGCCACCTTGGAAAAACCTGCAATGTTGGCGCCGGTCACATAGTCGCCCTCGCAGTCATACGCCCGGGCTGCCTCATCAATACTGTGGAAAATATCAACCATGATACCTTTCAGCTTTGAATCCACCTCTTCAAAACTCCAGCTCATACGCTGAGAATTCTGGCTCATTTCCAGACCGGAGGTTGCTACGCCGCCGGCATTGGCCGCCTTGCCCGGGCAGAACAGCACACCGCTTTCCTGCAGATAGCGGGTAGCTTCCATAGTCGTTGGCATATTGGCGCCCTCAGCAACCGCAATACAGCCATGGCCTACCAGCGCCTGGGCATCCGTCAACTGCAATTCATTTTGGGTAGCGCAGGGCAAAGCAATATCACAGGGCACCGCCCACACATTACCGTCCTCACGATAAATCGCATTCGGGCGTTCCTTGACATATTCCGTAAGCCTTGCCCGGCATTCCTCCTTAACCTTTCGCAACAGCGCCACGTCAATTCCCTCCGGATCGTAAATCCAACCGGTGGAATCAGAACAGGTAACAGGCTTTGCACCCATTTGCCATGCCTTTTCAATGGCATAGATCGCCACATTTCCTGCGCCGGAAACCGCTACCCTTTTCCCTGCAATGTCATGCCCGTTCCAGCGAAGCATTTCCTGGGTCAAATACAACAAGCCATAACCGGTGGCCTGTGTGCGAGCCTTGGAACCGCCAAAGGGCAACCCTTTGCCCGTGAGTACACCCTCAAAAGTGTTTTTCAACCGCTTATAGCAGCCAAACAAATAACCAATTTCTCTGGCACCCACGCCAATATCTCCTGCAGGCACATCGGTATCTGCACCAATATGGTGATACAGTTCCATCATAAAACTCTGACAAAAACGCATGATTTCCCCATCGGACTTGCCCTTGGGATCAAAATCTGAACCGCCCTTGCCGCCGCCCATGGGCAAACCGGTCAGAGAATTTTTAAACACCTGCTCAAACCCCAAAAATTTAATGACGCTTAGATTCACGCTGGGATGAAACCGCAAGCCACCCTTGTATGGACCAATCGCACTGTTAAACTGCACCCGGTAACCGTTATTCACTTGCACCTGACCGTTGTCATCCACCCAGGGAACACGAAACATAATACAGCGCTCCGGTGTAGTCAATCGCTCCAACAAGGCCTCTCTGCGATAAAGCGTCTCATTTTTATCAATTACAGGCCGCAGGGATTCCAAAACCTCCTGTACCGCCTGGTGAAATTCCGGCTGAGACGGATTTTGCTGCTTTACCTTTTCAAGGATGTCATCCACATAACTCATAAAATTACCTCCTCGGGATAATATGGTATTATTTTAACAAAAATATCTCCGTAATACAATCATATTATGCCAAAAAAGCCGCACAAATTGCAAGTCCCAGCGAGGCGTATTTCATGTGCGTTTTCAACAAATTGCACATATGTTCCCGATATCCTGCGTTTATATGCAATTTTTCTTTATTTTCTACGATATTATTTAACTTTTTTGCATGATTTCCGTATATTTATTGCGTTTTGTGGTTTTGATTAATTCCCAAAATTGCAACAAGTTTTTCAGCTTCTTGCAATACAAAATATGCCTGCAGTATACCTGCAGGCATATTCTTAACTTTATTTTCCCGCTACGGAGAGTCCCTCCACCAGCACACTGGGTGCGCCGAAGGATGCCATTCCCGGCAGTTCAACATTATTGGCAACTGCTACAATATTCTTCAGCATCTCATAGAAGTTACCCGCCACAGTGAAGGATTTCACCGCTGTAGTTTTCTTCCCGTCCTCAATCATGAAGCCGGCGCTCTGCAGGGAGAAGTCGCCGGTAATGGGATTTGCGCCGGCATGCAGGCCGCCCAGAGAATTGATATACACGCCGTTTCCTGCCTTAGCCAGCAATTCTTCCTCGGTCAGATTGCCACCTGCCAGATACATGGTAAAGGGACGGATGCCCACAGGAGAATCGTAACCTGCCTTGGAGGCATTACCGGTGGTTTCCTTACCGGCTACCGCTGCCGTTTTGAGATTATACAGCAGGGTCTTGAACACACCGTTTTCAATCACATTCTTAGTATAAGTGGGGCTGCCCTCTGCATCAAAGGCGTGATTCATGGGGCTATCCTTATGGAAAGGATCATCCACCAAAGTCACCACAGGAGAGGCAATCACTTCTCCCTCTTTGTCCGCCAGCTTGCTCAAGCCCTTCTGCGCTGCCTCAGAGGAGAACACGCCGGAGAAGGTACTCAGCAGGTCAGACATAGCTTCGGGATCAAACACAACAGGATACTGACCGGTAGGCGCCACATCGCCGCCAAGCTTTCCCAGGGCGCTTTCTGCTGCCTTCTTAGTCAATGCCTTAGAATCAACAGTATTTAAATCATCCAGCTTAATCTGATAGTCATTGGCCATTTCCTTGCCATCTGTAACCACTGCGGCTACTATCAAACCGGTAAGCACAGTTTCGCTATGCAGATCCAAACCCTTGGAGTTCACAATGGCTACCTCGCTGCGTTCACTGACGCCCTGGGTGGAAGAACCGTCAATAACTGCAGGATTTGCAGCATAGATTTCCTCCTGAGTTGCCAGAACCTTGGCAATCAGCGCATCCGTTGCGGGCATGGGATAGGGCTTACGGGTGATCTCCTGATAGGTCTTGCCACCCTCGCCCAGGAATACCGGCTCGTCAGCTTCCAGAACGGAGGCATTGTCTACCGCCCGCTCCACCACGGCCTCCGCCTGTGCAGCGGAAAGTTCCTCCGTGGATGCGTATCCCATTTTGCCGTTCACAATACAACGGAAGCACACACCGCCCTCAATGGAGCTGGTAAACTGATTTAATTCATGCTTAAAGGCGCTGACAGAGGTGGACTCTGCAGCCTGGTAATAAAGCTCATAATCCGCAATGCCCATGGCTTCTGCCTTGGCAATTACCGCGTTTTTAAATGTTACAAAATCCATTGCGCTACCTCCTTATCTGCCGCCCACGGTGATGCTGGACACACGAATGAGGGGCTGACCCACATTAGTGGGAACACTGCCGCTGGAAGAGCCGCACATACCCTGACCCATATCCAGATCCGTACCGACCATGTCGATGTTCTGGATCACATCACTGCCCTTACCCACCAGGCTGGCGCCACGGACAGGCTCGCAAATCTTGCCGTTACGGATGAGGTAACCCTCATTAACTGCAAAGTTAAACTCACCGGTGACAGGATTCACACTGCCGCCGCCCATTTCCTTGGCATACAGGCCATACTCAATAGAACCGATGATATCCTCGTTCTTATCGGTACCGGGAGCAATATAAGTGTTGGTCATACGGGAGGTGGGAGTATAGGCATAGCTCTGGCGCCGGGCGTTGCCAGTGGATGCCATGCCCATGCGTCTGCCATTGAATTTATCAATCATATAAGACTTCAGCACGCCATTCTCAATCAGCACATTCTTTCTGGCGGGTGTACCTTCATCGTCAATATTGATAGAACCCCAAGCGTTGGGGATGGTGCCATCATCAATAGCGGTAACCTTCTCATTGGCGATCTTCTCGCCCAGCTTACCAGCAAACTGACTTCTACCGTATGCCACAGAGCTGGCCTCCAGAGAATGACCGCAGGCCTCATGGAAGATAACACCGCCAAAGCCATTGTCAATGGCAACGGGCATCACACCGGCAGGGCAATAGCCTGCTCCGGCCATAATCACTGCCTGACGGGCAGCATGAACACCCACATCCTTGGGATTCACCTCATCAAACATTTCCATACCCATGCAGCGACCGGGGTTGAAGGAACCGGTCTGTGTTTCACCGTTCAGCTCTGCCACAGCGCTGATGGACATACGAGTGCGGATCTGCCGATCCTGGGTGTACAACTCCTCAGTATTGGCAACGAGGATATTATGATCCACATCCAGCAGTGTGCCGCTGACCTGGGTAATGGCCTCATTATAATCCTTGGCAGCAAAATAGCCTTCCTTCAGCACCGCTACCTTTTCCTTGTTGGAGACGGACACAGGTGCAATGCGCACAGGATGGATATTTGCCAGCACCTGTTCCTTCAACACGATGTCCATGGCCGCCGTACCCTCACCCAGAGCCTCCGCAGCCTTGCCGGCGCAACGAAGCAGACCCTCCTCTGTGGTGTCCACGGTGGTAGCCATAACGCTACGCATTCCCTTGTAAACACGAACCGCAGCGCCGGCAATTACGGAATCCTTAATGGAATCCACCTTGTTAGCGATCATATTAATAGAATGGTTGACGGTGTTCTCAGCGAAAATTTCCGCATAGTCCGCACCGGTGGATACGGCCTTTTGCAGAACCCGCTGACATACCTCTCTTGTAAGCATGTTTTTCACACTCCTTTTGTGTAATATGGAATCATTGTAGCACAGGGTTGTTGCGTTTGCAACTGATAAATACACAGGTTTTTACACACAATTATTAAACCCCGAAGTCATTAAGACTTCGGGGGATTTTTATACCTTTGTTAATTCTTTTTCTACTGTGAAGTTCAATCGGGTTTCTTCCACTACCAAGGGGCGGTTCTTAAGCCGCTCATTCATAACCAGTATGTACTCACCGATCATGCCGATGAAGAACAGCTGCACACCGGCAAACATACCCACCACAGGCAAGGTAATATCTGCCATGCTGACACAGTTCATAATAATTGCCACAATCAGGTAAGCAATTAAACCTGCAAAACTCAGGCAGGCCACAATTGCGCCCAGAATGGCGGGCAACCGCAACAAAGTCTTGGTGTAGCTGGTAAAGCTGAGCATGGCGGCATCGTACAGGGTCTTCCAGTTGTTGCTGGTCTTACCTGCACGGCGTTGAGGCTGCTCATATTCCAGCTCCTTACGATTGCTGGCGTATTCTGCCACAATGCCCCGAAGGAAAGGGACCGGATCATCCAGTTTTTGCATGGTCTGAATGAACCGCTTATCATAAAGTCCAAAACCGGTAAACTGCTGAATCTGTTCCTTCGAACTCATCTTCTTAATAGTTTTATAGTAACAGCCCCGAAGGAAATACATCAGAGAACTTTCTTTGCTGGATGTTTTAATACCGCATACCACCTGATAGCCTCCATTTTCCCACTCCTCAACAAACCTGGGAATCATAGCCGGAGGATCTTGAAAATCAGCAGCCATAAGTATGGTACAATCACCTGTTGTCTGCATCATAGCGTGGTAAGGGCTGTTAAACTGCCCAAAATTTTGTGCGTTAAAAATAGCCTTTACACGAGGATTCTTCTGGCACAACTGTTTTATAGCAGCGCGGGTATTATCTACAGAGCAGTTTTCCGCAAACACAATTTCATAGTCGTAACGACACAAAACGCCCTCAAACAATTCTACTACTGCATTGCAAATAGGACCTACATTTTCTTCCTCATTATAACAAGGAATTACCACACTAATCTTTTTCATATACATTAATTCTCCAAAAGTTCTATTTCCGCAGTACGAAGTACCGCAATTTCCACTTGGCTCCCGTAACGGGTACGAATAATGTTCGCAATTTCATCGGTATAACCCGGTGCAACAATTAGGATCGATTCAACCTTCTCCTGGAACCAATGATCCGGAGATACAATTTTTGTATGGGATGCAGGGGCATATTTTCCTTGCTTAAAGGGTGCAGAATCAATAATATAGGAAATCTTATCTCCCACACCCGTAGTAGAAACAGCCGTAAACCCTTGATGACTAGCACCCCATACAGCAACCTTCTTGCCCTGCGCCACACGACTATCTACATATTCATTCATCTGACGACTCAGCAATTCAAAATTGCGTACCAGCCCAGTCACATCTACTCTCGGCTTTTTCTGCACAATCATTTCCCATGTGTCTCGATTGATACGTTTACACTCCAACATAGTAAAACCATTGCGTTCTACCAAAAAGCGCAGCGCATCCTGTGTATAATTGGCAATATGATCACGAAGCAGCTCATAAAATCCATCATGTTCAAGAATATACTCAAAACTAGGTACTGTAATCAATCCATAGCCACCATCCACCAGATTGTTGTAAATACACTTCATCATAGTATTGGGATAAGGCTGATGTTCCATAAAATTAAAAGACAAAAATGCATCAAAGGGTGCACCGGGAATAATCGTTTCTTCCGTTTCCGTGAAACCCTGAACAACATTCAGACCCTTTTCCTGAGCCATTTTTACCAGATCCGCCTTGTGCTCTATGCCGTAGACATCCACAGGAAATTCTGTTAAAACCTTCAGGAATTCACCTTGGCCACAACCAACTTCAACAATTTTCTTGCCCTTTAAATCACACTTGTCCAAAAAATGCGTGTACTGACTACGGCGAAGTTCCACCATCGTAGTACTATAGCCACCTGCACGAATCACATCCCGATAATAGTTAACAGGTTCACAGTCAAATTGCACCAAACCGCAACCGGGGCATTGGCAAAGATTCAGGTCAATGCCTTCATCCTCGGGCAACTGCTCCAGGGTAGGAATATCCTGCGCACTGGCAGGCATATTCGAACAACACAACAAAGGTTCTCCCGTAAGGGGAGCGCCGCACACAATGCAATTTTTCATCTGTCAATCCTCCACCTTCACCATAACTTTTATTAAGTCTCTGGGCTTTTCTTTCATAAGTGCCAAAGCATTTTCAAGATTCTCAAAACCACAAAAACTATGGGTTACCAACGGTGCAGGGTCCACCCTGCCATAGCTCACCATATTCATCATGCGCTGAATTCTGGCTCTGCCTCCCTTAGCAAGTTCTGTATGTATGGTTTTTCCAGCCATACCACGCCCACCGCTAAATTTAGGGAACTGAAGAAAACCTGTTCCTCCGTAATAATTCACATTGCTTACTGTACCAGTGCCGTAGCGAACCATGTCAACGGCCTGAGTAAACACCTCATCGCCACCACCGGCCAAAATCACAGAGTCCGGTCCGATTCCGTTGGTCATATCCAACACCTGCTGAACCACATCACCATTTCGATAATCGATAATCTCATTGGCACCATATTTTAGCGCCAGATCACAGCAAACAGGACGGGTTCCAACCGCAATAATTCTTGCTGCACCCATGTGGGCCGCGCCGGCAATTGCCATTAATCCGATAGGTCCAATTCCCATAACGCAAACAGTATCGCCAGTTTTAATATGGGCATACTCCGCACCTGTAAAACCGGTTGTCATTACATCAACACACATTAATGCCTGTTCCAGGCTCATACCCTCCGGCACATGTGCCAATGTTGTATCCGCATCTGGCAAAGCAAAATATTCCGAAAATGTTCCAGGCCATGTCCGACCTAAACGGTGACCGGAAAAATGGTCCTCTGCGTGGCGGTCATTTCCCTCTTGAATGGCAACCGCACGCCAATTGGGTGTAATTGCGGGAACTGCTACTAAGTCACCAGGCTTAAAATCCTGCACAAGCTCCCCAACTTCCACCACACGGGCAATACACTCATGCCCTAATACATGATTTTCTTGTTTAGGCATACCGCCACCATATACGGTATGCACATCAGAAGAACACGGAGCCAATGCCACAGGTCGTAACAACACCCCATAAGGTTGCTGAAGTGCAGGCTTTTCAATTTCCTTCCACCGCACCACTCCCGGAGCTTCAAACACAAATGCTCTCATAATCATAATTCTCCCGTAGCTCGATAATGCGCTACCATTTCACGAATTCCTTCTTCAAACGATATTTCTTCCAACATACCGATTGCGCCTTGCAAACGGCTTACGTCAGGCATCAAGCTAACCGGTTTCTCCGACGGATCATAACTACCATATGCACAGCTTCCAAACTCTCTACACGCTTTGTGTATTTCCTCTACGAAAGCCTTCAGTTCTCTGGTGTCACGGCTAGCCACATTGTAAATTCCCGCAGAAGCATCACTGAACAATAACGCACACAAATCCCTTGCAGCATCCAAAACATGGATATAGTTCCAATACTGTCTGCAAGAAGACAGCTTCATCTGTTCTCCTGCACACAGGGTACGTATACATGCACTAACAAGCGCCCAGGGATGGTCACCAGTTCCATAAACACTAAATATACGGGTATGGTAATAGGTAATGCTCAATTTTTGAGAAAGTTCAGAAAGCTTCTCGCAGACCATCAACTTACCTTTTCCGTAATTAATTACCGGTTCGCAAGAGTCAGTCTCCCGAATAACCTCTATTTTAGGTCCATACTCCGCTTGACTGCCCGCAAATAAAAACTTCTTGCAGCCCAGATTTGCTGCGCCATACATACAATTAACCGCATCCTGAACATTCTTATTTTGAATATTCATATCACTACGGCCTGCTGCACCCACACCATCCCAACCTAAGTGCAGAAAACCATCCGCAGCACCAATCTCCTGACTCCATCCTTCTACATCATCCATATTTTTAAGCACACTAATCACAGAAGGATCTCCATCAAACATGTGTGCGTGTGCGCTGGTAGGACGAATAATGGCATAAATCTGCACATTTCTCTTTTTAAGTTCATTGATTAGATATCTGCCAAGAAAGCTGGTAGCACCGGTAATAACTATTTTATACATAGTGTTATACATCCTCAATCATCGGAATAAACATCTGCTTTTCCAGCTCCTCACGGGGCAGGAAGGGCGCCAGATCCTCCAAGGGAGGAGATACCAATGTGCCATCTTCCAGACGCTTTGTGCTGGACTTAGGCTCCCAAACCTGCTGGGTATCTGTAAAGATCTCGCAGAACACCGGGCCGTCCATAGCCAAAGCGGTGTCCACAGCCTGTTTCATTTCCGCATTGGAATGGGCAGACAAATAGGGATAACCAAAAGCCTTAGCCAGCAGTTCAAACTTGGGGAAGGACAGGTCACCGGACTCCTCGCCAATGCCCACCTTGCAATGATGGCTGAACAAATTGGTCTGAGTCAGACGAATGGAGTGATAACCGTTATTATTGATCAAAAACACCTTAATGGGAAGCTTGTTGGTCAAAATGGTCTGCAATTCCTGCAGATTCATCATAATAGAGCCGTCACCCTCAAGGCAAATCGTTGTTCTGTTGTCACCGCTAACGCAAGTACCGATGGCAGCGGGCAAACCGTAACCCATGGAAGCAACCGCGCTGTTGTTGTGCATACGGCTGCCCTTCTGAATGACATAGGCCTGGTTACCAACCACGCAGCATGCGCCGTTGGAAACTGCGGTCAAGCTGTTTTCCGGCAGACGGCTACTGAGATAACGGACAAAGGCATACACATTGGCGGTTTCGCCATTTTCCTCCCACTGACGGGGCAGAACGGCAGGATATTCCCGCTTCCAGCGGCGGCAGGTTTCCTGCCACAGGCCTTCTTCAGAAACCTTGTCCTCTGCGGCGGCTGCCAGCTTGGTAAGGAAGTCCTTGGCATCTGCCCAAACAGGCATTTCCACGTGCAAAGTAGGCTTCTTCAACTCAGCCTTATCCACATCCACCATAATGACCTCAGCCTCACGGGCCCAGGTCTTCCAGTTGTAACCAACCTGACGGATAGAAATACGGGTACCGACAGCCAGAATGAGGTCGGCGTTCTGAATAGCCCAGTTGCCGGGACGGTCGCCCATATTGCCGGCACGGCCACAGTACAGAGGATGCTCGTCCTCGATGAGGTCAACTGCATTCCAGTAGGTCACCACAGGAATGTTCAGCTTCTCCATTACTTCCCGGAAGGCTTTATAACCACCGGACAGGCGAATGCCATAGCCTGCGTGGAACACAGGGCGCTTGGCATTGCGAATCTTCTCCAACACCGTTGCGATCACATCATCAGAAACGGCGGGAGGAAGCTTTGCATCATCTTCGGCAGGATCATAGCCTTCCAGTTCGTCGGTTTCGATAAAACCGCCCTGATAATTCACAGGAATGTCAATCCAAACAGGGCCGGGACGGCCTGTGTTTGCCAGATGCCATGCTTTTTCCAGCGCCCAACGAATTTTCTTGGGATCCTCCACCATATAGGCAAACTTGGTCATAGGCTCCACGGACTTAACAATATCATACTCCTGGTCGCCCATAGCACGCAGCGGCTCACCGGTAAACTGCAAAGCATACCGGGCGGTGGTGTCATAACGCACCTGTCCGCTGATGACAAACATAGGAATCGAATCCAGCCAGCCACCTACCACGCCGGTAAGGGCATTGGTGCCGCCAGGGCCGGTAGTCACGCACAGGGCTGCGATTTTATTATCCAAACGGGCATAGGCCTCCGCCGCAATGGCGCAGGCCTGCTCGTGATGGTTATAGGTTACATGCAAGGATTCATGGTGTCCCAGGGCATCGTTGAGGTGCATAGCACCGCCACCGACCACAGAAAACACATCGGTTACACCCTTGGCAGCCAGAAAGTCAGCCACATAATCTGCCAGTCTTTGTTTCATCGAAATCCTCCTAATTTAGAAGGATACAGGGAAAACCTTCCGCTTTCCCTGCATCCATATTGCTTCATTAATATAACGCCGCCATAGCAAGCCTTGTCAGCCAACTGGTCAGCAAAGCAAAGGCTACTGCAGAAAACGCAAGTATGCCGTAATACCGCAAAGTGCATATTCTCTTCACTGCCTGCTCCAGCACCTCATCTGCCTCAATCACTTCCGTATTATGCTTAATACGAGAAACAAAGCCATCGCAAACAAGCACCGCAAGCATAATTGGCATTGTAAAGGACGGAACAATTGTGGATAAATTCAAGGCGCATTTAAAGTTATATGTGTTATATATGGAAAACACACCAAAAGCCATGGGTGCGAGACATAACGCAAACAATACCGCGTACACCCAAGGCAGAACTCCCTTCCTATTAGGCTCATAAAAGAAGAATGCCAAAGGAATAATCATGTACACCATATTGTAACGAACAGAGAAAGAAGGTAGCATCACAAAAACTAAAACTAAACTAGCAATTTTCTTCCAACGCTGCCTGTTAAGAAATGCACTTGCAACACCAACTAAAATAGAAACAACCACCGCAATATTCTGTGCCATCTGAACTCTAGGAGTATCTTCAAAAAATGGTTTTTGAAAGAACAGTGACAAAAATATCTTTACTGTATTTCCGAGATTCACTTTGTCTCCCAATCCAAACATATTGAAGGAAGCACCCGTGTATTTTTCAATATTACCCAGAAGCATCCAGAAGGAATTCATTCCACCCGTCAGCGCAAACGGCAACAAAAACGCTACTATACCCATGGTCACACAGCATGCAACTGCACGGCCTTTCTTTTTCACTTGAGAATCAGATAACAATAGCAGGCCTAAAAACACAGGATATATCTTAAATGAAACTACCAATGCAAGGCATAGATATGCCAGCATCCGCTTGCAGGTTCTTTCTGAACGATAATTGGCACAAAAATACAACAGCGGAGCCATCATCAGAAGAAGAATGTTTCCACGTTCTATCAAAAAAAGCATGGGCGCACAGGTAAATGTAATCCACAATAACGGCTTTAAGCCCACATCTCCATGTTCGCACACAAAATCGCGCAATGCAATATACAGCAAAAAAGCACTAATGCACAGGAATACAACTGTAATACCGTGTCCCTGCTGGGTCATGGTTGCTTTATTCCACAATTCGCCCCAATTATCCAGATTCATGCCAGAAAAAAAACTTTCCGGCAAAAACCAAGTGAACACGTGGAATACCACATAAACTAACGGGGGATATATTGCCCCGGTTTCATAAGGCCGTAATTCATAAGATTGGAAAGCAGTTTCCATTACATCAGGGAACACTGCTGCGGAGTTTCCGCTCCAAAACAGGCTACCAGACATAACACCATTTGAAAAAATAATTGATATTATGGAAATTATCTGAAAACAAATCAACAAATCCATTACCAATCTTCTGGGTGTTGCATTCAGAATAGTTGAACATTTTCCATTCAAACAAGTTTTTTTCATAAGCTTTCTCTCCGCCATTTTATTGATCCTGCTTCTTAAATGTCCAGAATTTGTTGATCAAGTAATTCAAAGGAATGGTGATCAGCAGATTGATCACCGGGGCCCAAACTTTACCAACGTTAAAGAGGGCAACCTCCAGCCAAAGTAATCCATTGGAAAGCAGGGATGTCCCGCCGTAGCTGACATAAGTCTTGCCAAGGCGGGTCATCACACTCTTGAAATCCTTAGAATTGCCGGTGAATACAAACAGATCATTCCAGATAAAGGCATTGGCTATGCTGACGATGGTACCCAGTATGCTGCCTACCATATACAGATCTTCATCGATCCACAAAAACAGGTAGTACACCGCCATACTGACCAAGGTGTTGCTAACACCTACCATGCCAAACTTAATGAACTGCCACACCAGCTTCCAGAAGTCCGACGCACTGTGTACGCCGAGCTTATTCATCACCCATTTCATGCGTTAACAGCATCAATGATGACCTTTGCCATGTGGTCGATCATGTCGTCGGTCATACCGGGGTAAACGCCTACCCAGAAGGTATTATTCATGATGAAATCGGTAACCTTCAGATCGCCCACCACACGGTATGCAGCGGTGCCGCGAATCTGATCGAAGCAGGGATGCTTAATCAGATTGCCGGAGAACAGCAGACGGGTCTGCACATTGTGATCCTCAATATAACGGGTCACAGTGTTACGGTCCAGGCCGCTGTCTTCCTTCACGGAAATCAGAAAACCGAACCAGGAAGGACGGCTGTTGGGTGCTGCCTCGGGCAGAATCAGCTTATCGGCAACGGGCTCCAGAGCTGCGCGCAGGCGATCCCAGTTGTGACGGCGGCGCTCAATAAAGCTGGGGAACTTCTTCAGCTGCTCACAGCCAACAGCTGCCTGCATATCGGTAACCTTCAGGTTGTAGCCAAAGTGGCTGTAAACATACTTGTGATCGTAGCCCTTAGGTAGCTCGCCGTACTGACCTTCAAAGCGGTGCTTGCAGAAATTATCCTGACCGGAGGGACAGATGCAATCACGACCCCAGTCACGGAAGCTGAGAATCAGCCGGTGCAGCTTAGGATTGTTGGTGTAAACACAGCCACCCTCACCCATGGTCATGTGGTGGGGAGGATAGAAGCTGGAAGTACCGATGTCGCCCCAAGTGCCGGAGAAGCGGGTCTCGCCGTCAATGGTATACTGAGTGCCTAGAGCATCGCAGTTGTCTTCTACCAGCCACAGATTATGCTTCTCGCAGAAAGCCTTAACAGCAGACAGATCAAAGGGATTACCCAGAGTATGGGCGATCATGACAGCCTTGGTCTTCTCGCTGAGAGCAGCCTCCAGCTGGGAAACATCGATATTGTACTGAGGAACGGTCATATCCACAAAAACAGGCACTGCGCCATACTGAATAGCAGGAGTGACAGTAGTGGGGAAACCGCAGGCCACGGTAATGATCTCATCACCGGGACGAATCTGACGCTCGCCCAGTTCGGGAGCGGTCAGGGTCATGAATGCAATCAGGTTAGCGGAAGAACCACTGTTAACCAAATGGGCAAACTTCACACCAATCCACTTAGCAAACTCAGCCTCGAACTCATCGGCAAAGCGGCCGGTGGTCAGCCAGAAATCCAGAGTTGCGTCGGTCAGCGCGCACATTTCCTTCTCATCAAAAACACGGGAAGCATAGGTGATACGGTCACCGGGCTTGAATGCGTCCTTCTTTTCCTTAAAATCGTGATAATACTGCGCCACCAGAGCCTTAATCTGCTCTCTGGCTTCTGCTTCGTTTTTCCAAATAGCCATGGTTTAAACCCCCAAAAATTCTTTAATTTCCTGGTCCATTTCCCCGGGAATATCCCCACCGGAAAGCCATACCTTACCGAAACGGCAAGTCATTTCCATACATTCATCCATGTGCCAGCGAGGCTTCCAGCCAAAGGTAGCCTTCACCAGGCTGCAATCCAGTTTCAGGAAGTTTGCTTCATGGGGTGCGTTGGCTTCCGCCACATTCTCCCAGGATGCGCCCTCGCCCCACTTGCTGCAGAACAGGTCCACCAGATTGCCGGTGGTGACACAGTCGCAATCATCCGGGCCTACATTGTAGTAACCGGCAAAACGAATATCCTCATGCTGCTTTGCCGCGATCATCAGATACACGCCCAGAGGCTCCAGCACATGCTGATACGGTCTGGTGGAATGAGGATTGCGGACAATAATGGACTTGCCCGCTGCCATGGCGCGGATACAGTCCGGAATGATCCGGTCATTGGCAAAGTCGCCGCCACCGATTACATTGCCGGCTCTGGCGGTGGAAATTGCCACACTGCCATCAGCAAAGAAACTATTCTTATAGCTATGGGTAACCAATTCAGAGCAGGACTTGGAGTTGGAGTAGGGATCAAAGCCGTCCAGCGGCTCATTTTCCCGGTAGCCCCAGCACCACTCATTGTTCTGATAAACCTTATCGGTGGTCACATTCAAAACGCTCTTCACGGACTTGGTGGCGCGAACACATTCCAGCAGGTTTACCGTGCCCATCACATTGGTTTCGTAGGTGTAATGGGGATCTTTATAGCTGTCACGGACAATGGGCTGGGCAGCCAGATGGAGAACGATCTCCGGCTGCGCTTTTCGGAACACATCCATCATGTGCTTCAGATCACGGACATCGCCGATGACACTGGTCATCTTGTCTTCCAAGCCAGCCAAAGCAAACAAATTGGGGTTAGTGGGTGCCTCCAGAGAATAGCCGGTGACCTCAGCGCCGGCATTTACCAGCATGCGGCACAGCCAGGTCCCCTTAAATCCGGTATGGCCGGTAACCAGCACCCGCTTGTCCTTATAAAATCCAATATCGAACATGGTTTCCTCCCATTAGTCCGCCCACTTCTTCCAGGGGGCAGTGCCTCTTTCCAGATGCGCTTCCAGTTTTTCCATTTCCCGCTTAGTATCCATGCACTGCCAGTAACCGCGGTGCAGGTAGCTGATCAGCTCGCCCTGCTTTGCCAAGGTTTCCAAGGGCTTGCGCTCAAACACGGTATCATCACCATCGATCAGGTCAAACACCGTAGGCTCCAAAACCATGTAGCCGGCATTGATGGGGGCGGTGTCTCTGCGGCTCTTTTCACGGAAAGCCTTAACAGAACCGTCCTCGCTGATGTCCAGCACGCCCTTCTCCTGATCCAGCATAACGGCGGTCAGGGTTGCCAGCTTGCCATGCTCCTTATGGAATTTCACCAACTCGGCAATATCCACATCGCATACGCCATCGCCATAGGTCATGAGGAAGGTCTCATTGCCCACATAGCGCTGGATGCGCTTAATGCGGCCGCCGGTCATGGTGTTCAAACCGGTATCCACGACCGTAACCTTCCAGGGCTCGCAGAACTGCTGATGAATGACCATGTCATTCTTACCGCCGGTGAAGTCGAAGGTAATATCGCTGTTGTGCAGGAAATAGTCAGCAAACCATTCCTTGATAACATGCTGCTTATAGCCTGCGCAAATAATAAACTCATTAAAGCCGTAATGGGAGTATTCCTTCATGATATGCCACAAAATGGGCTTGCCGCCGATCTCGATCATGGGCTTGGGTTTAAACTGAGACTCCTCACTGATTCTGGTTCCCAAACCGCCTGCCAGAATTACTACTTTCATAACAGTATCTCCTTATTGTTATTTCAGCAAATGCTGATTGCCAAGGGATATTTTACTGTAATGAACACCCAACTCAATGGGCGTAACATTCCTTTTGTAAGTCTATCACAAAAGCGCTTTAATTTCAACATCTTTCTTGGAAAATAACTGTTTTTCTCCGGTTTTCTTTTTGCCTGCATAAAAACAGCCCGCAATCATTTAGAATTGCGGGCTGTTTTATCCGTTTTATTTATTTCTTTTCAAAAGATTCAGGGTAAATTCATGCTTCATAAGCAGCAACACAGCTAAATATACCACCATACTCAGCGCGATGCTCAGCACCAGGCGCAGAACTAAACCGGCTACCAGCATTTTAACACCGGCCAGCACCAGAATCATCACTGCGCAGCCCACCAAGGGCGCCAGCAACATCTTCTGAAAACTCCCCAGTCTGATCTGTTTCTCCACATAGCGAATACCCAGGAAGAAGCCAACAGCTTCTGCCGTTGCCGTGGTGGCTGCAGCCGCCACGCCGCCAAACAGCGGGATCAGAATCAGGTTTAAGGATGCATTGACCAGCGCACAAATCAAGCTGTTGCGCAGGCAAATTCCCTCTCTGCCTGATGGCAGCAAAATCAAGTTACCAATAAAGCCACTGAGGAAGGACATCAGCAGCGCAATTGTGAGCACATGCAAAGAAGGCACTGCCCCAAGGAATTCTTCGCCGGCCATTAGGTGAACAATTTCCGTGGTAACGGCATTCAAGCCCACAATGCAAGGCAGGCCCAGCACCAGAATAAAATTCAAGCCGTAACGAAGAAGTTTGTTAACCTCGTCGTAGTTTTTTTCAGAGAACCAATAAGACAGTTTAGGCATCAGCACCAGAGCAACGGATGCCAGGGTGGTGTTGACAATGGTATAAATCTTAACTGCTGTACTGTAAAGTCCCACCTCATGATCACCATGGAAAAGCCCCAAAATGGTAACATCGGAATTGACATAGACCGTTTGGGTCAGCACCAGGGAAAACATCAGGAAAATCGGCTTTGCGTGCCGGCGCACTTCCATTTTTCTCACCAGACGCACCTTGCAGTATCTGCGGCGGTAGAACACATTGGTGACATTGGCAAAAGCGGCGGAAACCACACTGATCAGCGCATAGCGAATATAATGCTCCGGCGTATGAACGAACAGGAACATAAGCGCCAGAGAAAGAATCTGCGCAAACACCGTTCGCAGGGTAATAAACCGGAAGTCCTCCATAGCGGTATTCAGCCAATCCGCGCCCAGCGTGGTAAACAAAATCACAGAGCTTTGCACGATAATGAGCAGCCGGTAGTCCTCCAACGGGCGGGCAAACAGCAGCGTCAGCGCCAAAAGCGCATAGGACACCAGGGTGGTAAGCATGTTAATGGAAAACAGCTGACTTGCTGTCTTACTCAATTCCGTCCTGTCACCACGAACTCTGGCACACTCACGAATCGCGTAGGTAGAGATACCCAACGAGGCCAGTAGCGCAAAATAACTGATAACTGAATTTCCAAAGTTTACTTTTCCAATGCCGTCAGTTAGTAACATTCGTGAAGCATAGGGAAAAGAAATCAGCGGGAACAGGATTGACGATATTGACTTAATAACATTATATACGGTGTTCTTCTGAATGCTTTGTTTTCCCATTTTATCTTCCCAGAGCCTTTTTAATGCTTTTGCGTATCTTTTTAATGGTTTCGATCACCGGAATGGGCCAGTACACCGCTGCCCAATACTTAAGCCGCAGCAATCCATAGGGCTTAAGCTCATTCATAATTGCTCTCTTATCCCACGTTTTACTATTGGGCCAGCAATCCACACGCAAACCTCTAACAAATCCATAAATACCATTTCTCAAGTCATTTTCATGCAGCGCACGAAGCTGCTTTCTGTCTAATCCAGCATCTGCGCCCGCTTCCCGAAGCAGCTTTCCATACATCTTTCCCCATACAAAATATACATCAAACGGAACATCGCTGCTCTCTGCCGCCACGCAATTTTTAGTTAAGAACAAGTACTCACCGGCAGTAGCCAGAGTACGGATAGCAATATGACTTTGAATAAAATATGTGCCAATATATTGCTCCTTGTCCGGCACCGCACTAACAAGGTCCTTGCGCAAAATAAATGCAGACATGAAGGTAATATATATACCCATATCCATGAGAAATGCGGTAGGATCGTCATAAGACTTCAACCCCTCCTCCGGTACCAGAGGTTCTGTATACTGAAGCGGCTGGGCACTAAGTATACGGCTGGTATTCAAACGAAGGATAACAGGTTTTCTTTGCAACGCCTCCAAAATCGCGTCAACAGCGCCACTTAACAGCACATCATCGTCACCCATAAGGTACACATATTCACCAGTGGCGCAATTGTAGCAATTCAAAAAATTTCTATCCGGCCCTACATTTTCGCTATTACGCACATAAATAACCTCTGGGTGACAGGCACAAAACTGCTCCATAAATTCCTGCGTACCGTCAGTGGAGGCATTGTCGGAGATCAGCAACTCTACCGGCTTGCCGGCAATTTCTGTAATCAGACTTTCCAGGCAGATTTTCAATTTTTCCACACGATTAAAGGTGGGTATTACAACAGAAAGTTTTATTTCCATATCATTTATCCTTTCCCGGCTCGGCCCCAACCGCTGCCGTGCCCATCAACACTGCGTAATATGAGAAATTGCTTCCAAATAGCCGTAACCGCAATGCTCATCCGGCTCCAAGTAAGTTCCTTCTCCCCATTCATTCCATGCATTGAGAAACAGGAACTCCGTTCCGGCCTGTGCTGCATTCTTCACCTGACGGGTCAAGTACCGCTGGAACTTCTTTGGATTCGCGCCACGAATCACCAAGCCGTTTTTACCCTTGCGAGGGGTATTGTCCCAATCAACAAATCCACCGCGATAATAAGTTTTTCCATCTTGAGGGTAGCGTCGACGCAACATGTTTTTCCATACGGCATCATAACTGTATACCAGCAAGCGATTACCTGTAAACAAATTGAAACAAACCTTCACAGCCTTGTCCCATGCCCGACGGAAACGGCCTCTGGCCTGCTTCAGCGTATACATAGGCTCAAAATCCAAAATTGCATCTGCATTGGGGCAGCATGGTTGCTTTTGGAAGCTGTTCCGCTCTTCCACAAGATAGATTCCCGCGAAACCGCTTTCCACGCACCGAGTATTAAAATACTCAATCATTTTCTGACAGTCGGGGATATCATTGGTGCGGTACAGCACCAACAGCGGCATTCCATCCTTTTTGATATATGCCTCATCCCGAAAAAAATCCAGCAGATATAGGAAGTGCTTCTCCCACTCCTGTTCCCCACCATAGTACTGAGGCATGAGGATATGGTTGGCTTGACCATCCCAGGTGCGGGCCCAGGGCTCATTGGCCCAACAGAAACAATAGGGCAGCCGATCCTCCATAGTACGCATAAGCTCCAGCGGTTTTTCCAAAAGTAGCTTACCGTCAAACCAGTAGTGATAATAGCAGAAACCATAGACACCATATTCCCTTGCCATATCCATCTGCTTTCGGATTGCGCTCCGACAGCTTAGGTCATAATAATCCCCCCGCAAGGGAACACGGGGCTGCTGATGTCCGGGATACAGACTCTTAGCCTTCTTTACATTCACCCACTCTGTAAACCCTTTACCCCACCATTCATCATTTTCGGGAATGGCATGGAATTGAGGCAAATGAAAAGCCAGTATCTTTATCTTTTCGTCCATTTCATACCTCCGAACATTACAAAAGGTTCAACAGAATTCGTAAATAATAAGAACGTTTTTCTCTGGACAACGCGCACCGCGTACCATTATAGATCAAAAGTTTCCATTTGGCGGAAAGGCTTTTGCGATAACAGCTCATCCAGGTAAGATAACGAACATCCTCCGGCGACAGTCCCCTGGCCTTTTGCAGCATTTCCGCAGCAACAGTTCCCATGGAATTTTTGCTGGAGTTTTTCCAGTTCCAATACACAGTACGTAGCTTTTGCACCAAGGATTTATTATTCTTGGCAACCATATTGCTACCATGTACACGATAGCCAAAACGAGGTATTTCATCCCACACAATTTCGCCAAAGCCAAGAGCATACAGCATAACCACAATATCATGCATAGGAATACACTTGGGCGCAGCAGTGCGAATGAACTGCCGCAAAGCATGGGTAAACACCATGGCGCAGCCCTGTGCCACACCGGAAACAAACAATCTGGGTAAGGTGATCACAGGTGTACCAGTTTGATTATAAGCCTGTAACAGCCGGCCTTCTGCATCAATCAATCTGCAGTTACAACAGTACAAGTGCTTGTCGCCGGTCAGCGCCGCCACGGCACGCTCCAGCTTATCAGCATCCCATACATCGTCCTGATCGCAAAATGCATAATAATCTGCCTGAATGGACTCGTCGCAAAAGAGTTTCCAAAAGCTTTGTGCCGGCCCAAGATTTTGACCAGACATCTGCCGAATACGGACTTTATTGCTCCAATACGCCAAAATATCTGCGCAATCATCGTCGCTTCCGTCATTTCGGATATATACTGTAATATTCCCAGCCACCGTCTGATTTGCCAGACTTTCCAACTGTTCCGGCAGAAAACGTCGACCGTTATAGCTGGACAGCAAAACAGCAATTTCCATATGATTAACTCCTATTTTTAAGCAAATCCGTATAGTAACGCAGCAAAATATCTGCACTAGACTGCATATCATAGCCTGCCTGTTGCAACGCACGGCAAGCAGCCTCGCTGACAGCCTGTCTGTCCGGCGTGCCTTTCAATTGCAGCGCGTCAAGCCACGGCGCTGCCTGTTGAATGGGAAGGAATATCATATTCCCGGTCATATCCGCCTCCCGAGAAACATGATCCGAAACCAGGCAATGCAAACCTGCAGCCTGTGCCTCTATCAGCACAAAGGGCAGCCCTTCATAAAGCGAAGGCAAAAGAAACACATCAATTGCCTGCAGATAAGGTGATGTATCCTCCACCGAGCCGGTAAAAATCACCTGCTCCCCTGCCCTTTCACAAATTTCCTCCATTCGCACGCCGTCACCTATTAGCAGCAAACGGCAATCTGCCTGTCCACTGCTTTTTAATGCGTCCAGCACATCTATAAGGAAATCATGATTCTTTGCCTGTACAAATGCACCCACGTGTCCCAGTACTAAGGTATGCTCGTCCACCCCCAGTTTCCGGCGCATTTGCTGACGCACGCCATGATCGTAGGCATATTTTTCCAAATGAATACCATTACGAAGTACCGTAAAAGGCTTGCTGTGAAACAACCATTTGCCAGCCTCCTGTCCGCAAGCTAACCGGCCATTAACACACAGCTCAAAAAGCGGCCGGAGCAGCTTGTGAGCCTTCTTATGGTCGCAATTGGTATTGTGGCTGTGGGCAATTCGTACCGGACAGCCTGCTAGCATAGCAGCCAGCAATTCCACCGTTATCGTACAGCTGTTTCCATGCACATGGACCACATCGTATTTGCCTGTGCGCAAGGTCTGAAGCAGAGCTTGAAAATACCCCCTCACTCCAACCTTCCGGTTAGGCAACTGATAAATCGTAATATTAACTTTTTCCAGCGCTTGACATACTCGCTCAGGTACACCCTCCGGCGCAAGAATATGGGTACTGCACCCCTGTTTGGAGAGCGCTGCAGCATAGTTTATCACGCAGGTCGCAATGCCATTGCCATACAACGGCACCGTACAAATCATTAAAATCTTCATAATTCTCTCCCGACAGCGGTATCTACCCCAGCATAGTCAGCAATTTCTGCAAATACCGGTTGCCCTTATAAGTGGAAGTAATTACCGAGATCACGGCTTATCCCTCATTTCCAAACATTTGTATTTTGCTTATTTTGTATCAAAGCAAGCAAAACATAGAATAGGCATACACACCAGTTGGCACCGTCCACATCCTCAAGTCCCATCAACAGCATGGCTGCAGCAATACATATCTTCAGCGTAACCATACGTCTGCCTGCATCCTTGCCAAGCAGAAGCTTTCCAGCCATGAACAAAAGAGAAATCATATAAATGCTGCCACCCAAGACTCCGGACTTATAAAAAACGCCGATATAGGTGGAATGAGATCCCAGCGGGTAATCCATAAGCATATCCTTGATGCCAATACCAATCACGGGGGATCTTTCCCACATGGCTTGCAGGCTTTTGGTGTAGATCATTGCACGCATGCCATTACTACCCTCACGCATTTCCATGATAGCCTTAATCACCCGCATAATAGGTTCATAGCACAGCACCGCTACTGCCAATGCGCCCGCAACTGCCATAACAAACAACGCATACTTGCGACTTTTATAATAACCAAACAGTACGGGCTGCATTTCAAAAAGAAGATATCCCAGCACCAGCAAAAGATACAGCATCAAGCCTGTACGGGAATTGGTAGCATCGATCACCGGAAACAGCGCAACAGTCAGCGCCAAAGCTGCAATACCTTTCCCCCGCAAGGCAATCAGCGCCAGGGGATAGAAAAACACCATGCAAAAGATTACCAGATTGCCGTAGTCCATATAGCCCAAAAAGCGGTAGGTCTGTACGCCGTTAATCCAGTCCTCACCAATGAGAGAATGTCCCAACACAGAAAAATCTTTTGTGCCGCCGGTGATTCTGAACATCAGCCAGAAAGAAACCAATATCAGCAAATTCCAAAGGGCATATTTGCCAATACGCCTGATGTCCACCACCACATGCCGGTACAAATGATAAAGCAGCAATGCCACCACGGTGATAGCCCAGGTATTTACCGCTGCAAATATTCGATTAAGGGCGTGCTCTCCCAAAATAGCATTAACCACAATGGACACGCCGTAAATCAGCAGAAACACCATCTGCACCAAGGTGAAAGTATCCAGGCGCTTTTCCCTGCCGGAACGAAACCAAACCAGCCCCAGAAGCCCGCCCAGGCATACCAGCTGCACAGCCTTGGGCAATATGACCAGGATCCAGAAATATTGAAACAGGGCGTAATAAGCCCAGTCACTTTTCCGTCTTATGCCCAACATACTTGCTACTCCTTAGAACAGTTCCTCCACGAGTGCCTTGAAGCCCTCCATGAATTTCTCGTTATTGCTGGTAACACCACCGGACAGCTTGCTTACCGCGCTGTCGTAATTCACGATTACCTCTTCCAATCGGGTGATATCCTCCACCACCAGAATATTCTTCTGGCGCTTGGCAACCTCCAGGGCAAACACCAACTGATGATCATTGACATGCTCGCCAAATTTCTCCTGCCGGGGCACCACAATGGGGGTCTTGCCCACCTGCAATGGCATGATGAAACTGGAGGGACCACCATGGGTGATCACGATTCTGGCCTGCTCCACATTCTTTACCATCTCGTTATAGGGAAGCAGCTTGCTGAAGCTGCAATTTTTAGGCTCATAATCCGTATAACCGGTCTGAATCATCACATCTTCCGTAATGACTCCGCTTCCCTTAAGCGCGTCAATGACGCGTACCAACCGGTCAAAGGGCTGCTCATGGGTGCCTACTGTTACAAAAATCATAGCCGCCCTCCTTAAAAAATGCTTCCCAGATTCACAGCCTTGGGATAAACCTGCTTCATTTCCTCCCACTGAACAATGAACCGATCGGTGACAGGATACACCAGCCGTCCCGTAAGAGTAGGCCCATCAATGCGGTCAAAGACCTCCACATACACAGTCTTTGCCCGAAACAGCTTTCCCAGATAGAAGAAAGGTACTGCCACCGCAGCGCCGGAAGAAATAATCAAATCCGGCTTTTCCTTGCGCAGAATTTTCCAGGCAAGAAATGTATTTTTAATCAAATTTTTCAGATTGCGATTGGTGGGATAATGGCAGGAATAAAAGGTCTCCCCCTCCAGCAAGCTTCTGGCATCGGCCTTGTCAAAGCTGACCCAGAACCGCTCCTGCTCCTGCCAAAAGGGCTTGAGCATATACAGATGGGTCAAATGCCCACCGGAAGATCCCACTAAGCAAACTTTCATAGGGTATTCCCCTTTCAGAATTTAAAGGTATCTGCCAGACATGCCCATTTCTGATCCTTGTCGGACAGATTCAAAGGCGTGCCATCGCTGAGGGTATAGCCCTGCGCAGATGGGCTACCGGTATAATCGCCCACCACTTCCGGCCAGCGAATGCCAATGGCAGGGTCATTCCATGCCAGACCGCCTTCGTCATTGGCATGATAAAAGTCATCGCACTTATAGCAAAATTCCGCCGTATCGGTCAGCACCAGAAAGCCGTGGGCAAAGCCCCGGGGAATCAAAAACTGCTTTTTGTTTTCCTCGGTCAGCAAAACGCCGTACCACTTGCCATAGGTGGCAGAACCGGCGCGCAAATCCACCGCCACATCAAAGACACTGCCCTTAATGGCGCGAACCAGCTTAGTCTGAGGAAACTGCTTCTGAAAATGTAAGCCCCGCAGCACGCCCTTGGTGGACATGGACTGATTGTCCTGCACAAAAGAGATGTTCAGTCCGGCTTCTTCCATATCCCGCTGGCTGTAAGTCTCCATGAAATAACCCCGGTTATCACCATGAACCGCAGGGGTGATCACACACAACCCCTCAATACCGCCAACATTTCTCTCTACGGTAATCTGACCCATATATTATTCCTCTATTTCTTTCAAATAACGGGCAAGGGCATCCTGCCAGGTTGGCAACGGCGCAAAGCCGCTGTCCACCAGTTTTTTCTTATCCAGGCGGCTGTTGAAGGGTCTTGCCGCCTTGGAAAGCCCGTATTCCTCCGTGGTCACCGGCTGCACCTTAGTAGCATAGCCGGCTTGCCGGAATATCTCACAGGCAAAATCATACCAGCTGATATAGCCGCCCTCGTTGGTGGCATGATAATAGCCATACTTTTCCGTTTCTGCCATGTCCACCAGCAGCCGGGAAAGATCCAGAGTGTAGGTAGGTGTGCCCACCTGGTCATTCACCACCCGCAGGGTATCGTATTTCTTGCCCACATTCAGCATGGTTTTAATAAAATTATTGCCGTTCAGACCAAACACCCAGGCAATTCGCACCACAAAAAACTTTTCCAGGGTTTCTGCAACTGCCAATTCCCCTTCCAGCTTGGTCTGTCCATAAACATTCAACGGGGCATAATCCTTACAATCCGGCACCCAAGGGGCTTCTCCCCTGCCGTTAAACACATAGTCCGTGGAGATATAAATCATCTTGCAATCCAGCTTTTTACACACACTTGCAATATTGGCAGTACCGCCGGCATTGATGGCGCGAACCTTTTCCTGCTTGTCTGCATCCTCCGCCAGATCCACCGCCGTCCACGCAGCGCAATGAATCACCACATCCGGCTTTTCCTGCAGAAGCACCTGCTCAACGGCAGCAGCATCGGTTATATCCATAGCAACATAGGGCATGGAACAGACGGCGCTGCCATCTGCTACGCCGCTATACTGAGCAGCAATATCACTGCCAACACCTTCATAACCACGCTTTGCCAATTCGTTCATCACATCATGGCCCAGCTGACCGCCTACGCCGGTAACAAAAAACTTCATGCTATCCCCCCCGCCAATTAGCCATTCAGCAGCACACAACCAATCAAAGTCTTGCCGTAATCCGCCACCATTTCCAGTTCTTTATTCACACCCTCGTAGGTAGAACTGTCGCATTGTTCCAGCAGCAGTACCACATTCTGGGCATACAAAGCTTCCACAGCCTCCGGATTCCGCAGCAGGCTGCCCTTTTCCACAAGCCGGACATTGGGAAGCTGCTGCGCCAATATCTCCAAAAATCCCCTGCGGGTCTCAGCATCACCGTCACCGATAATCAGCAGCTGTTCATTCTCACCCAAACGGTTGCGAATATCCACCGCCAACAGACGAATACGGTTTTCCAGGTCAGTTACAGCCCTGCCTTCCAGACGGAGCAAATAACGGTCAACAGGATTCTTGACCCGGCCACCTACACAACCCAAAAGCTTTACATTAGTAGCATTGACCAGCGTTCTGGCAGAATATATCTTTCTGCAGGACATGTGACCCAGCCACAGATATGCCGCGATCAGAGCAACACCCAACACTGCGCCTGCCACGGCGTACTTCACCGCAGACTTGACCGCTTGAGATCTGGGTATATAATATGCCACAGGCTCTGTCATGGAAGCTTTCGCAGCCTTTGCTTCTTCCACAGCATTCTCCAGGTCGGTCAGCTTATTTTTCTCTTCCTTCTGCTTTTCGAGAATCTCATCATCCGTTCCCTCGCTTACATCCTGATGAACCTCAACGATCTCATGGCTGCCCCTAAACAAGGTAACTTCCTTTTTCAAATTGGTAAATGTCTCCACCAAAACCGCAAGCATCTGCTGGGCGTCCTTCTGGGCGTTACTGAAGCAAACAATCCGCAATGTGCCTAATTCCTCATTCGGTTCCACCCGATAGACATCACGAACCTGACTTGCTTCCGCATCAACGGCTTCGCCAATACTGTTCGCCACAGCTTTGGTCTGCAAGCCGCCGGCATAGTAGGTAAGAATCTTTTCAATGTTCACATTTTGACCGCGAATCAGATAGGTAGTCTCCGCTGCAAAAAAGCCATCGCTGTCCAGGTTGCTTAAAAGAGAATCTTCCAGATATTCCTCATATTCCTTTCTCGCTTCTTCCGCATCGAGAATCGCTTCTCCGGCACCTTTCAAAGCCTGGGCATGCTGTTGCACAGCAATCTCATGCTGAGATGCTGCGGCAGCATTGGACCTTGTAATTTCCTGCACATTCCGATAGAGCTCCAGCCCTCCAAAAACAACACCAAGCACCAACGCAGCTGCCAACAAACGCCGCCAGCCCCGCAATGTCACAAACAGCAGGTCTTTCAAATAAATAATCTGTTCATTTCTCTCGTTTTCCATAAGCTCCTCCTGTTCTAAAAAAGGGCATAATACCACTTATTATCATTCGGTCATTATACAGCATTTCCACAGGAATGTCAACTTATGTAACTCCCATTTGCCACAAAACACGCCCATAATTACCACCTTTATTTTGTGTAATTTGCATTAACAGAT
>JAZRBJ010000074.1:0-10131 GCA_045635065.1 Faecousia sp. | reverse complement strand
GGCTGCAACAATTTCTGCACCTACTGCATTGTGCCCTATGTACGGGGCAGAGAACGCAGCAGAAAGCCCGAAGACATTCTGGCAGAATGCCGGGAGCTGATTGCAAACGGCTGCAAGGAAATTACCCTACTGGGCCAGAATGTAAATTCCTACGGCAAGGATTTGGCATGCGGCATGGATTTTGCAGACCTGCTTGCCGCCATTGCTTCCATAGAGGGTGATTTTCTGATTCGCTTTATGACCAGTCACCCCCGGGATGCCTCCAAAAAGCTTTTTGATACCATGGCGGCTTATCCCAAAATTGCAAAGCAATTACATCTTCCCTTCCAATCCGGCTCCAGCCGGGTACTGAAGGCCATGAACCGCCACTACGACCGGGAAACCTATCTGGAAAAGGTTCGTTATGCCAAATCCGTCATACCCGATTTGGTCCTGACCTCCGATGTGATTGTCGGTTTTCCGGGAGAAACCCAGGAAGAATTTGAAGAAACCCTTTCTCTTATTTCCCAGGTTCATTACGACTCTTTGTTTACCTTTATTTTCTCCCCCCGGGCAGGCACCCCTGCCGCCTCCATGGATGACCCCACCCCCAAGGAGGAAAAGAACCGCCGGTTTGACCGGCTATGTCAGCTGCAAAACACCATCTCCGAGCAGATTCACAACAACTATGTGGGCAAAACCCTGCGGTGTCTGGTAGACGGGCAGGATAAAGACCTGCTGACCGCCCGTACAGAAGGTGGCCGTCTGGTGCGTTTCCCCGGAGATTCCAGCCTTATCGGCAGCTATGTTCCCATCACCATCACCGGTGCTACCACCTGGAGCCTGACCGGTCTGCGAAAGGAATGATACGATGGCAGATCAAAAAAATGAACTGACCCCCATGAAGCGTCAATACAACGCCATTAAAGAACAGAATAAAGACAGCATTCTCTTCTTTCGCCTGGGCGACTTCTATGAAATGTTCGACGAAGATGCCCGTCTGGCTGCCCGGGAGCTGGATTTGACCCTGACCACCCGTGACCGCAATAAGCCCGAAGAGGAGCGCACCCCCATGTGCGGCGTGCCCTTCCACAGCGTGGACTCTTATATTGCCCGACTGGTTGCCAAGGGCTATAAGGTAGCCATTTGTGAACAGACAGAAGATCCTGCTGCCGCCAAGGGCTTGGTGCAGCGGGACATCACCCGTATTGTGACCCCCGGCACCGTAACAGAAAGCTGTATGCTGGATGAAAGCCGGAACAACTATATGGCCTGTTTGTATGCTGTGGAAAGCGGCATGAGCCTTGCCTTCTGTGATGTATCCACAGGCGCATTTTTCGTTACCGCCTGTACGGATACCGCCACCGCTCTTTCCGAATTAGGCCGTTTTGCCCCTGTGGAGGTCATGCGTGGCGGTGAAAATTGCCGGGAAGATGCCATCAATGATGCCCTTTTTAATCGTTTGCATTGCTGTGTAGACGAAGCGCTTCCCGAAAACTTCACCTTAGAGCAGGCAGAACAGCTGTTGGAAAATCACTTTCATGCCACCTTGGCGCAGCTGGAACTTTCCGGTCTACCCAATGCCATTATGGCTGCCGGCGCACTGCTGAAGCAACTGCTGCTGGTGCAAAAGAACGATTTGAAGCACATCCGTCAGCTGCAGTATTACACCACCGGTCTGTTCATGGAACTGGATATGGACGCCCGGCGGAATCTGGAGTTGACCGAAACCCTGCGCAGTAAGGAAAAGAAAGGTACACTCCTATGGGTGCTGGACAAGACCCGCACCGCCATGGGTGGCAGAATGCTGCGCAGCTGGCTGGAAAAGCCCTTGCTGGACCCCATTCAAATTGATCGCCGCCACGGCGCTGTGGAAGAACTTGTCAACGCCACTGTCTGCCGCAGTGAGCTGCAGGAGGCATTGAGAAATGTTACCGATCTGGAGCGCGTCATGACCCGAATTGTCACCGGAACTGTAAACTGCCGGGATTTATTAGGTCTTGCCAACGGTCTGCGGGCGCTGCCCCAGGTGAAAGCGCAGTTAAGTGATGTAGAATCCCCCCTGCTGCGAAAGCTTTCGGATTCCATTGACACCCTTTCTGACTGCGCTCATATCATTGAGCACACCATTGTAGATGAACCCCCCATTACTGTACGGGAAGGCGGTATGATCCGCCCTGGCGCCAATGAGGAGGCCGACCGTCTGCGGGATTTGATAAACGGCAGCAAGGAAACCATTCTTGCCATTGAGGCAGCCGAAAAAGAACGCACCGGCATCCGTACCCTAAAGGTCAGCTATAACCGGGTATTCGGTTACTACATAGAGGTTTCCAAGTCCTTTACTGAGCAGGTACCGGATCACTATATCCGCAAACAAACCCTTGCCAACTGCGAGCGTTATATTACACCGGAGCTGAAAGAATTGGAAGAACAGGTGCTTACCGCCAAGGATCGGCTCACCGCTCTGGAATATCAGCTGTTCACACAACTGCGGGAAAATCTTGCCATGCAGGCAGCCCGGGTGCAAACCACCGCCGAGGCTGTAGCCACGGTGGATGTGCTGTGCGCTTTGGCAGCGGTTGCCGTACAGCGGGGCTATTGCCGTCCCCAAATCACTCTGGGAAACGAGTTGTCCATTACCGACGGACGGCATCCCGTGGTGGAGCAAATGCTGAAAGACACGCTCTTTGTACCCAACGATACAGAGCTGGGCGCAGGAGATAACCAGGTATGTATTATCACCGGCCCCAACATGGCAGGTAAATCCACTTACATGCGTCAGGTTGCACTGATCGTTCTCATGGCGCAAATGGGTTCTTTTGTACCTGCCCGCAGCGCCAAGCTGGGCATTGTGGACCGGGTGTTCACCCGTATCGGCGCCAGCGACGACCTTGCCTCCGGTCAGTCCACCTTTATGGTGGAGATGTCGGAGGTAGCCTCCATTATGAAAAACGCCACCTCCAGAAGCCTGTTGATTCTTGACGAAATCGGCAGAGGTACCTCTACCTACGACGGCATGGCCATTGCCCGCGCGGTGCTGGAATATGTGGCAAATCCCCGCAAGCTGGGCGCCAAAACTTTGTTTGCCACCCATTACCACGAGCTTTCCACCATTGAAGCGCAAATGCCCAATGTGAAGAACTACAACATTGCGGTGAAAAAGCGGGGCGACCAAATGATTTTCCTGCGGAAAATCGTACCCGGCGCTGCCGATGACAGCTACGGTGTAGAAGTTGCCAAGCTGGCAGGTCTTCCCAATGCCATCATTACCCGGGCCCGGGAAATTTTGGTGGAACTGGAAAGCCAAAGCGGCAAACCGGTGGTTGTAAACGCTCCTGTACAGGCGGATGATCAGCTGTCCCTGCTGGATTTGCGAGGTCAGCAGCTGTGCCAGGCGCTGGAATCCATCAGCGTGGAAACCCTGACCCCCATTGAAGCCATGAACGAGCTGTACAAACTGAAGAAAATGCTGAACTGATATGAATGTTATTTCCATGAACAAGCGGCAAAAGACCCTTTGTGCCGTCTATCTGACATTCCAGCTGCTGGTCCTGCCACTGATACTAACCCTGGGCAATACCATGCTGAAACGCCCTCTGTCTGAAGCATGGCTGAACTTTGCCTTCTTCTGTATCAATTTTCTGGCTGTGTGGGCCATCTGCCATCGTTACCTTTTTAAAAGCGCAAAGGCGCTGTTTTCCCGTCCCTGGCGGCAGCTGCTTACGGTGGTTTTTGCCCTGATTGCCAACCATTTTGCCGGAATCGCCCTAAGCGCATTGCTTCTTTACCTGATGCCGGATTTCTTCAATGTCAACGACAGCACCATTACCTACATGGCAGGCACGGAATTTACCCTCACCCTCATAGGCACGGTTTTTCTTGTGCCGGTAGCAGAGGAAGTTCTGTTCCGGGGTTTGATGTTCGGTTCTCTGTATAATCGCAGTCCGGTAATTGCCTATTTGGTTTCCGTAACAGCCTTTTGCATGATTCATGTTTTAGGTTATATTGGCTTATATCCCATATCCCATCTGCTGCTCTGCCTGCTGCAATATGTTCCTGCAGCGGTGATTCTCGCCTGGGCTTACGCAAGAACAGGCACCATCTTTACCCCCATTTTGATTCACGCCATTATCAATGCCACAGGCATATTCGCAATGAGGTGATTTCATGCCGAAAATTTTGCAATTATCCCCCCATGTTGCCAATTTAATTGCCGCCGGTGAGGTGGTGGAGCGCCCCGCAAGCGTGGCCAAAGAACTGCTGGAAAATGCTGTGGATGCCGGCGCTACCCAGGTAACCGTGGAAATCCGTGACGGCGGTATGACCTTCCTTCGGGTTACAGACAACGGCTGCGGCATGAGTCCCGAAGATGCCCGTACCGCATTTTTACGGCACGCCACCTCCAAGCTGCGTACCGCTGATGACCTTGCTGCCATCGCCACCATGGGTTTCCGTGGTGAAGCGCTGGCTGCCATTGCTTCCGTCAGCCGTATTGATTTGCTTACCAAAACCTCTTCCACCATTACCGGTATTAGTTTGCATTTAGAAGCCGGTTCCATCACCGAGGAGGAAGAAACCGGTTGTCCCGACGGCACCACCATTATCGTCCGGGATTTGTTCTTCAACACCCCCGCCAGAATGAAATTCATGAAAGCCGATACCGTAGAGGGCAGCCGTGTAGCCGCCGCTGTTCAGCAGCAGGCGTTGGCGCATCCGGAGGTTTCTTTCCGGTTTATCCGAGATGGGAAGCAGGTGCTTTCCACCCCTGGCACAGGAGACCTCCATGCTGCGGTATATTGTATATATGGCAGAGAAACCGCTGACATGGCAAGTGTGGCCAGCCGGTGGGAGGGTTATACCCTGCGGGGCTTTGTATCCAAGCCCACAAATGCCCGTCCCAGCCGCAGTATGCAAACCTTCTTTGTCAACAACCGCCCTGTCAAATCCCGATTACTCACCGCCGCTTTGGAAGAAGCCTACCGCAATCAACTGATGGTAGGCAAATTCCCCGCCTGTGTGCTGCATTTGGAATTGCCTGCCAATGCGGTGGATGTGAATGTCCACCCGGCTAAAATCGAGGTAAAATTTCTTTCTGAAAAGGCAGCCTTTGACTGCGTACATTACGGCGTTCTGGGTGCTTTGAACAAAACCCCGGACCGCCCGCAGGTACAGTTGAAGCCCCAGCCTGTCCCTCCGGTCAAAACAGCGCCCAAGCAGGAAGATTTCTTCCGTACCATGACCCCCCAGGAATTCAAAAACTATTCCACAGTGCTGAAGGACGCCCCGCAGCCCAAGCAGGACGCAGCTGTTGCAACAGTGGCAGCCATAGAAAAAATGCCCCTTCCTCCCCTGCGGCAGGAAGTTTTCTATCCCACCGCTGTACCCCAAACCATCAACCTGCCTCCCCGGCAGCAGCCTGCAGAAGAACCTGCTCCTCAGCCGGAGCAAACTGCTCTGCCCATGGAGGAAACCGCGCCCTGGCGTCTGGTTGGTGAACTCTACCACAGCTATGTGCTGGTGGAGCAGGGCGATGACGCATTCCTCATAGATAAACACGCCGCTCACGAGCGGATTCTCTTCAATCAATTAAAGGCCAATCAAGAAACCATCAGCTCCCAGGAGCTTTTCATGCCTGTGACCTGCCGTATGAGTCCGGAGCTTTGCGGGCAGCTGCTGAGCAATGCACATCTGCTGGATTCTCTGGGTTTCGGTATAGAAGAATTTGGAGATAATACTGTTCTTCTGCGCCGGATTCCCATGGACCTCTCCCCGGAAGATGCGGCCCAGACCGCAGAAACCATTGCCGCAGACCTGCTCAACGGCCGCAGGGAAGACCCTGCTTCCGTCCGTGATGAGATTCTCCACACCGTTGCCTGCAAGGCCGCCATCAAGGCCGGCTGGCATAACGACGAAAAAGAACTGCTGGCTCTGGTTAAACAAGTCATGGCAGATGAGGAACTGAAATACTGTCCTCATGGCAGACCTATTTGTATCTCTCTAAGCAAAAAGCAGCTGGAAAAGCAATTTAAACGGTAAGTCGCAATTTCCTGACCTGCCGCAGAAAGGAGGCGCTTATGCCCAATTTAATCTGTATTGCCGGGCCCACCGCCTCCGGAAAAACCGCCCTGTCCATTGCTCTTGCCAAAGGACTGGATGCAGAAATCGTTTCCTGTGACTCCATGCAGATATACCGGCGTATGGACATCGGCACCGCCAAGCCCACCTTGGAGGAGCGCGCCGGGATTCCCCACCACATGCTGGATGTGGCAGAGCCCCATGAAGATTTCTCCGTCAGCCGTTACTGCGAAATGGCCTCTGCCATTGTAGATGACATTCTTGCCCGGGGCAAAACCGCCATGATTGTTGGCGGCACCGGCCTTTATATGGACAGCCTTATCCGGGGCAATGACTTCGCCCCCTACCCCTCCACCGGCCGCCGGGAAGAGCTGGAAGAACTTGCCGCAGAAAAAGGAATTGAAGCAGTCCTTTCCCAGCTTCGCGCCGTAGACCCTGAATCCGCCCAGCGGCTGCACCCCTCTGACCAAAAACGAATCATACGGGCGATGGAGGTCTATCTGGAAACCGGGCAGACCATCACCGAGCATAATCGCCGTACCCAGGCTCAGCCCCCCCGGTATCAGCCCCTCTGGTTTGCCTTGGAGGATGAAAATCGGGCAGACCTGTATCAGCGCATCGACCGCCGGGTGGATCAAATGCTGAAAGACGGTCTTATTGGTGAGATTCAAAGTCTTTTGGCAGAGGGCGTTCCTCCCACCTGCACGGCTATGCAAGCCATCGGTTACAAGGAAATTTTAGCGGCACTGCAAGGACACTGCTCCATGGAGGAAGCCGCTGAGCTGGTGAAAAAATCCTCCCGACATTACGCCAAACGGCAGCTGACCTGGTTCCGCCGCAACCCCAACATCCATTGGCTGCGAAGAAACAGCGAATCGGATGAAATTCTTTTTTCTGCGCGACAGATTATCCGCAATTTCGACAAATGATATTTGTTATGATGTGTGTATCCCAAAAGAAAGAAGGAATACATATGTCAGACACCGTTAATCTTCAGGATGCCATTCTCAATGAGGTGCGTAAGGACCGGGTGCCGGTAACCCTGTTCCTCATGAATGGCTTTCAGCTCCGGGGCATCATCACCGGCTATGACAGCTTTGTGGTGGTGCTGGTCACCGATGGCAAGCAGCAAATGATCTACAAACATGCCATCTCCACCCTGGCTCCCATTAAGGTGCTGAAAGCCGCGCAGAGTGCATAACAGCCGAGGGCGACGGGATTTCCCGCCGCCCTTTGGTTTTTATAAAGAAAGGATACCCGCCATGTCCATACCGGAAAATATAGCAAAAATCAAAGAAAACATTGCCCGGGCGGCTTTGGCAGCCGCCCGGAACCCCAAGGAAATTCTTTTATGTGCCGCCACCAAAATGAACGGTGCCGACGCTGTAAGACAGGCGATTGCCGCCGGCGTGGATTGCTGTGGAGAAAACCGGGTGCAGGAATTGACCCAAAAGCTTTCCCAGGATGCCTACCGGGGCGCTCCGGTGCATTTCATCGGCCATTTGCAAACCAACAAGGTCAGGCAGGTTGTGGGCAAGGTGGACCTGATTCAAAGTGTGGACCGCCGAAAGCTTCTGGACGCCATTGAGGCAGAAGCCGCCCGACAGGGTATCGTCCAGGATATTCTTCTTCAAATTAACATCGGCAGAGAAGAAAGCAAGGGCGGTTTTCTCACGGAAGAAATTCCCCAACTGCTTCCGGAAATATGCCGTTTTTCCAATATCCGGGTTCGCGGACTCATGGCAATTCCCCCAATTTGTCAAAATTCTACGGATAATGACAAATTTTTTCAAGAAATGTGCAACCTTGGTGTTGACATAACGACAAAAAAATACGATAATGTATCTGTTGATATTATGTCCATGGGTATGTCCGACGATTATGAGCGTGCCATTCGATGGGGTAGCACCATGATTCGGGTAGGTACTGCCATCTTCGGCGCCCGGGACTATACAAAACCCTGATTGTGCATAGCAGGGATTACAGGAGGATTTTTCAATGAGTTTTTGGGATAATATTAAGAAGTTTGCTCAGCCCTATTCTGACGATGAGTACGATGAATATGAAGACGAAGAGCTGGAAGGCTATGAGGAAGAGGAAGAAGTAGCCGCTCCCCGCAGCGCCCGCCGCGCTCCCGCTTTCAGCAGCGATTCCGACTCCGGCCTGGATTTCGGTTCTGTTTCCACCCCCGCTTCCGGCAGCAGCTTTGGCGGTCATGTTCTGAACATGAGCTCCGGCAAGCAGGAGGTCGTTCTGTTCCATGCCAAGGCCTTTGACGATGCAGCCAAGGCAGCCGATGAGCTTCGCAAGAAGAGAGCTGTCATCCTCAACATGGAGAATGTGGACAAGGCTCTGACCCGCCGTGTGGTGGACTTCCTGTCCGGCTGCGTTTACGCTCTGGACGGTCAGGTGAAGAAGATCGCCCAATCCACCTCCCTGTTCTGCCCCCACAGCATGGACATCGTAGGCGACCTGCAGAGTTTCCAGAACGAGGCTGAAAGCTACATCTAATCCTTTTCAGAAAGAGGAACGAATATGTTTACACCCCAAGAGATAGATCAAATTGCCTTTAGTCGGGTTCCCTTTGGCGGCTATGATATGCAGGCCGTGGATGAATTTCTGGAGCCCTTGACAGAGGATTACATCACCCTTTACAAGGAAAACGCCCTGCTGAAAAGCAAGATGCGTGTTCTGGTTGGCAAGCTGGAAGAATACCGCAAGAATGAAGCCAGCATGAAGGATGCCATTGTCAACGCCCAGAAGACCTGCGATATGATGGTCAAGGAAGCAGAGGCAAAATGCACCCAGATGTTAATTGAAGCCAACGCCGCCGCTGTGGAGAATGCCAAGAATGCCGACTCCCTCATTGCCGCGGAGAATGCCCGTGTAGAGGATGCCAAAAAAGCCGCCGCTGCCAGAATTGACGAAATTCAGGAAGAGCTGCGCGCCTGTCTGCAGGCGTTGGACCGCATTAAGGAGGCCAATCGCCCCATTAATGCTGCTCCTTCTTCTGCTCCCTATGACTTTGACCGGGATTCCGATAAGGAAGCTGCTACCGCAGCTGTTGCCGACGAGATTGCCCAAAATCTGGAAGCGCTGGTTGGCACCACCGAGGAAACTGCTCCCAAGGCAGAGCCCAAGCATCCCGTTTCCGATACCAGCAGCAAGTTCAATAACCTGCAGTTCGGTAAAAATTACGACCCCCACAAAAAATAATTTTCTCATGCAATGACGAGGACAGGTGCGTGTGTATTCACCTTCAGAGAGCTGCCGGACGGTGCAAGGCAGCAGGCAGAGCACATGGCATATCCCCTCCGAGCAGCGCACCGAACATTTTTAAGTAGGCTGCGCCGGGAGCGCCCGATACCGCGCACACGAGTGCTGCCCCACAGGCAGAACAAGAGTGGTACCGCAGAGGTAATTGCCTTTGTCTCTTGATTTTAAGAGACAAAGGCAATTTTATTATGTATAAAATATGGAGGTATCTTCCAATGGAGTATAAAAATACCATTATTACCCCTAAGACCGACTTCCCCATGAAGGCCGGTCTGCCTGCCCGGGAGCCGGGTATGCTGGAGCGCTGGAATGAGCAGGAGCTGTATAAGCTGCTGCTGGAAAAGAACAAGGAGCTTCCCCCCTTCGTTCTTCATGACGGCCCTCCCTTCTCCAACGGCTATATTCACATGGGCCACGCCCTGAACAAGACGCTGAAGGATTTCATTGTCCGCAGCCACGCCATGATGGGTTACTACACCCCCTATGTCCCCGGCTGGGATAACCACGGTCTGCCCATTGAGCGGGCCATTGAAAATTCCAAGAAAAAGCTGAACAAGGACATGTCCGTGCCCGAGTTCCGCCAAGCCTGTGAAGATTTTGCCGAGGATTTCATTCAGAAGCAGATGGCAGGCTTCCGCCGTCTGGGCGTAGTAGGCGATTGGGAAAAGCCTTACCGCACCATGGACAAGCATTTTGAAGCTCAGGAGGTCAAGGTCTTTGGCCGCATGTTTGACAAGGGCTTCATTTACAAGGGTCTGAAACCCGTTACCTGGTGTCCCTTCTGCGCCACTGCTGTGGCAG
>JAZRBJ010000073.1:0-9279 GCA_045635065.1 Faecousia sp. | reverse complement strand
GCCTTCTTCTCGTCGATCATGCCTTCGTCAACCAGATCGCAGGCAATCTTCAGAGCGGCGGGAGCGGTACGCTTGCCGTTACGGGTCTGCAGCATGTACAGCTTGCCGTTCTCAACGGTGAACTCCATATCCTGCATATCGCGGTAATGGTTCTCCAGAATCTTGCATACTTCCTGGAACTGTGCAAAGGCTTCGGGGAACTTGTCAGCCATCTCAGAGATGGGCATGGGAGTACGAACGCCGGCAACAACATCTTCGCCCTGAGCGTTGGTCAGGAATTCGCCCATCAGACCCTTAGCGCCGGTAGCGGGGTCACGGGTGAAAGCAACGCCGGTGCCGCAGTCATCGCCCATGTTACCAAAGGCCATGGACTGCACGTTAACGGCAGTACCCCAGGAGTAGGGGATGTCGTTCTCGCGGCGGTAGATGTTAGCGCGGGGGTTGTCCCAGCTGCGGAAAACAGCCTTAACAGCGCCCATGAGCTGCTCCTTGGGATCAGCGGGGAACTCTGCGCCGATCTTGGCCTTGTACTCGGCCTTGAACTGGGTAGCCAGCTCCTTCAGATCCTCAGCGGTCAGCTCCACGTCCTGAGTAACGCCCTTCTTTTCCTTCATCTCGTCGATGAGGACTTCAAAATACTTCTTGCCGACTTCCATAACGACATCGGAGTACATCTGGATAAAACGACGGTAGCAGTCATAAGCCCAACGGGGATTGCCGGACTTAGCAGCCAGAACCTCAACGACTTCTTCGTTCAGGCCCAGGTTCAGAATGGTGTCCATCATGCCGGGCATGGAAGCGCGGGCGCCGGAACGAACGGAAACCAGCAGAGGATTCTCCTTGTCGCCGAACTTCTTGCCGGTAATATCCTCCAGCTTTGCTACATGCTCCATGATCTGTGCTTGAATATCATCGTTGATCATGCGGCCATCTTCATAATACTTGGTGCAGGCCTCGGTGGAAACGGTGAAGCCCTGGGGAACAGGCAGACCAATGTTGGTCATTTCTGCTAGGTTTGCACCCTTACCACCCAGCAGCTCCCGCATGGAGCCATTGCCTTCGGTAAACAGGTAAACATACTTGTGAGACATTTTGGTATAACCCCTTTCACATTTTTCTTAGCGGTTCTTTCCGCTTAATTTTTCAACAACATTTTGCGCCAAGATAGTATAGCACACCGACTTGAAAAAAGCAAACATTTTCCTTAAAAAACTTCAATTTCCTTCCTCTTTTCAAAATAATTGCCCAAGTGGGAGGAAAATAAAAGGCAGATTTCGCAAAAATGCAAAATCTGCCCCTATATCAGTAGGTACGAAATACGGCCTTGACCAGACCAAGGATCTGGGCGTTACTGCCGTCAATGGGGTCAAACGCGGGGTTTTCCGGCAGAAGCCAGACCTTGCCGTCCTTTCGGCAAAGCCGCTTGACGGTGGCTTCGTCGTCAAGAAGTGCTACTACGATTTGACCGTCCTCTGCGGTAGTCTGGGGACGGACAACAACCTTGTCGCCGTCCAGAATGCCTGCGCCCAGCATACTTTCTCCACGAACACGCAGAGCAAAGCAGGAGGGGTCGCCATCCCAGGCTAAGGTGCCTTCCTGGTTTTCCACAGCCAAAATGGGGAGACCGGCAGTAACCACACCAATCACGGGAATCTGACCGGGACGAACGGAGGTAACAATGGCCCGCTTGCGGCCCTTGGATTCAGGGGAAAGGAGCAGCCCTTTGTTTTGCAGCTGCTGCAGGTGGTAGCTGACGGAGGCGGTGGAACGCAGACCCACAGCTGCGCCAATTTCCCGCACAGAGGGGGCATAGCCCTTCTCTTGCACGAATTGGTTTACATAATCTAAAATCAGCTGGGCTTTATTGCTGGTTCTGGGCATGTGTCTACCTCCCTGAGTAGTTTTCTGAAAGGATTATAGCACAAATGAACGAAAAAGAAAAGGATTTTTTAATTCATTCTCAGACAAAAATCAAGAAAATTTACGGCGGTAGACCGCTATACTGTAATAGAGCAAGTAATGAGGAGTGATGTTATGAACGGAATTAACAGCCAAATGGCGGCAAAGGTTTGGGAACGGGTGCATGCAGCGCCTCAAAATCAGCAGGAGCCGGTTTTGAATTTGCCGGGATTGATTGCCGGGGAATGGATTGCAGCAGCTACATATTTGCAGCTGTCCCGCCGGCTGCAGGGACGGGAATCCCGGTTGCTGCGACAGTTGCACCAGGAGGAACTGTCCCATGGAACCTGTTTGCGGGGACTTTATACCTTGATTACCGGGGAACGGGCATCGGTAAAAACGCCGCCGGTGGCGCAGGAGCCTGTAACGGCAGTTCTGCGCAGGTGCTACGGAGAAGAAATGCGGGCATTGGCGGAATATGAAAAGTGGTCTTCCCATGGGGAGTACGGCCCGGTATTTACCCGAATGGCTCAGCAGGAACGGGAGCATTGCCGGATTCTGCTGGAAATTCTGGGAGCGATAAAGGGATAAGAAAGGGGCGTGTTCCGATGAACACGCCCCTTGTAATTATAGGGGGGGATTACTGTGCCATGGGGGCAACTGTAACGGGTCGCAGAACGCCGTAAACATCAAAGCGGGTATCGTTGTTTTCCGTAAGGAATACCAGCTTCACAGCGGTGTCCTCCAAACCGGATTGGTCTGCCATGACCTTGGCATCTGCGGCAGATGCACCGCTGAGATACAGACGGGTACGGCCTTCCGGCAGGGAAAAGTCGCCGGGGGCGGTGGCCATGAAGGACACGGCAAAGCGGTCATTACCGCCGGCAGCCAGCAGACTCTTGGCTGCGGAGGTAAGGGTTTCCTGCTTGTCCTTTTTAAAGCGAACCTTTTCGGTGCTGGGAATGGCAAAATCAGAAAATACGATCTCGTCAAAGCCCTTTGCCTTCAGTTCGGACATGATTTGAATGAGATAAGTCAGGGTTCCTTCCTTGGAGGGGTCCAGCCAGTAGCAGTTTTCTTCGTCCCGCCAGAGGTATGCACCCTTGGTGGAAACCAGACCGTTATCCAGGTTTTTATCCCCGTCAAAGTAGTAAAAATCCCGAAATGCGGGAATTTTAGCAATGACATACAAATCGGAGCCGGTGAGATATTTCAAAAGCTCTTCCATCATGCCGGCATCGATTTTGCTGTTGATATAGCCCAGGGAGGAGTTGTAGCTGAACCGCCCCTGAATGTCTTTCATTTCAATCAGCACCGGGGTCTGGGCGGGTAGTTTTTTCACAATGCTCAGCACCTCGGATATTTCTGTTTGCAACATAGCGCTGTCGATATAATAGCCGGCGAGCTGGACAAGCTCTGTGCTGATATTCAGAGCGTTGTCACCCTCATTATAGTAAATATTAACGGTAAGGTCATCACCCGGGGGGAGGGCCTCCTGCCCGGAAAGCTGCTCTGCCGATTGGCTGAAGTCCAGCTTGGCGCCGTCCCGGGTATAGACCACAAAGCGGTCCAGCCACAGCAGCCAAACCAACCACATGGCTATGAGAAACAGCAGCAGAATTGCGCCGGCAATACCCAGATTGCGCAAATGACGGCGGGTACGGTAGGGAATGGTCATAGTGTACTCCTTCGTTTGGCGGTCACGCAGCGCCAATCCTCCTTGGCGCGGACCGAGGTAACAGTCAGTCCGGCGGCTTCCAGAGCAACCTCTACTTCACGGAGGCGGGTGTCCAGAATACCGGAGCAGATCAAAACGCTGTTAGTGGTTAGAAAAGCGGGAAGCACCGGGGCAAGCCCGATGATCACATCGGCGACAATGTTTACCAGCACCAGGTCATACTGCTCCTGCTGCAGGGTGTTCATCAAGGTGCGGTCAGCGGTGACATTGCCGGTATAGGCGGTAAATTCCGGAGAGGAAAAACCGTTATATAAGGCGTTTTCACGGGCAATATCCTCTGCTTTGGGGTCGATATCCACACCCCGGGCGGAACGGGCGCCCAGACGCAGGGCGGCAATGGAAAGAATGCCACTGCCGCTGCCCAGATCCAGACAGCTTCCGCCGGGCGTCAACAGCTGCTCCATAGCCTCCATGACCATTTGGGTGGAGGGATGTGCGCCGGTGCCGAAGGTCAGTCCCGGATCCAGAATCACGGGCAGCCTGCCGTGGGGGTCCTCATCTTTGCGCCAGCAGGGCAGTACTACCAGCTTTTCTCCTACCTCCTGGGGGGGATAGTTGTCTTTCCAGCTTTCTTCCCAGTTGGTTTCTTCCAGGGTGTTGATCTGCAGGGGCAGAGGATTATTTTCTGTTTTTAACGCTTCCAGCAGAGCCTGCAGCGTATCTCTTCCGGCGGTGTCCGTGTCTTCCAGATACAGCTTGATCTGGGACAGGCCCTGCAGCTGATTTTGCAATTTTTCGTCAATATAGTCCCAATAGGCCCGGTTTTGATCCAGGAAGGATTCCAGCTCCTGCTGATCTTCCAGCACCAGGTCGTCAAAGCCTGCAGTGGTTAATGCTGAGGAAACGGCATCGGTGGTACCCGGTGCGGTGTGTATAATATATTCCAGCCACGGCATGCTTTGCCCCTCCTTAGAATCGTATATTCCCTATTGTACTTCATGCCGGCAAAAAACGCAACTGCGACACCTATAAATTTTCTTCTTCCTATTTTGGGAAAACTGGTATATAATAGCAACATGTATATAAGAAGGAGTTTTTCATGAAGCAAGTGATTTCTTTGCTGCCGGGGGTTACCCTGCGGTGTGTTCCCGGCAACAAGTTTAAGCAAAGCTGTTTAACGGTGCAGTTTTTGCGTCCTATGCGCCGGGAAGAGGCGGCGATGAATGCCCTGCTGCCTGCTGTTTTGCTCCGTGGCTGCCGCCGGTATCCGGATTTGCGGGCCATAACACTGCGACTGGATGATCTGTATGGCGCTTCCGTGGGTGCGCTGGTGCGCCGTGTGGGTGATTATCAGGTTACCGGCTTTTACTGTGGCATGATTGAGGACCGCTTTACCATGGACGGCGATGAAGTGCTTGCGCCCATGATCGACCTGGTTCGTCAGCTTTTGCTGGAGCCGGTGCTGGTGGAGGGCGGCTTTGACCCGGAATATGTGCAAAGCGAGAAAAAGAATCTGATCGCTACCATTGAATCCCGGCTTAACGATAAGCGGGCCTATGCCATGGACCGGCTGCTCAGCAGTATGTGCGCCGGGGATGCGTTTGGGATTCCCCGTCTGGGCGAAAAAGAAAAGGTTGCGGAAATTGAGCCCAAGGAACTGTATAACCATTATCGTAAAATTTTACGGGAAAGCCCGATGGAGCTTTGTTATGTGGGCAGTGCGCAGCCGGAAACCGTGGCGCAGCTGCTGCGGCAGGTGCTGGACTTCCCCAGGGAACCCATAGCGCTCCCTGCCCAGACGGAATTTCACGGAGGCCCCGGAAAAGACTTTACGGAACAGATGGATGTGAATCAGGGCAAGCTGTGCATGGGTTTTGTGACACCCATCCATATTCGCAGCCGGGAATTTGTGGCTATGCAGGTGCTGAACATGGTGTTTGGCGGCGGCATGACCTCCAAGCTGTTTATGCAGATTCGGGAGAAAATGAGCCTGTGCTATGCCATTGGCTCCGGATACCATGGTTCTAAGGGAATTCTGACAGTTTCTGCCGGTATTGACAGTAATCTGGCGGACACAGTGAAAAAAGAAATTCTTGCGCAACTGGATGCCTGCCGGCAGGGGAAGATTACGCAGCAGGAATTGGACGCTGCCAAGCAGGCGCTGTGCTCCGGTTTGCGGGCGACCTATGATTCTCCCGGTGCCATTGAAAATTATCTTTCCTCTGCTGCGCTTAGCGGATTATCCCTTTCTCCCAACGAATACTTGCGGGAAGTGGAGTGTACGGATTTGGCGCAGGTGGTTGCTGCAGCAAACAGCTTGCAGCTGCACACCACATTTTTCCTGCAGGGGGTGTCAGCGTGAAAAAACACCATTACCCCGACCTGCAGGAGCAGGTTTTCTGGGATAAGCTTCCCAATGGATTGACGGTTGCGGTGGTTCCCCGCTCAGGTTTTCAGAAAAAGCTGGCATATTTTGTTACGGATTACGGCTCGTTGCATACGGCCTTTACCATGGACGGCAAGGCTTACCGAAGCCCCGACGGCGTGGCGCACTATTTGGAGCATAAGCTGTTTGATATGCCCCGGGGGGAGATTTCCGGTGAGTTTGCGGCTTTGGGTGCCAATCCCAATGCCTTCACCAGCTATGATATGACTGCCTATTATTTCTCCTGTACGGAGAATTTCGATGCTTGTTTGCGGCTGCTGTTGGAGTTCGTTTCCACGCCTTATTTTACGGAGGAAAGCGTGGCAAAGGAGCAGGGTATTATAGGCCAGGAAATTGACATGACTGCGGATAATCCGGATAACCGGGTGTTTGAAAATCTTATGCAGGCCATGTATGAGAAGCATAATATCCGGGTGCCTATTCTGGGAACGCGGGAAAGCCTTGCTGGGATTACACCTCAGGTACTGGAGCAGTGTCACCGGGCTTTTTACCGGCCGGGCAATATGATCCTGTGCGTTGTAGGCGATGTGGAGCCGGAGCAGGTGAAAGCCATTGCTTTGGAAATGCTACCGCAGGCTTCTGAGGTTACGGTGGAAAAGCTGCCCATGCCGGAAGAGGAAATGACCTGCGTTCGGGATTTTGTCAACCAGCACATGGAGGTGGCTATGCCCACATTCCAGCTGGGTTTCAAGTGCGAGAGTACAGGTAAGGGAGAAGAGGCGGTCCGTCGGGAGATGATCGGTGATTTGGCAGCAGAGGCGCTGTTTGGCGAGTCCTCTGCGCTGTATCTTTCCCTGTACGAAAAAGGCTTGATCGACTCTTCCTTTGGCGGAGGTTACGAAACCGTGGAAGGCATGGCTATGCTGACCGCCTCCGGCGACAGCGAAGATCCCCAGGCGGTACGGGACGCTATTTTGGAAGCTGCCTGCAGTCTGGTAGAGGAGGGTGTTCCGGAGGAGGCGTTCCTGCGTATGAAGCGCAGTGCTCTGGGTCGCCGCATCCGGGATCTGGACAGTTTTGATTCCACTTGTTTCCGTATTTGCGCCTACCATTTTGCAGGCTATGATTATATGCAATTTCCCCAGCTTCTGAAGTCTGTGACCGCGGAGGAAGTGCGGGCGTTTATTCGGCAGACTGTGACAGAGCAGCGCTGTAGTCTGTCGGTGATTCTGCCAACACAAAAGGAGGTATAACCTATGAATTCCCAAGATTATTCTGCCATTAGTTTTCCCTCGCTGGGGATTGAGATCAATCCCGGCAGAGGCTTTGACCTTGGGCCGTTGAGCATCAATTATTACGGCGTGATTATTGCGCTGGGCCTATTGTTGGCTGTATTCTACGGCTGTCGCAGAGCCAAGCAGTTTGGATTCCGTGAGGATGATATTTTGGATGGCGTGCTGTGGGTAACACCTTTTGCTATCCTCTGCGCCCGTGCATACTACTGCATTTTCCAATGGGAGATCTATGCGGCTGACCCCGTTTCTGTGCTGTATATCTGGAATGGCGGTTTGGCCATTTACGGTGGCGTTCTGGGCGCAGCAATTGGCGTAACGGTATATGCCCGCATAAAGCGTATTAAGCTGCCGGCATTGTTGGATTTGGTTGCGCTGGGCTTTTTGATTGGACAGGCTCTGGGTCGCTGGGGCAACTTCTTTAACCGGGAAGCCTTTGGCGAAGCAACCAAAGGCTTCTGGCGTATGGGTCTGCTTAACCATATAACAGAGAAATGGGAATACTACCATCCTACTTTCCTCTATGAGTCTGCCTGGAATGCGCTGGGCTTTGTGCTGCTGCATTTTCTGAGCAAGTACCGTAAGTATGACGGTCAGATCGCCCTGGGCTATGTTGCCTGGTACGGTCTGGGCAGAGCATTTATTGAGGGCCTGCGGATGGACAGCCTGATGATCGGCGAGTTCCGGGTCAGCCAGCTGCTGGCTGCAGGCAGCTGCGCCTTGGCGGTGGCGGCATTGATTGCGCTGCAGTTTGTGCGTCACAAGCCCCTGTTTGCCACACGGCTGCAGGAACAACCCGCTGAAGACCCGGTAAAACCGGAGGAGACGGGAATTTGACAATCAAACAGAAGAGTGATACAATCAGGTTATCAAAAACATGAGGTGATGCTATGCGTACCGTAATGTTCATTGTGCCTGCTTGTATCATTCTTTTTTTAGTGATTCGCAAGACTTGGCGGATTTATAAGGACGGCCTGCTTCTTGCGCTGCTGCAGCTGGGTCTGGTTGCGGTTTCTGCGGTGGCTGCCTTTGTGCTGACGCGGGTTTTCTTCAATCCGTCAAAAGTGGATGCCTTTGGGTTGGGACAAATGGTAATGGAGCGGATTCCCGCCGGATTCTTTGCTGCCTGCCCGGATATGGAACCCTTTGTCTGGGCGCTGCCCACAGCGGTAGTTGCGTTGCTGGCGTTTACTCTGTTTTTTGAAATTCTGCGGGTTGCCGGTGCAAGAGTTCTTTCCTGGGTGGTAAAAAAGAACAAATGGAATGAGACCCATCTTCAATTTCCGGGAAGCAAGGTTCTTGCGGTGGCGGTCAGTGCAGTGACTGCTGTGCTGGCGCTCCTAATTGATTTGGTAATACTTAACGGTGTTGCGACCTTCAGCGGCAATATGCTGCATTGCGCGCAAGCGGCTACGGGCAAGGAGATTTTTGGCGTCATGGCGGAGGCTCTGGACGAATATGAGAAAAGTCCCGTCAAACGCATTACCGATGCCCTGGGTTGCAAGAAAGTGTATTTTGCCCTTACCGGCAGCTGTCGGGAGGGTCAGGGTATCAGTATGGGAGAGGAACTAAACCAAATTTCCAACGCCATTGCCGGGTTGATGCCCCTGTTTGAAGTCTTCCCCACGGAGGATTCCCTGCCGGATGCTCAGGCGCTGCGGGATTTGCCGGGAAAGCTGGCAGAGAATCCCGAATCTCTGGAATTGCTTGCCGGCCTGGCCCGTGCCTCGGGAGATAAGCTGGCCGAAAGCGACGCGGTGTTGATCATGAGCACCTTACTGAATACCACACCGGAGCGATTCGGTGAATATCTGGAGCAGGTGGAGATAGAGGAAACGCAAAAGGATTTGCAAACATTTTGTAATATTGCGGCATTGCTGCGGGAAAATGATTTGCTCCCCAAGCAGGGAAGTACAATCACACTGAATGAATTAAAGCAGGAAGACCTGCTTGCAGATGTGAGGGTGGAATTGCAAAACAACCCGGAGCTGGCAGCCTTTTTTTCAGATAGTGAATAAATAAAA
>JAZRBJ010000072.1:0-60166 GCA_045635065.1 Faecousia sp. | reverse complement strand
TTTCCGTCGTCAAGCTGCTGCTCTCCGCCGGTTTTGAAAACATCGTTATGTGTGACCGCAAGGGCGCCATCTACCAAGGCCGCGAAGATCTGAACTGGATCAAGTCTGAAATGGCCCAGAAGACCAACCGCGACAAGAAATCCGGCACTCTGGCTGAAATGCTCGTTGGCGCCGACGTCTTCATCGGTGTCTCCGCTCCCGGCATGGTCACCACCGAAATGGTCAAGACCATGAACAAGGGCGCCATCATCTTCGCCTGCGCCAACCCCACTCCCGAAATCTTCCCCGAGGATGCTAAGGCAGGCGGCGCCCGTGTGATTGCCACCGGCCGCTCCGACTTCCCCAACCAGATCAACAATGTTCTGGCCTTCCCCGGCATCTTCCGCGGTACTTTTGATGTCCGCGCCAGCGATATCAACGAGGAAATGAAGGTTGCCGCTGCCAATGCTCTGGCTAACCTGATCACCGACGAGGAGCTGAACGAGGACTACATTATCCCCGCTGCTTTCGACGAGAGAGTTGGTCCCGCTGTTGCTAAGGCTGTTGCCGAGGCTGCCCGCGCCACCGGCGTTGCAAGAATCTAATCTATATACAAAGGCGCAGGCCGGATTTCCCCGGCTTGCGCCTACATAACGGAGAAAGTATGGACACAAGAGCTTTAATTGAAAAAATGAAGCTGTATCTGTTCGATATGGACGGTACGCTCTACCTGGGTAGCCGCCTGTATGATTTCACTATTGAACTTCTTGAGGAGATCAAACGCACTGGCGGAAAGTACCTGTTTATCACCAATAATTCCTCCAGGTCCGTTAACGACTATGTGAAGAAGCTGGCAAATATGGGTATCACCGCCACCCGGGAAGACTTTATGACTTCCTCCCAGGCTACCGCCTACTATCTGCACAAACATCACGAGGGCAAAACCCTCTATGTGTGCGGCACGGAAAGTCTGAAGGAAGAGCTTCGCAGTGAGGGCTTCCAGGTCACCACCGACCTTTCCAAGGTAGAATGTATCGTCATGGGCTTCGATACGGAGCTGACCTTCCAGAAGCTGCATGATGTAAGCTACCTGCTGCTGACTCAGCCCGACCTGCCCTACATTGCCACCAACCCCGATTTGGTTTGCCCCACGGAGTTTGGCTCTGTTCCCGACTGCGGCAGCGTGTGCATTGGCATCAAAAATGCCACCGGCAAGGAACCCATTGTCATCGGCAAGCCCAGCCCCCTCATGCCCCAGCTGGCCATGGATAAGCTGAATGTCAAGCCCTCCGAGACCTGTGTAGTGGGCGACCGCATCTACACCGATGTAAAAAGCGGTCTGGCCGCAGGCTGCGTGGGCATCTTGGTAATGTCCGGTGAAACCACCTACGAAATCCTCAACGCTTCCGATGTAAAGCCCGACCTGGTGCTGGAAAGCGGCCGGGAAATTCTGGATATTTTGAAAACCCTGTAATATTACCGGCACGGATTGCTCCGTGCCGGTTTCTTTTACTTGTACCGAGCCTGTAAATGTGGTATAATAAGCATAATCTTTTTGTGAGGTGGCAATATGGATAAAACCAAAAAGAATGCCCGATTTTATCTAGCACTGGTGATTTTTAGTTTGGTAGGTCAAGTGGCTTGGGTCGTAGAGAACATGTATCTCAATGTGTTCATTTACAAAATGTTTAACGCCTCCGCCAACGCTATTTCCGGCATGGTGGCAGCTTCTGCTGTTTCCGCCACCGTGACCACATTGCTCATCGGCGCTCTTTCTGACAAGATTGGCAAGCGCAAGCTTTTCATCTGCGCCGGCTATATTTTATGGGGTATCTCTATTTGGAGCTTTGCTCTGATTCGTATAGATACCGTCAGCGTTCTGTTCCCCGCAGCAGCCTCTGCCTCTGCGGTGGGTGTCAGTCTGGTAATTATCATGGACTGTGTTATGACCTTCTTCGGTTCTTCTGCCAACGATGCCTGCTTCAACGCCTGGCTTACAGACAGCACCGACTCCACCAACCGGGGCGCTGTGGAAGGCATCAACGCCATGATGCCCCTGGTTGCCATTTTGGTGGTATTCGGCGGCTTTATGCGTTTTGATCAGAATCTACCCGAAACATGGACCGCCATTTTCGGCATTATCGGCACAGTTGTACTGCTTCTGGGCATTGCCGGCTTTTTCCTGATTCAAGAAACCAATGTAAAAACCGAGGGAAACGAAAATTACTTTAAAAACATCTTTTACGGCTTCCGCCCCAAGGTGATCCAGAGCAACAGCAGGCTTTATTTGACCTTGCTGGCCTATGCGGTATTTGGCATTTCCATTCAAATTTTTATGCCCTATCTTATTTTGTACTACACCGTCAGTTTGGGCATGGAAAACTATGTGCTGCTTTTTGCCCCTGCCATTATTCTGGCTGCCGCCTTCACCGCCTTTTATGGCCGAGTGTATGATAAAAAAGGCTTCACCGCTTCCGTAATTCCTGCGCTGGTGCTGCTTATGGGCGGCTATGTAGTGCTGTATTTCTTCCGCAGTACCGTCCCCGTATTTCTGGGCACGCTGATTATGCTCTGCGGTTACCTGTCCGGTATGGCTGTTTTCGGCGCCATGCTTCGGGATCACACACCGGAAAACAAAGCCGGTATGTTCCAGGGTCAACGCATTGTTGGACAAGTGCTGATTCCCGGCATTATCGGCCCCGCCATCGGCGCTAAGGTGCTGCAAAACGCAGACACCATTGTAAATGAAGACGGCACTACCTCCTTTGTTCCCAACGAAAACATTTTTCTGGCAGCATTGGCTGCCGCCGTGGTTATTTTCATCGTGCTCATCCCTCTGCTAAAAAAGGAGAAACATCATGACTCTTGCTAAGCTTACCACCTCCAGAGGCGAAGCCCTTACCGGCAACCCCTGGCAGGTTTATCCCCGCCCCCAGTTAAAACGAGATAGTTATGTAAACCTAAATGGCAGTTGGGAGTTTACTGTCACCAAGGAAAACGCACTCCCTGCCACTTATGACCGCATCATTATAGTGCCTTTCTGCCCGGAAAGCGCCCTTTCCGGTATTGAAGAACAATTTCCGGAAGGTTATTCCCTGTTTTACCGCCGCATAATCACCCTTCCCAAGGATTTCAACCGGGGTCGAGTGCTGCTGCATATTGGCGCAGCCGATCAGCTTGCAGAGATTTATGTAAACCAATCCCTTGTAGGCACCCATGTGGGCGGCTATGAAAGCTTCTCCTTTGACATCACCGATTTCCTAAAGGAAGAAAACGAGCTGGTAATCCGGGTGGAAGACAATCTTTCCAACCATATTCTCCCCTATGGCAAGCAAACCGCCCACCGGGGCGGCATGTGGTATACCCCGGTTTCCGGAATTTGGCAAACCGTCTGGCTGGAATCTGTTCCAGAAAATTATGTAAACTCATTGGATATTCAGGTTTCCCTGACCGCTGCCACTGTTACAGTAACCCCCGCCCTTTCCGGTAAGATTACCTGCGATGGCACGGAGTATCCTTTGGAGAACGGCAAGGCGGTTATTACCCCGGATACCCCCCGCCTGTGGACACCGGATGCCCCTCACCTTTACTCCTTTACCGTCACCACGAATGAAGACCGGGTAGAAAGCTACTTTGCTTTGCGTACCCTGGAAACCAACACCGTCAACGGCCTGCCCCGGCTGTGCCTCAATGGCAAGCCCTATTTCTTCCACGGGCTGCTGGATCAGGGCTATTGGCCCGATGGCTTATTCACCCCCGCCACAGAACAATGTTATGAAGATGACATTCTTGCCATGAAAGAATTGGGCTTCAACACCTTGCGTAAGCATATCAAGGTAGAGCCGGAACAATTCTACTATGCCTGTGATCGACTGGGTATGGTGGTATTTCAGGATATGGTCAACAACGGCCCTTACAGCTTTTTCCGGGATACCATAGTTCCCACCTTCTTCTCTCAAAAAACGGACGACAAACGGCGGCACAAAAACCCCGTTTCCCGACAAGCCTTTCTAAAAGGCATGGAAGCCACAGTAAAGCAGCTGAAAAATCACCCCAGTATTTGTTACTGGACCATTTTCAATGAAGCCTGGGGTCAGTTTGACAGCACCTTGATGTACCATCACTTAAAGAAACTGGACAGCAGCCGCTTTATCGATACCACCTCCGGCTGGTTCCGTTGCAGCGAAAGCGATGTGGAAAGTCTGCACATATACTTTGGCATGTGGCATCGACTGAAAAAATCCCAAAATCCCCTGGTGCTTAGCGAATTCGGCGGCTTTGTCCATGGCGTACAAGGTCATATCTTTAATCTTGATAAAGCCTACGGCTACGGCACCTGCAAAACCAAGGCAGAACTCATGAAAAAGCTGGAGGATGTCTACCGCAATCATGTGCTGCCCGCCATTCCCAAAGGCTTGTGCGCCAGTATCTACACCCAGATATCCGATGTAGAAGACGAAACCAACGGTCTTTTGACCTACGACCGCAAGGTACAAAAAACCGACCCCGCCACCATGCAGCAGTTGGCAAAAGAACTTACAGAAGCCATCCAATAAAGGAGAACCCCCATGGCAGAAGAAATCCTACGACTGGAACATGTTTGTAAATATTACACCGGCAGTTCTACGGTGGTTATGGGTCTGAACGACCTTTCCCTCGCCTTCCATCGAGGGGAATTTGTAGCCATTACCGGCGAAAGCGGCAGCGGCAAATCCACGTTGGCCCATGTATTAAGCGGCATTTTGCCATACGAAAGCGGTGAAATGTATTTCATGGGCAAGCCCACCTCCCACTTTGACGGCAGTGACTATGCCCACTACCGCCGTGACCACATTAGTTTTATATCCCAAAGTTATGGCATTTTGCCGGGCTGTTCCGTTCTGGAAAATGTGGTCAGCGCCCTGCGGCTTTCCGGTACGGATAAGGCCGATGCCCTCTCCCGGGCAGAAGAAATTTTGCAGGAAGTAGAGCTTTTTGACCTGCGCAGCCGCAAAGCCGGCAAGCTGTCCAGTGGACAAAAGCAGCGGCTTTCCATTGCCCGGGCTCTGGCAAAACCGGCGCCCATTCTCATTGCCGACGAACCCACCGGCAATCTGGATCCGGAAAACAGTGAAAAAATCATGCAGCTGCTTTCCCGGGCCGCCAAAAACCGGCTGGTAATCCTCATTACCCATGAATTTTCCGAGGCCGAAAATGTGGCTACGCGGCACATCAGCCTGCAGGACGGCAAACTGATTATGGATACGCAGTTGGCACCCTCGGCCACCTGCCCTCCCCGGGAAGCCAAGGGCAAGCCCCAGAAGTTTCTCAGCAGCTATGTATCCCGTCTGCAGCTGTCCGGCAGACCGGTTTGGTCAGCGTTGGTACTGCTGTTTTTCACCCTTACCGCCTTTGCTGTTTTTGCCTTTCTGGGTAACTTTATCATTGCGCTGGACGACACTCACACCCGGGTATATGACAACTCCGCTTTCCGCAATGGCAATCAAAGCCGCATTGTTGCGGTTCGTACCGACGGTGCGCCCATGACCCAGACAGATTACAACACTATTCTTTCTTTGGAGTATATTGCCTCTCTGGAATGCCACGGTTATGTTACCGATGTCAATTGCGGCTATCGCGAAAATGTGGATTATAAATGGAAGCACACCGCTGTGGACGAAGGCACCTGGGATAACCCCCAGGTATCCATGAGCTCCAGCGTGCAGCTGACGGACAAAGCCGGTTTCCTGCAAACCCTACCTTTGCTCCCAGAAGGACAAGCCTTCCTCACCGCAGGCCGTTTGCCCCAAAAGCTGACAGAGGTGGTCATGGCAGGGGACGAAAATCTCATCGGCACCACCATGCCTGTTGTCATTCAGGATGTGAAGCATTGGAATATTTCTGCCCTGATCACCCTGCAGGTAGAGGTGGTGGGCGTCACCGATCACGGCGAAGGCTTATATTTTCATGACTCTCTGGGCAAAGCCTTTACCCATTACACCGTACACGAAAACCGCAGCTGGTTCTATCTTCCCTGTGAAGATTTGCAACCCGGTGAAGTTCGCTTTAATGACTATGTATCCAAAATGATTCAGGGTCAGATCCAGTGTCTCCCCGGAACAGTTCGCAGCGAAGCAGAGCTTGCCCCGGCAGATCTTGATAAGCTTATTTTCCTTAAAAAAATAGATAACGGCGACCTTACCCAGAGCGATGCACTCTGGCGCACCCCGATACATACCTCCATGCTGAATCTGTATGCTCAGGTTTCTGAGGAAGACTACGAGAAACTGGTGTGGGCGCAGGCTTCCGACCAGGTCAGCATTACCATAGAGGACTATGCCTATACCGACAGAGTACTGGAAGCCCTGCGTCAGGCAGGCTATAATGCCCTTTCCCCTTTCCGGGAAGGCTCTACGGAAAAAGATCCCGCTCTGGAGCAGGAACGGCTTCAAACCCTGAAGGTCTGCGGTGCAGCCCTGCTGGCCATAGTGGCGCTGCAGATTATTGTGCTGCGGGCGCTTTTCGGCACCCAAACAGAAAGCTACCGCCTTTTGAGCAACATCGGTCTGACCTGCCCCACCGCCCGGCTTTCCTTGCTGTGGCAAGTGCTGCTGTTCACCGCGCTTGGTCAGCTGTTGGGCCTTGGTGGCATTGGGCTTTGCAGCGCGCTGGGAGTGGAGCGGATTCGCCATGTGGTGCGATATCTGCCCGGCGCCTATGTTCTTTTGCTTTCCGCCGTGCATCTGCTCAGCGCGCTGATCGCCGCACTATGGGTGCAGCGCAGCATCACCGCCCAGGTATTTCCTCTGGACAGAAAAGCCACGGATCTGAACCTTGAGGAGGTGACGGCATGATTACCATTAAAAATCTCAACAAAACCTATGACAAGGGTCATGCCAATGCTCACCAGGCGCTGTATGACATCTCTCTGGAGCTGCCGGAAACCGGCTTTGTGTGTATTCTCGGTCCCTCCGGCTGCGGCAAAACCAGCCTGCTGAACGCCATCGGCGGCTTAGACAAGTTTGATGGCGGCACCCTCACCGCCGGTGACACCACCGTTAACCGCTACGGCACTGCTTTATACGAAGCCGAACGCAACCGCAGCTTCGGCTACATCTTCCAGAACTATTATCTGCTGGGCGAGCATACCGTTGCTTACAATGTATATCTGGGTATGCACAGCCTGGAGCTGACCCATAAGGAAAAGCTGCTTCGGGTAAAAGAAGCCCTGGAAGCGGTGGAAATGGGCAATTATCTGCGCCGCAAAGTCAGCGAACTTTCCGGCGGACAGCAGCAAAGAGTTGCCATTGCCCGGGCTCTGGCCCGCCGTCCAAGGGTAATTTTTGCCGACGAACCCACCGGCAATCTGGACGAAGCCAACACCCTTAACATTTGCAATTTGCTGCGTAGAATCTCCCGCACCAGTCTTGTGATCATGGTCACCCACGAACAACGCATTGCCCAGTTCTATGCCGACCGCATCATCTCGCTGAGAAACGGGCGGTTAGAGGAGGATTCCCAAAGCTGGGAACGCACCACCCTCAGCGCCGATCCGGGCAAAGCCCTGTACGCCGGGGACTATGAAGAGCAGCTTTTATCCCCAGACGGCATGCAGCTGCGGCTGCTAACAGAGGAAGGCGCTGCCCCGGTCAACCTAACCGTAGTAGCATTGAAAGACCGCATTGTTCTGCGGCTAAACGATTCCCGGGCGGTCTCTTTCGGTGATAACACCCAGACACCGGTTTTGCTGGAAGGCTTCCGTCCTGCCGTACAGTTAGAGGATGCCGCAGCCATCCCCCTCCCCCCGGAAACCCGGAGGCAAACCCGGGCAGGCCGGGGTCTAACCCTTTCCATGATGGCAAAGGAAGCTCTGCATCTGGCCACCGGCAAGGGTTTACGAAGAATAAGCTCCGCGATTTTTCTTGTGCTGCTAACTGTGCTGCTGGTATTCACCGTCAGCGACTTTCTCACCGTTTCCAATATCAATCCGGAGGACTTCATTACCTCCCACAGCCAAATTCTTGAGATCAATGTGGAACAGGGCAGTGTGCTGTATCCCCAAGGCAAGGCTATTTTGCCCATGGTGCAGGACTACTACGCCTATCTGCGCAGCTCCGGGCAGGATATTCAACTGGTTCCCCATGTACCTACCACCATTGAATACTCCATTTCCCTGTTTCCCCAAATGGAAGCCATCTCTCTGAATTTCGGCAAATTCAGCTATGCGCCCTTGTCCGCCCTGGAGGAAAGCGACCTGCTTTACGGCAGAATGCCCCAAAACGCAGATGAAATCGTGGTAGACCGCTGGATTCTGGATGCGGCGATCCAGGCTGACGGCATATTGCAAAACAGCATTTCCAACGCCTCCTATTTCCTGAACCGGCAGCTGCATTACGCCAAGCTGAATTATACCCCCACCATTGTAGGCATTTGCGACAGCGGCGAGCCCGCCATTTACATGCACACCGCAGGCCTTATCAGCGTAGGCGTCAGCGGTGCGGAGGTCATTCCCCTTTCTCAATTACAGGCCGCCCACCCCGGTATCTACGACGATGTGACCCTAGCAAGTGATCAATGCATTGTCATCACCAGCAACGCAGGCATTGCCTACGCCAGCCGCATTGGCGGCTATTACAGCGTCAACCCATGGCACAGTCTGGTAATCAAGGATGCCGTGGAATCGGACAAGCTCACCGCAAACATTGTAGTAGCTGACAAAGACCTGGATTCTCTGCTTTGGACCATGGTAAACAAGCGCTTTTACTTATACTGCCAGGACCGGGATTCCGCCATTGCTTTTCTGAACGAAAAGGCATCTGACATTGAAACCAAGGGCTATGGCATTGTCACCGTCATCGACCGCTATACCCAGGCCTATGAGGAATATGCGGCAGCTACCAACCGCAAAACCGATGCCCGCACCATTGTCACCGTCACTGTGATTGCGGTTTCTCTTCTGATGCTGTACCTGCTGCAGCGCTCCCAGATTCATTCCCGGTTAGGCATGTTGACAGTATACCGTTTGTTGGGCATTCCAAAACGCAAGTTAGCTGGCATTTTCCTCATGGAAAGCGGCCTTCTGTGCCTGCTTGCCGCGCTTCCCACCACAGTATTGGCATGGGGCTATATACAAATTGCCGCCATGCTTCCTGCGCTGGAAAGCAAGCTTTTGCTTCCCCTGCCCGCCGCTTTGGGAACCTTTGGCGCCATCGTGCTTTATTACGCCCTGGCAACCTTAATTCCTCTGTACCGCCTTATGCACCTGCCCCCAGCTCAGCTTGCAGCCAAATACGATCTATAAACAAGGATTTACTTACTGACACAAAAATAACGGGCAGAAATGCCCGTTATTTTCTTCTGTCTACCAGATCATACAACGCCATAGCGCCCAAACTTACGGGAATCCACAGCAAACTGTAAGGCAGGCAAATCTGCCCCAGAAAATTCATGGGCACCTGCCGGTAATCCCACACACCGTATTCCCGATTGCAAAGCAATCCCGTAACCAACTCCACTGCGGTAATGATTCCCGCCCCCACAACAGCGCGCGTCGACAGAGACAACCGGGATTTTGCCCGACTTAACCGCCCTAAAAGCAAAAAGCATACGCCCCCGGCCACAAACATACTCACATGGCTTCTGCCCCGCCACAGCATTTCCAAACCTACATAGCTCCCGCCGCCCAATGTAAACAGCCCAATTTTCCGCAAAATCCCCATTTCCTTCACCTCTTTGCTATGATTTCCAAAAAGCTTGCGAAAAATTCAAATATTTTTCTTGACAAACAGGGGTCACTTGGATATAATAACAAAGCTGATTTCGGCATTGTCGAGATTTGCTGACCACCCATGGCGGCGTAACTCAGTTGGTAGAGTAGCCGGTTCATACCCGGTATGTCACCTGTTCGAATCAGGTCGCCGCTACCAGGCCCGTTGGTCAAGCGGTTAAGACACCGCCCTTTCACGGCGGTAACATGGGTTCGATTCCCGTACGGGTCACCAAAAAAACACACCACCCTAATGGGTGGTGTGTTTTTTTGGTCTTACGGGAATCGAAAGGCCGTTTAAAAAAACATGCCGGGGGCATGTTTTTTAGGCCGTGGGAGATTCCATTGGTGTGTGAGCGCAGCCAAATGGCTGTGAACACACACCAATCAACTTTTCTTTATAACTACCCACCCTAATGAGTGGTGTCTTTTTAGGTCTTGCGGGAATCGAAAGGCCGTAAGGCTTCCGACGGTGAAAAGACACAGAGTAATTTTTATTCGGGATGGCAGTAAAATATCCCCCCCGGGGGCTTACCCAATGGGACAAATACCGTTATAATTACAACCACACTGAACACACTGGAGAACCCCTATGAATCATATTCAAGAACTGAAAAAAAGAAGACGGCGAAACACCCTGGTGATCATTGCAATGCTGGCAACTGTGCTGGCTTTAGGCATTGCATGCTTATTCGTCGGTTCTTCCAATATGACCTTCCGGGATGCCTGGGAGGCCTTGCTGGGCAGAGGCAGCAATGCCCAAAGCCGCATTATCTGGAAGATCCGCATGCCCCGGGTGCTGGCGGCAATCATTGCCGGCACCGGTCTGTCCGTAGCCGGTCTGGTCATGCAAACCACCCTAAACAACGATATGGCATCCCCCTCCACCCTGGGCGTTTCCAATGCCGCCGTGTTCGGTGCCAATCTTTCCATTATTGCTTTTGCCGGCGGCTTTCTTTCCACCGGCAACAATTTGAAGAGCTTTGATGCCCTTGCCAATCCCTATGCCACCTCGGTGGTGGCCTTTGCCTTTGCGGCGCTGTCCGTCTTGCTGATTTTGGGACTTTGCACCCTTCGCTCTTTCTCTCCCAATGTAGTCGTGCTTTCCGGCATTGCCATTGGCTCTGTTTGGACGGCGGCAACCACCATTTTGCAATTCTATGCCACGGATGTGGGCCTTTCCGCCGCCGTTGTCTGGAGCTTCGGCGATCTGGGCCGTGCCACCTACCGTACAGATCTCATTATGTTACTGGTGGTACTGGTCGGTTTTGTTTTCTTCCTGTGCATGTCCTGGAGATATAATGCCCTGCTTAGCGGGGAAGCCACCGCCAAAACCATGGGTATTCATGTGGAAACCCTTCGCTTTGCCACCCTGCTACTGGCATCCCTGATCACCGCCGCCTGCGTTTCTTTTTTGGGCATTATCGGCTTCGTGGGCATTATCTGCCCCCATGTGACCAAAAAGCTGCTGGGGCAGGATCACCGGGTAACCATTCCCGCAGCCTGTCTTATGGGAAGTCTGCTGCTTTTGCTGGCAGATACTGCCTCCCGCACCCTGGGCAGCGGCTCCGCCCTCCCCGTGGGCGCCATTACCTCTTTGCTAGGCGCTCCCTTCTTTATTGCCATCATTTTCGGTAAGAAAGGGGGTCATCACGGATGCTGAAAGTAAAGGATTTGCACTTTCGTTACAGCAAGGATTCTCCCGCGTTAAAGGGCGCAACCCTGGAGCTGAACCAAGGAGAGGTGGGTATTTTGCTGGGCAAAAACGGCTCCGGCAAAACCACCCTGTTCAAAAACATTCTGGGCATTGAAAAGCCATCCAGGGGTGCCATTACCTTTGACGGCGCAGATCTGCTGAAAATGAACCGTCGGGAACGGGCAAGACGCATTGCCTATGTGCCTCAGCATATCCATTTTGGAGATCTGACCGTTTTTGACTCCGTTTTGATGGGTCGGATTTCCTATTTTGGCATGACTGCCGGCAAGGAAGATTACGACGCTGTGGAAAACATCCTGCGGGATATGCAGCTGCTGGATTTTGCCAATCGCAGCGCTGAGGCTCTGTCCGGCGGTGAAAAACAAAAAATTGCCATTGCCCGTGCCATGGCCCAAGAACCCAGGCTTATGATCTTTGATGAACCCACCGGAAATCTGGACATTGCCAATGAACAGCTGATTGTCCGGGAAGCCAAAAAGCTGGCAAGGGAAAGGAACATCAGCATTCTTTCCTCCCTCCACGATCTGAATCAGGCTCTGGCCTTTGGCGACAAGTTCTTCTTCATGACGGACGGCGCGGTAAAATACGCCGGTGGCCCCGAAATCATCTCCGCCGAAATTTTGAAAGAAACCTTTGATGTGGATGTGCGCATCCGGGAAATTGATGGGCCCACCGTGGTACTGCAGGGGCTGTAAAAAATTCACCCCCCGGGGGGGCTCCCGCCCGCGGGGGGGATTTTGTATAATGCAGACATACTAAAAAAAAGGTGTGACCCACATGAAAAAATTGCTTTCCTTATGTCTGGCTCTTGCCATAGTTTTTACTTTGTTTGCCTGTGGCAAGCAGGAATCCCCCCCGGCAGTATCCACCGGCACCCAGGAAATCACCGTCACCGACATGATTGGCCGTCAGGTAACGGTTATTCCCGGCAGCTACAAGCGGGTGGTATGCATTGGCGCCGGCGCGCTGAGAATGTACAGCTATATCGGCGATGTCGCCCTGCTTGCCGGTGTCGAGGACATTGATAACACCACTGCAGCAGGCCGTCCCGCTATGTTTGACAGTGTTGCCCGCCCCTATGTGCTGGCCTTTGGCGACACCTTTAACACCCTGCCTTCCTGCGGTGTAGGCGGTCCCATGGCCCAAACTGCGGAAGCAGAAAAAATCCTTGCCTGTAACCCTGACATCGTGATTTCCGAGTTTGAGGATGTGGACAAGTCCAATGCCCTCCAGGAGCAGCTGGGGGTTCCTGTGATCACCTTATCCACCGGCAGCAAGGGTGTTTTTGACGGCGCATTCTACGGCTCCATGGAGCTTCTGGGTCAGATCTTCGCCCAGGAGGAAAAGGCAACCGCTTTGGTTGCCTATGTGCAGGATCAGTCGGCGGCAATCCTTGCCAGAACTGTTAACATCCCCGAAAAAGACAAGCCCAGCGTGTACATTTGCGGTTTGGGCAACTGGGGTACCACCGACCATCTGATGACCGCTGAAAACTATGTTTCCTTTGAGTTTGCCGGTGTTAAAAATGTGCTCAGTGATCTGGGCATTCAGGGCATTGGCCCCATTGAGGAAGAAAAATTTGTAGAGATGGGCGATAAGATGGACATCATCATCATGGATGCTGCCGCTGTTAAGAACATTAAGCCCCTGTATGCAGAAGACAATACCATGTTCGACACCTGCAAGGCATGGCAAAACGGCGAGGTCTATCTGGAAATGGCCTACAATGCTTACTATACCAACTTTGAAATTGCTTTGATCAATACCTGGTTTATTGCAAAAACCGTCTATCCTGAAGCTTTCGCAGATGTGGACATGACCGCCAAGACCAACGAGGTCACCAAGGTATTCCTGGGTCAGGAACTGGCTGATGAGATTTTTGCCTGCCCCTCCAGCTTTGGCGGCTATCAGAAGATCGACACCGCAACCTTCTTTAATTAAAATATTAGAAAAAGCCTCCTGAGGAGGTTTTTTCTTGCGCAATTCAATAATATGTGATACTCTTTAGAACAGAGAATCACGGAGGAACACTCTATGAAAAAACAAGATATCATTGAATTTTTTGACCGCTGCGCTCCCTCCTGGGACGCAGACATGATCAAAAGTGATACCATTATCGGCAAAATCCTGGACAATGCCGAGGTGCGTCAAGGCATGGATGTGCTGGATGTGGCCTGCGGCACCGGTGTGATGTTTGACTATTATCTGCAGCGGGAGGTGGCATCGGTCACCGGCATTGACATTTCTCCGGAGATGGCAAAAATCGCTGCAGGCAAATACGCAGACAATCCCTGTGTCACGGTCATTTGCGCTGATGTGGAAGAATTTGCCTTTGACAAAAAATTTGACCGGATTGTGGTATATAACGCATTTCCCCATTTTCCCCATCCCAAGCGGCTAATTAAACGGCTGGCCGCCCTTCTGAAGGAGGATGGACGGCTGACCATTGCCCACGGCGCTAGTCGGGAAGCCATCGACAACCATCATAGCGGTGCAGCCAGCAAGGTTTCCAATGGCCTTATGAGCGCCGACAGCTTAAAAAAACTGTTTGATCCCTACTTTGATGTGGAAATCATGATTTCCAATTCTCAAATGTATCAGGTAAGCGGCGTAAAGCGTGACCCTCTTGCCCACTCCCACGACAACGCCATCACCCATACCCACGGTGACTTGGTTCATTCCCATGCCCACGGAGAAGAGGAACACGCGCATGTTTTATCTGAAAATGCCACGCCCGTGGAAGAGCTTCTGGTAATGATGAAATATCTGGTAAGTCATAACGATGCCCATGCCCAAGAGGTGGCAGAGCTTGCCCGAAATCTGCAAGGTGCCGGTAAATTTGAGGTCTATGACGAAATCATGGATGCGGTTTCCGACTTCGATATGGTCAATGCCAAGCTGGCAGCAATCCTGACCAAGCTGACCTTTGACGAAGATCTATAAAATGACCCCGGTTTGTGCTGGCAGCACAAACCGGGGTCATTCATTATCTTCCTTAAGTTTTTAGAACTTGCACTTTTCAGCAATGTATGCCTTCAGCTCACTGACGGGAATCCGAACCTGCTCCATGGTATCGCGGTCACGGACAGTAACACAATCGTCAGCAGGGGTATTCTCATCGCCCACCGTCTGGAAATCCACGGTGATACACAGAGGTGTGCCGATTTCGTCCTCACGGCGGTAACGCTTGCCGATAGAGCCGGCATCATCAAAATCGATCATAAAGTCCTTACGCAGCTCGCGATAGATCTCCTCTGCCTTGGGAGCCAGTTTCTTGCTCAGAGGCAGCACAGCAGCCTTGAAAGGAGCCAGCGCAGGATGCAAACGCAGCACAGTACGCACATCTTCCTTGCCATTCTTGTCCACACCCACAACTTCTTCGTCATAGGCTTCGCACAGGAATGCCAAAGCCACACGGTCGCAACCCAGAGAGGGTTCGATGACATAAGGAATGTAATGCTCGTTGCGTTCCTGATCAAAGTAGGTCAACTTCTTGCCGGAAGCCTCCTGATGGCGGCCCAGATCATAGTCGGTGCGGTCAGCAATGCCCCACAGCTCACCCCAGCCGGAACCAAAGGGGAACTGATATTCAATATCGGTGGTAGCGCGGGAATAGAAGGCCAGCTCTGCAGGCTCATGGTCACGCAGGCGCAGGCTCTCTTCCTTAATGCCCAGGCTGGTCAGCCAGTTCTTGCAGAAATCCTTCCAGTAGGCAAACCACTCCAGGTCGGTGCCGGGCTGGCAGAAGAACTCGCACTCCATCTGCTCAAACTCACGGGTACGGAAGGTAAAATTGCCCGGGGTAATCTCATTCCGGAAAGCCTTACCCACCTGGCAAACGCCAAAGGGCAGCTTCTTACGGGTGGTACGCTGAATGTTGTCAAAATTGACAAAAATGCCCTGCGCGGTTTCCGGACGCAAATAGGCAATGGAAGAGGAATCCTCCGTAACGCCAATCTTGGTCTGGAACATCAGGTTGAAATTACGGATGGAGGTGAAGTGGTGCTTGCCGCAGTTGGGACAAACCACATCCTCATGCTCAGCAATGAAATCATTCATTTCCGCAGGCTTCATGGCATCTACATTAACACCCTTGCCGCTTTCAGCCTCCTCAATGAGCTTATCCGCGCGATGCCGGGCGCCGCAGCCCTTGCAGTCCACCAGAGGATCGGAGAAGGAACCCACATGACCGGTGGTTACCCAGGTGGTTGGATTCATAATGATGGCAGCATCCAGACCCACATTGTAGTCAGATTCCTGCACAAACTTCTTCAGCCATGCCTTCTTCACATTGTTCTTGAACTCCATGCCCAGAGGGCCGTAGTCCCAGGAGTTTGCCAGAGCGCCATAGATCTCAGAACCGGCATATACATAACCTCTGTTTTTACAAAGGTTTACGATCATTTCCAAAGTCTTTTCGCTGTTCTTCATGGTTTTTCCTCCATAATTTAACTTACTGCGCCATTATAGTATTGATGGCCCCTGAAATCAAGCCTTTTCTTCTTCCTCGGGGGTAAGGACCAATTCCGGACCCAGATCCTTGGCCATCATCTCATAAACCTGCCGGCCAATGTCCACGGTATTTCTTCCCTGCAGCGCCTCTGCGGGGATCACATCCACCAAATGCACCTCCGCCTTGCTGGTTTTCAGCTTCAGCATCCGGGGAATTACATGGTTGGTTCCCCGCAGGGTACACACCACAACGGGCACATTTGCCTTCTGAGCGATCTTGAATACACCCGGTTTCAAATGGGCAAACTTGCGGTAACTATTAATTTTTCCTTCCGGGAAAATACCAACATTCACCGTATCTTCCTTTAGCAGCTGCACACATCGCAAAATGGTTTTCAGCGCCTCCCGGTCGTTTTCCCGATTGATATTGGGACACAGCAGCTTGGGCATGACCTTGTTGACCAGGAACATGTTGCGGGTCTCTTTTTTTCCCACAAAGGCAAGCTGAGCCCTGGGGAAGGCATAAAAAAACACAGCAGGGTCAATATTGGCCAGATGATTGCTCACCAACAGGAATCTGCCATCCTTGGGAAGCTTCTCCTTGCCCACAACACGGATCCGGACGGGAATCACCGTAAGCACCACATGCACCCACTGCATGACCACCCAGCGGAACACCCTGGAATCCTTTTCCCGGGGCTTATCCGGGTCCAGGAACATCACCCGTATAAAAAATATCAGAAACGACACGATCACCAAAGCCAGGAAGCTTACCACAAAACCCACCGGCAGCTGCCATAGCCAACCCAGGCCGGAAAAGCCGCCCAGGGAATAGGACCAGGCCAGCGCAGCCAGTATCGCTCCACCTATAAAAATACCCAAGAACATATCTTTCCCTCCTCGGGTCATAATTTATTCCCATTATACTCTTATTTTGCCGGGGAAACAAGTCCTACATCTGACTTTTTTTGATTTCCACTGGAAAAATAAGAATTTTCTGCTATACTAACAAAAAGAGGTTGCCTCTCACTCCCGAATTTGGCTGCCGTTTTCCTGAAAGGGTGAATCATTTTGAAAAAGAATCTTCCCGCTACGGTTTTTGCGCTTACCGGTTTTCTTGGTATCCTTTGCCTTGTAACCCGTTTTTGGTATCTGTCTGTTGCCATGGATAAAAATGGTCTGCTGACCCCCCATGCAGGCAATATCATCTGCTGGATTCTCACCGCTGCTGCTGTTGTCTGCTGTTTGCTCCTTGTACTGCCCCAAAAGCCCCAAATTTGTTTTCTGAAAACACCTTTAGCCTATGGCAGCGCCATTGCCCATACTGCCGCTCTGGCTGTCATTTCCCGGCAGCTGCTAAAAGGCAGCACGTTTCTGGAAACCCTTGCAGGCGTACTGGCATTTCTTGCCTGCTTATGCGCCGCACTACAGCTGTTTTTGCGGATTACTAATAAGCCTGTGCCTGTGCTCAGCCGTTTTCCTCTGATTCTTTTTCTTCTTATCTTTTTCCTCTGCGCCTACCAGCAATGGAGTGCGCAGCCCCAAACCGCCCTGTATGTATTTCCGCTGCTGGCGCTGGTTTGCCTGACCCTGTCCGCCTTTCAAAGAGCCGCGCTGGAGCTTGACAACGGCAATTCTACCCTTTATCTTCTCTTCGCCGGTGGCGCGATATTCTTCTGTTTGGCCGCCGTTCCCAACGAACCCCTTTGGCTTTTTTACCTGCTTATGGCGCCGGCTGTTTTGTTGGATCTGTGTGCCGAAAAAGCCCCTCAGGAGGCCTGAGCTTTATGTATCTTCCAAGTTATGTAAACCTCTGCATGGATAAGCTGGAGCATGCCGGCTTTGCCGGCTACGCAGTAGGTGGCTGTGTACGGGACTCCCTGCTTGGTCTGACGCCCCAGGACTATGACCTTTGCACCAACGCCACCCCGGAGCAAATGCGGAAAGTTTTCCAGGATCATCGTCTGATTCTTGCGGGAGAAAAGCACGGCACCGTAGGTGTTTTGGTGGAAGAAGAAATTGTGGAAATCACCACCTTCCGTACAGAAGGCGGTTACCGGGATAACCGGCATCCGGATTGGGTGCGGTTTGAAGCCCATATTGAAGCCGACCTCAGCCGCCGGGATTTCACCGTTAACGCCATGGCCTACTCCCCCACCCGGGGGCTGGCAGACCCCTTTGGCGGACAGGCTGACCTGAAAAACAAGTGCCTGCGGGCCGTAGGGGACGCCGCCACCCGATTCACCGAAGATGCCCTGCGAATTCTGCGGGGTGTGCGTTTTGCGGTGCGTTACGGACTCACCCCGGAAAAAGCCACGGAAACTGCCATGTTTTCCCTTGCTCCACGCATGGACAACCTTGCCCGTGAGCGGGTGTTTTCTGAATTATGTAAACTTCTACCCTTGGTAACCGCCGAGGATCTTCTTCGATTCACACCGGTACTTACCCAAGTACTTCCGGAACTGACGCCTCTTGTAGGTTTTGATCAGCACAGCCCCCACCATGCCTATGATATTTTCACCCACACCGCCCATGTGGTAGCCGCCGTTCCCGGAGAGCTTCCCCTACGATGGGCGGCTCTGCTCCACGACACCGGCAAGCCTCTCAGCTTTTATTTAGACGAAACCGGCAGAGGGCATTTCCCTGACCACGCAGGCAAGGGCGCAGCCTTGGCGGATGCCGCTTTGCTGCGGCTGAAAGCGCCCACCGCTTTTCGCAATCAGGTCACTACACTGATCAAACTGCACATGACCCCCTTAGAACCGGACAAGCGACTTTTGCGCCGCCGGCTGAATCAACTGGGACAGGAAACCCTGGAGCAGCTGCTACAGTTGCAGGAAGCCGATGCTGCAAGCAAGGGCATTGCTGCGGATATATCGGCATTCTCCCAAATACGCCTTTGTCTGCAGGAATTATTATCTGAGGATGCCTGTTTTTCCCAAAAAGACCTTGCCATCAACGGCAAAGATTTAGTAGCCCTGGGCTTTGTTCCCGGCAAGGCGCTGGGGGCTTGCCTGGATGCTCTGTTGCAGCAGGTTCTGGACGAAAAGCTACCCAATGAACGAGCTGCGCTGCTTGCCGCCGCCGAAAACTACCCAAAAGAATAAAACGCAAAAATCGTGTACCCCCATCAAAGAGGTGCACGATTTTTTTGCTTTTTATTTTTTATATATCTCAAAATCTCCGGAAGGTACACCACAAGCAGATATACAATCAAAATGGGAAACACCAGATACATATACCAATACTCATAAGGAAGAATCCGGTAGAACAAATCTGTCAGCGGATTGGTAGAGCGAATGGAGAACATATAGTTCACCGTTTCCTCCGTATTGGCATTGATATAAAGATTGCAAAAATGCACCGCCGTATAAATGACTGCAGAAATAGCTATAGTGGAAAGAATACACCGGGGATCTTTTTTGACCAAGCCCAAGGAAATCAGCAGAACAGGAATGCCAAACTCCATGACATGGGGGAAATAGTAGAAGAAGAATGTCCAGCTATTGATCTGAATATTCACTACCTCATAATTGAGAACGATTGCTGCCACAGCACCCAGACACCAAACCAAAAGCAAATTGCCAATCACCTTGTTCCGGGTCAGTACTGCCACAGGCAGCAGCATAGCATTGATAGAACAAAGATGCAGCGGTAAATACTGCAAGGGGTCATCCCAAGCCACCAGATTAAAAATAATTGCCGCAATTCCGGAAAACGACAGCACACCTAACACGGCGATCTGTACCGTTTTGGATGCCTTTGTTAAACCCAGGCCAAGTCCTACCACTATTGCCGCGGCAAGGAAAAGCGTAATGATATGCGCAGGGGTAAAATTGCCCCAAACCATAAGCGTATCTCCTTTTCTTTTTCTTCCCGAGGATTCTACTTGTTTTTACAAATAAAATCAAGAAAGCTTAACAAATTTTAAGATTTCAAATTTTTCTCTTTCCAAATTTGGGAAATTCATATATAATATTCCAAAAGGTTTTACAAGGAGGTCAATCTATGCACCAAAAAGAGAAAACCGTTATGCACAAGAAAACCGAATCTTTTATGCACCGGGTGCTGCATATTCTGGAGGCAATCATCGCAATCCTCACCCTTTTGGTGTTGATTGGTATGCTGGGGCTGGAAGTGTATAAAATGTTCACCGTGGCAGATTATTTTGCATCTGTGGATACCTACCTACACAATGTGCTGACCATCGTGGTGGGTCTGGAATTCGTGCGCATGCTGCTGGATATGACCCCCGCCAACACCCTGGAGGTGCTGATCGTGGCAATCTCCCGGCATGTTATTTTGAATCACGATAATCCCATCAGCAACATTGCCTGCGTGCTGTGTATTGCCGGGCTGTTCGCCACCCGCCGCTACCTCATTCCCAAAAAGGAAATGAAGGTAGAATTGTCCGAAGTGGAATAAAATCGAAACCCGGGGAAATCCCCGGGTTTTCATTATAATCCAAGCACAAACTTAAGCATATCTTCCTTGGCAATCACGCCGGTATGCTTTTCCTCCTTGCCCCGGAGGGTGCGCAGGTTTTCGGGAACGGTCACACCGGTGAGGTCAAACAGTTGCTCCATCTGGTCAAACTCGTCCGCCACAGGCTCTGCGCCCAGAGCATCCAGCACCGCCGCCGGGAACTTGTAAGCAGATGCGGTGGACAGCACTACCATGGGTCGCTTGTCGCCGGTTTGGTTTACATAATCTTCTGCTACCGCCCAGCCGGTAGCTGTATGGGGATCGCACAGATAGCTATGATCCTTCCAGACCTTGCCGGTGGCTTCCTTTGCTCCGGCATCGTCACAGCAGCCTGCCCAGAATTCGGCAGAAATTTTTTCTTTCAGGTCATCGGGAACCGTATAGCTGCCTGCGCTACTGAGCTGCTTCATCAGCTCTGCCATCAAATCCGTATCCTCACCGGAAAGCAAATACAGCAGCCGCTCCAGATTGGAGGACACCAGAATATCCATGGAGGGAGAAGTGGTTTTATGCAAAGGACGGCGGCGGTCATAAGTACCGGTACGGATAAAGTCCGTCAACACATTGTTGGCATTGCTGGCGCAAACCAGCATACCCACAGGAAGGCCCATGCGCTTGGCAAGGTAGCCCGCCAGAATATCGCCGAAATTGCCGGTGGGTACGGAGAAGTTCACCTCATCACCCATAGCAATCTCACCACGATCCATCAAATCCTTATAAGCCTTGAAATAATACGTCACCTGAGGCGCCAGACGGCCGATGTTAATGGAATTGGCGCTGGACAGGCAGAAATCCCGATTCTTCAGCAGGTCACCGTCCTGACAGGCGGCAAAAATATTCTTGACACCGGTCTGTGCATCGTCAAAATTACCCTCAACGGCGCACACCGTCACATTGCTGCCCTCCTGGGTCACCATCTGCGCCCGCTGCACCTTGGAAACGCCTCCATGGGGATAGAACACGCAAATACGAATACCCGGCACATCGTGAAAGCCCTCCAGAGCGGCCTTACCGGTATCACCGGAGGTAGCGGTAAGAATCAGCACATCCTTGTGCATACCCTTGCTGTCCTTGGCTGCGGTGAGCAGCTGAGGCAGCATGGACAACGCCACATCCTTAAATGCAGATGTTGGGCCATGGAACAACTCCAACACAGAAAAATCGCCTACACGAACAGTAGGGGTCAAATCCTCTGCGGCAAATTTGCCGGTATAGGCTCTTTTCACCAACACATCCATATTGGGAATATCCGGTGCAAAAGCCTTCAAAATCATGGTGGCCATTTCATATACATCGCCCCGCAGGCAAGCCTTAGCGTCAAATTCCGGCAATGCCTGGGGCATATACAAACCACCGTCCTCTGCCAGACCCAGAATCACAGCCTGGGCGCTGTCGACAGCATTCAATTTACTGCGGGTAGAGTGGTAAAGCATAGTCTTCTCCTCCGATGTAACAGATTTCTTCTCACAACTGCACAAAAAGCCCGGGAATTCTGGCGAATACTTAGTTTTTTGGCACTATTGAAATTTGAGTAGCTATATGATATACTGTTTCCGTGTAAAAAGCAAGTGTTTTCCGCACAAATACATTTGTATTTATTTCAGGGCCATTTCCCTGTTTGGAGGATAGAGATATGCGAATTGGTTTGCTTGGATTTGGCGTTGTGGGCAGAGGTGTATATGACATCACCGCCACCCGTGACGATATGCAGGTTGCAAAGGTACTGTGTCTGGAGGATGTAACTCTGCCGGATGCTGAGGTCGTGCGGGATTTTAACGAGATTCTGAATGACGACACCATTGACACCGTGGTGGAAGCCATGGGCGGTCTGCATCCCGCTTATGAATTTGTCCGGGGCGCTATTGAGGCCGGTAAGAATGTGGTTTCTTCCAACAAGGCTCTGGTTTGCAGCTTCTATGATGAGCTGCTGCCTCTGGCTAAGGAAAAGGGCGTGCTTTTCCGCTGCACCGCCGCAGTGGGCGGCGGCATTGGCTGGCTGTCCGAGCTGGAGCGGGCCAGAAGAGTGCAGACCATCCGGCAGGTTGGCGGCATTATGAACGGCACCTGTAACTATATTCTCGATTCCATGACCCGTCTGGGTCTTACCTATGCCGATGCTCTGAAGCAAGCCCAGGAGCTGGGTTATGCCGAGGCCAATCCCTCTACCGATGTGGAAGGCATCGACACCTGGCACAAGGTCATTCTCTCCTCCAACATCGCCTTTGGTGTGAGCATGGACCGGGATACCGTTCCCGTTGCCGGCATTCACAACATTCAGGCAGAGGATGTGGCCGCTTTTAAGGCCCATGGCTATGTATGTAAACTGATCTCCACCGGCAAATGTGAAAACGGCAATTACAGCGTTTATGTGCAACCCACCCTGGTAGCAGAGGGCGCTCCTGAGGCTGCCGTACCTGCCAACTACAATTTGATCACTCTTATTGGCGAGCACTCCGGCCGCATGAGTTTCTACGGTCAGGGCGCAGGCCGCTATCCCACCGCATACAATGTAGTGCAGGACTGCGCTGATGTGCTGTCCGGCAAGGGCTTCTACTCCCCCTACGGTCCCAAGGTCAAAGCGGAAAACACCGGCAAGCTGCGTTTCTATGTCCGGGGTGCTTCCGATAGCTGGCTGGAAAGTGTCAAGGCGGAAACCTGGGGCAATGGCGTTATCACCGCCCCCGTAGGCGTCAGTGAACTTCACACCTGGCTGAAAAACCATCCCGGCACCTTTGCTGCCGCCATTTCTGAATAAGGAAGGTCATACCAATGCTGAAAATTGCTAAATTCGGCGGCTCCTCCATGGCAGACGCTGTTCAATACCGCAAGGTACGGGATATTATCCTTGCAGCCCCCGGCAGACGGGTGGTGGTGGTTTCCGCCGCCGGCAAGCGCAATTCCGCCGACCATAAGCTTACAGACCTGCTGTACCTGTGCCATGCCCATGTGCAGTATGGTGTAGATTGTACCCCCGTGTTCAACATGATCACCTCCCGGTATCTGGAGATTCGTGACGAGCTGGGTCTGGATGTGGATCTGGAAACAGAGTTTGCCGCCCTGAAAAAGCGGCTGGATGCCAAGAAGGTCAGCCAGGATGAGCTGGTCAGCCGCGGCGAATACTATTCTGCCAAGCTGATGGCTGCTTATCTGGACTTCCAGTTTGTGGATGCTGCTGACTGGGTAAAATTCAATATGGACGGCACTGTGGATAAGAAGGCCTCCTATGCCGCTCTGAAATCCCAGGTGCTGGGCAAGGGCATTGTGACCCCCGGTTTCTATGGCGTAATGCCCGGCGGTGACATTCGCACCTTCACCCGTGGTGGCAGCGACATCACCGGTGCCCTGGCAGCTGCTGCTTTGGATGCCGGTATGTATGAAAACTGGACGGATGTTTCCGGTATTCTTATGGCAGACCCCCGTATTGTGGAAAATCCCCAGCCCATTCCCGAAGTTACCTATGATGAGCTGCGGGAGCTGAGCTATGCCGGCGCACAGGTGCTTCACGAAGGCACCATTTTCCCCGTGCGGGAAAAGAATATCCCTCTGAATATTCGCAACACCAACGACCCCAGCCATCCCGGCACCATGATCCGGGAAAGCTTTGACACGGAGACCGATCCCCATCGGGTGATCACCGGCATTACCGGCAAGAAGGATTTTTCCATTGTCACCATGTTCAAGCGGGGCATGACCAGCCAGGTGGGTGTTCTGCGCAAAGTACTCAGCGTTTTCGAACGCCACAACATTTCCATTGACTTTGTACCCAACGGTATTGATAATGTGTCTCTGGTAGTCCCCACCGCCGCCATCGAGCCCCATCTGTATGCCATTCTGGCAGAGATTCAGCAGGAGGTCAAACCCGATCGGCTGGAGGTTCTGGATAAAATCGCCATCGTTGCCGCTGTCGGCCACCGTATGGCTTTCCGCCCCGGCGTGTCCGGTCAGATTTTCGCTGCCCTGGGTGAAGCGGGTATCAATATCCGCATGATTAACCAGGGCCCCGATGAACTGAACATTATTTTCGGCGTGGACAACAAGGATTTTGTTCAGGCCATCCGTATGCTGTATAACAGCTTCACCAAATAAGGAGGCATTCCTATGAAACTTTATACCGTAGCTGTCCTGGGCGCCACCGGCGCAGTAGGGCAGGAAATGCTGAAAGTACTGCAGGAGCGGGATTTCCCCGTAGGCAAACTCATTCCTCTGGCCAGCGCCCGCAGCGCAGGCAAAACCATGAAATTCAAGGGCGAGGATGTAGTCATCCGGGAAGCCTGCGACGAAGCCTTTGCAGGCGTGGACATTGTGCTGGGTGCTGCTGAAAATGACATTGCTCAAAAATTTGCTCCTGCCATTGTCAAAGCCGGCGCTGTGTTTGTGGATAACTCCTCTGCTTTCCGCATGGATCCCAAGGTGCCTCTGATTGTACCGGAGGTCAATCCCGAGGATGTGGCATGGCACAACGGCATTATCTCCAATCCCAACTGCTCCACCATTATCACCATGACTGCGGTGAATGCGCTGAATTCCATTGCTCCCATCCGTACCATGACCACCTCTACCTATCAAGCGGTTTCCGGTGCCGGCGCCGGCGGCCCCATTGAGCTGATGGGCGAAGTGGAGGCCCTTTCCAAGGGCGAGTCCTACCAGCCCAAGGTGTTTCCCTATCAGATTGCCTACAATCTGATTCCCCAAATTGGCGGCGAAGCCTTTGAGGGCTACACCAGCGAAGAAATGAAAATGCAGAACGAGGGCAGAAAAATCATGCACCTGCCGGAGCTGAAGGTCAGCTGCACCTGCATCCGTGTTCCCGTGGTGCGCAGCCACTCCATTTCCGTCAGCTGTCACTTTGATGTTCCCGTGACGGTGGAACAGGTCAGACAGGTCATTGCCAAGGCTCCCGGCTGTAAGCTGGTAGACGACTTGGCCTCCAAGCAGTACCCCATGCCCCTGGACACCACCGACCAGGATTTGGTATTTGTTGGCCGTATCCGTCCTGACCTCACCGATGACAACGGCATCTGCCTGTGGTGCTGCGGCGACCAGGTTCGCAAGGGCGCTGCCACCAACGCCATTCAAATTGCAGAATTGATGGTTAAATAACGACTGAACCCACGCCCAACGGGCGTGGGTGTCTTTTTATTTTCGAAATCGAAAATTTTCTCTTGCAAACATCTTATACCCGCGCTATACTAAGCATAATAAATTCCTGGAAAAGGAGACCTCTTTATGAAAAAGCTTATTTCTCTTATGCTTGCTTTTGTGTTGCAGCTAAGCCTTGTAGCCTGTGGCGCAAATAACGGCGGATTCCGATACCCCTGCCACTGATGCTGCCCAAAGCCAGCTGCTGGTTGGCTACGGCAAAGCCGATATTACCCCCACGGAGTCCGTTCCTCTGGCCGGTTACGGCACCACCGAGCAGCGTATGTCCACCGGCTTTATCAGCTACATGTACGCCATTGCTTTGGCAATTACCGATGCAAACGGTGAAACCGGTATTATCATTGCAACAGATGCCATCTACATCCACAACGATCTTGGAAACAAGGTTCGCCAGGCTGTTTCTACAGCCTGTAAGATTCCCGCAGACAATGTTATCATCTCTGCGTTGCACCAGCACTCCGCTCCCGATATGAATAATAGTTTGGCTCCCTCCGGTATTACATACAAAGACCGCATCTTTATTCCCGGCACTGTAGAGGCCGCCGAGGCTGCTATGGCAGACCGTGCTGCTGTCACTGCCGTACAGATGAACACCGTGGAAACTCAGAACCTGAACTTTATCCGTCACTATATTTTGGATGATGGCACCTATGCCGGCTCCAATTTTGGTGATATGTCTGCTCTGGGCACCACAGCCACTGTAGCCCACGCCAGCGATATTGATAACACACTGCAATTGGTAAAGTTTGTACGCAAAGGTCAAACCACCGAAAGCGGCAAGGAGGCAAAGGATATTATCCTGGCTAACTTTCAGGGTCACCCCCTGCGCGGCGTTACCAACGAAACCTGGTATTCCATTCACAGCGATGTTCCCGGCATTTTCCGAGATGAGCTGGAAAAAGAATTGGATGTGTACTCCATCTATTTCAGCGGCGCCTCCGGCAATGTGGCATTAGACAGCGCCATACCCGCCGAAAAGGAAAAACAACCCAAGGATTATAAGGCTCAAGGCAAAAAGCTCGCCGCCTACGCCATTGAGGCAGAGAGCAGCTACACCGACATCTCTTTAACCTCGGTTAAGGCTTCAAAAGTTACTGTTCAGGCAGAGCGCTACACCTCCGATGATGCCGAGCGGGCAGCAAAGGGCAAGGAAGCCTGGGATTATTATGTAGAAACCGGAAGTGAAGAACTGGTAAAAAAGTACGGCTTCGAAAGCAAGTATGCAGCCCTCTATGCCGACACCCTGTATAAGCGGCAGCCGGGCTTTAGTGATGTTGATCTTTTCGTTCTTTCCTTTGGTGATTTGGCCGTGGTGGCTGCCCCCTATGAAATGTTCTGCGCCTCCGGCATGAACATCAAAGAAGGCTCCCCCTTTGATATGACCATCATTGCTTCCGTGGGTAACGGCGGTAACGGTTATCTCCCCACAGAATTTGCCTGGGACTATGGCTGCTATGAGCAGTATTCCTCCAATTTTGTCCGCGGCACTGCAGAGCAAATGGAAACTGCATTTATCCAGATGCTTAATGACCTTCACAGCCAATACGAATAATAAAAAAGTCACGACAGGCAGCCTGTCGTGACTTTTTTTGTTTGATTTACACACCCAGCAATGCTTTTGCGAAAAGGAAATACACCAGCAAAGACAGCGCATCAACTATAGTGGAAATAAAAGGGCTTGCCATCACCGCAGGATCTAGGCCCAATGCCTTTGCAAGCAAAGGCAACAAGCAGCCCGTCAGCTTGGCAATGACCACCGTAACCAGCAACGCCAGACATACCACCAGATTTACCATCACCGAAATGTCTGTATTCCCAAACAACAGCCGATCCACCAGCCAGATCTTGGCAAAGCATACCACCGCCAAAGCAACGCTGCAAAGAATAGCAGTACGCAGTTCCTTCCAAATTACAATACCCACATCTCTCGGCTGTAATTCACCCAGACTTAATGCGCGGATTACCGTAACCGAAGACTGAGCGCCGGAGTTACCGCCGGTACCCATGAGCATGGGAATAAATGCGGTCAACGCCACCTGGGCCGCCAGCGCGCCCTCAAAAGCGGTGATGATCAGCCCGGTAAAGGTAGCCGAAACCATGAGCAGCATCAGCCAGGGCACCCGGTTCTTAAACAGATCTACGGCGCTGCTCCTTAAATAGGTCTTTTCCGAGGGCGTCATACCGCCCATCAATTCCATATCCTCCGTAACCTCTTCTTCAATAACATCCATGGCGTCATCGAAGGTCACAATACCCACCATGCGGTTTTCATGGTCCACCACCGGCAAAGCCAGAAAGCTGTAATGGCTGAGCATATTGGCAGCCTCTTCCTTGTCGGTATGGGTATCCACGGATATTACATTGGTTAACATAATGTCCTTAATCAAGGTTTCGTCATTGTCGCAAAGAAGCAGATCCTTCACCGTGACCAGACCCACCAACACCCGGCCTGTGGTCACATAGCAGGTGTAAATGGTCTCCTTGTCCACACCCTGCCGGCGAATCCGCAAAATAGCCTCCTCTACCGTCATGTTGGGCCGCAACGACACATACTCTGTGGTCATAATGGAGCCTGCGGAATTTTCCGGATACCGTAAAATCTGATTGATGCCGCTGCGCATTTCCGGATCTGCGTGGCGTAGAATCCGCTTGACCACATTGGCTGGCATTTCCTCCACCAGGTCCGCGGCATCGTCCACAAACAGCTCGCCCAGAATTTCCTTCAGCTCATTGTCTGAGAAACCCCGGATCAGCAGTTCCTGCGCATCCGGCTCCATTTCCACAAAGGTTTCCGCTGCCAATTCCTTAGGCAGCAGGCGGAACAGCAGCGGAATCTGCCGCTCTTCCAAACCGCCGAAAACGGCGGCAATGTCTATGGGATTCATCGTAACCAAAACATCCCGGAGGGTGGCATACTTCTTGTCCTCCAGCATTTTGATCAATGTGATCTCCACAATTTCAAATCTTTCTGCCACTGTGTTTCCTCCTTCTAAATCTGTTTCAGAAGGCAAACACACCAATCAAAGGCGGCGCCCACCACGGGCGCCCGTGCTACTTCGACCCGGTATGTTGCCTGTACTGCCGGCGTCCATGGTTTTCCCTCCTTTAGAGTCATTTACCCTTTATATTTTATTCCCAAAAACATCACTTGTCAACCTTGACGGACGGTGCTCCATAGCATAAAATAAAATTAACACCTTACCACGGAGGAAAACCATGTCCATTCGTCTTGCCCGGCAAACCGATCTTCCCCGGATTCTGGAGATCTATGCCCCCTATGTAAAAAACACAACCTACTCCTTCGAGTATGAAGTTCCCTCTCCGGAAAGCTTTGCTCTGCGGTTTGAAACAATTACCGCCCAATTCCCCTGGCTGGTATGGGAGGAAGCGGGCGCCGTCATGGGCTATGCCTATGCCAGCGCCCCCTTTGAACGGGCCGCCTACAGTTGGTGCGCCGAGCCCTCCATTTACCTTGCCCCGGAAATTCACGGAAAAGGGGTGGGCAGGAAGCTGTATCTTGCTCTGGAGGCATTGCTGCAGCTGCAGGGCTATCGGGTCAGCTACGCCATCATCACCTCCGAAAACAAGCCATCCGTGGACTTTCATGCCGCCCTGGGCTATACCCATCTGGCCACCTTTCCAAACTGCGGCTTCAAGCACGGGCGGTGGCTGGGCACCATTTGGATGGAAAAAGTGTTGAATTTGGTCGAATCTCCCAGCAATATGCCGGTAAGCTTTTTCTCCATTGTTAATAATGACAGAAAGTTAAGTGAGATTTTAGCCAAAATGCGCCTTTCCTAAATGCTGAAAATATGGTATGTTAAAGCATAGGAAACTTATAGTATAAGGAGTTGTGATCATGTACTTTCAGAAAAAGCGTTGCATTGCCATGCTTCTGGCCGGCGGCCAGGGCAGCCGGTTGAAGGTCCTGACGGAAAAAACCGCCAAACCGGCCGTTCCCTTCGGCGGAAAATACCGCATTATCGATTTCCCCTTAAGCAACTGCGTCAACTCCGGCATCGACACCGTGGGTATTCTGACTCAGTATCAGCCCCTGGAGCTGAACGAGTACATCGGCAACGGCCAGCCCTGGGGTCTGAACAAGACCCATAGCTGCGCCCAGGTGCTGCCCCCCTACGAGCGCCACGATAAGAAAAGCGGCTGGTATAAGGGTACTGCCAATGCCATTTATCAAAACATTGATTTTATTGATCGCTTCGACCCGGACTATGTGGTGATTCTGTCCGGTGACCATATTTACAAAATGGACTACGCCGCCATGGTGGAGTACCACGAAAAGAACGAAGCCGCCTGCACCATTGCTGTGCGCACCGTGCCTTTGAAGGAGGCTTCCCGTTTTGGTATTCTGAACACCAATCCCGATAACTCCATCTACGAGTTTGAGGAGAAGCCCAAAAAGCCAAAGTCCACCAATGCCTCCATGGGCATTTATGTGTTCAACTGGCAGGTTCTTCGGGCCGCCCTGATTGCCGACGAGGACGACGAAACCTCCTCCAACGACTTCGGTAAAAACATCATCCCCAATCTGCTGAACGCAGGCCACAAGATGATGGCCTACAATTTCGACGGCTACTGGAAGGATGTTGGCACCATCGACTCCCTGTGGGAGGCCAACATGGAGCTGCTGGGCAAGGATCCGGAATTCAACATCCGGGGAAATGAGCACAGCAAGATCTACGCCCGTAACGACGCCCACCCCTCCTCCTACATTGATGCCAATGCCCGGACTGAAAACTGCTTCATTGCAGAAGGCTGCGAGGTTTACGGCTCTGTGCGTCGCAGCGTCATCTCTGTGGGCTGCACCATCGGCGCCGGCGCAGTGGTGGAAGACAGTGTGGTCATGCCCGGTGTGGTGATTGAGTCCGACGCCATTGTCCGCCACGCCATTTTGGGTGAAAACAGCCATATCAGCCAGGGCTGTGTGATCGGCGGCGCTTTCAGTCGGGAAGATACCAAGCAGATCAGCGTCACCTCCAAGGGTGCCGTGTTGGAAGCCAACACCGTGCTTCTGCCCGGTGAAATGCTGTAAAGGAGGGCAATGCAATGAAAGCAATGGGAATTATTTTCGCCAATGACGGCACCATCGGCGCTTTGACAGAAAAGCGCACCATGGCCAGCCTTCCCTACGGCGGTCGCTACCGCCAGGTGGACTTTGCGCTTTCCAATCTCTGCGCTGCGGGCGTGCGCCATGTAGGCATCATCACCCGTCACAGCTATCAGAGTCTGATGAACCACATCGGTTCCGGCGAAGAATGGGGCTTGGAACTGGAAGAAGGCGGTTTGGAATTCCTCACCCCCTACTCCATGAGCCGCACCGACAATTACCGGGGCAAGCTGGAATCCCTGTACTCCGCCATGAGTTTTCTGGATTACGGCGAAGAAGACGAATATGTATTTATGATCGACTCCGCCATTCTGAGCAACATTGACCTGAACAGCGTGCTTGCCAGCCATATCGAAAGCGGCAAGGACATCACCATTGTCACCAAAGATGGCATTGCCAACGGCACCAAGCAGCTGGACCTGGCGCTGAAGCTGGATGAAACGGGCCGGATTCTGGACATGGCTGTGGACTATGTTGCCCCTGCGGACTATGTGGCCTCCATGGACATTTTTGTACTTTCCAAAAAATGGCTTGCCCAGCAGGTGCGAGAGCACATTGCCCACAATCTGTATCACATGGACCGGGATCTGGTGCTGGGTCTATGGCAAAAGGGTGCCGCTTCCATCAACGTATATCCCTTTAAAGGCACCGCTCTTTATAATGAGTCCGTGGAGGAATATTTCCGCAACTCCCTGGCGCTGCTTGACAAGGAGGTGCGCCATGACCTGTTCCACTATAACCACCCCGTATATACCAAGGTGCGTGACCGGGTACCCAGCTTCTACGGCGAAGACTGCAGCATGGAAAACTGCATTCTGGCCGACGGCTGTATGGTAGGTGGCAAGGCCAAAAACTCCATTCTCTTCCGCCAGGTCACCCTGTATCCCTCCGCAGAAATTGAAAACTGTGTGATTATGAACGACTCCGTGATCGGAGAAAACTGTCAGCTGAAACATGTCATTCTGGACAAGGATGTTACCGTCCGTCCCGGCACCCGGCTCATCGGTACTCCCAGCAATCCCGTGATCATCAAAAGAGGAGAAACCGTATGAAAATCGCAATCCTCGCCTCGGAAGGCGCACCCTATGTAAAATCCGGCGGTCTGGGTGATGTGATGGAAGCGCTGCCCTCCGCCTTGGCGCGAATCCCCGGCAATGAGGTTGTCCTTATTCTTCCCTATTACAAGAAGATTCTGGAAAACTCCAACCTGGAAACAGAACAGGTATGCGCCCTTGAAACCGCTCTGAGCTGGCGCAAGCAATATACCGGCGTAATCCGGCTGAAAAACCGTACCGACGGTGTGCAGGTCTATTTCCTGGATAACCTTTATTATTTTGGCGGTCGGGATGGCGCGATCTACGGCGACATGGACGACAGCGAGCGCTTCGCCTATTTCTCCAAAGCCTGCCTGGATGCCATGGCTGCCATTGGCTACTGCCCGGATGTGATTCAATGCAACGACTGGCAGACCGCCATGGTTCCCGTGTATCTCAACGCCATGTACCGGGGCAGCTTTAAGCACACCAAATGCATGTACACCATCCACAACATCGAATATCAGGGCTGGGCTCATGGAGATTTCTTTGATGATGTGCTGGGTCTGCCCTGGGAGTGGAGATGCCGCATGGATATGAACCACTCCGTAAATATGATGAAGGGCGCCATTGAAACTGCTGATTTGGTGACCACCGTTTCCGAAACCTACGCCCGGGAACTGATGTATCCCTATTATGCCCACGGGCTGGACGGCATCTTAACCGACGCCGCCTGGAAGCTCACCGGCATCACCAACGGCATTGATGTGACCACCTTTAACCCTGACATTGACCCCAATCTGCCCTGCCACTACAATGCAGAAACCTTCATAGAAGGCAAAGCCAAATGCAAGGCAGCGCTGCAAAAAGAGGTTGGTTTGCCGGTAAAGGCCGATGTGCCTCTTATGGTCATGGTCACCCGGCTGGCAGGTCACAAGGGTCTGGATCTTCTGTGCTACATTGCCCGCAAGCTTTTGCTGGAGGAAAAATGCCAGCTGCTGATTCTAGGCACCGGAGAACCTCAATATGAACATTTCTTCCGGGAGCTGGAAGCAGAATTCCCCAAGCAAACGGCTGCCAAAATTACCTTCAATCTGGGGCTGGCTGCCCGAATCTATGCCGGCGGCGACATCTACCTTATGCCCTCCAAGAGCGAGCCCTGTGGCTTGAGCCAGATGAACGCCATGCGCTACGGCACCGTGCCTGTGGTCCATGCCACCGGCGGTCTGCGAGATACTGTTCCCCCCGTCAATGATGTGGGAGAAAAGGGTCTTGGCTTTGTTTTCCAAAGCTATAATGCTGACGATTTTTACGGCGCGCTGAAGCGCTGCCTGAATCTGTATAACCACAACCGGGATGCCTTCCGGGCATTGCAGGAGCGGGATATGCGTCAGGACTTCAGCTGGAACAAGCCTGCAGAAAAATACATGGCGCTGTTCCATGCCATGTGCAGTAAATAAAACGATGCGGAGAGCTGAATCGCTCTCCGCATCTTCTTTATACCTGTTAAATGCTGTCAAACCGAATGGTTACTTCCGTATTTACCGTTTCAAAAGGCTTCAATACCGGCAATGTGCCATTCTCTCTTTCCTGCTTTGCGCCCATAATGTAGCAATTTGTAGGCTCCAAACCGCACACATAGTCACCGGAAGCCATGCTGCGCCAATGGGCCAGAATGGGCAAGGTTTCGCTCCAGGTCAGCTCTGCCCGGATGCCCACTTCCTCATTTACGATGGCAGCCTTGCGCTCCATCTCCTCGTGAAAGAACACCCGCTCGCCCTCACCGGGTACGGGAGGGGTAAAGGTGGTTTCCTTGCCCAAAAAGCCTGCGGCAAACTCCGTTCTGGGTGTGGTTTTGCGGTCAGCAGGCAGCTCCAAACGAGCCTTTTCAGAAAGCAGGGGATATGCAAAATTGCAGTGATACAGCAATGCATATTCCTGCTCCTTGTGCGCCATGTTAGTCAGCGTGTCAGCCACCGTGATCTGAGCGCCAAACACAGGAATCCGGATGGTACGCACCAGCTCCAGGAAATGACCAAACAAAGCCGTTTCCCGAAGAACACCCCGTACAATCACAGTATTATCCTCCACATAAGCGCTTACCTGCTCTGCCCGCAGGCTGTGATAACGGCCATGAAGGGGATGCCATTCCTCCCCGTCCCGATGGGCGCCACCGGTGGTACGCATGCCGCAGGTGTACAGCAAACCGCCGGGGAAGGTGTTGAGGAACTCATTTTCATAGGGCATGATGCTGGCAGGGCTGTCATAGCCATTCTTGCAGATAAAGGTCACATTGGTTCCCTTGAAACGCACCTGACCAATATCCAGGCCCGCATCGGGCAGAAGGTCCACCTGCAAACCGCCGGCGGTGGACACCTCAATGATCTGGCTGCCGCCAGCCTTACCCTCGGTGCTCATTACCCGGCGCAGCGTGTACATTTGCTGGGGATGGCAGAGATAGCCGCTCTTCATTAAATTTCTCATAGGAGTTCTCCTTTCCTGATTTGTATCTATCATATAAAAATTTTATCTGTTTTTCAACAGGGAAGTTTCCGGGAACACATTGCATTTGTCCGCCGGTATGTGATAAAATGGTTGCAACACCGTTAAAGGAGCCTGCCATGCGTATTTTATATGACTCCAAGCAACTGCTTTACAAAGATCCCTTCGGCACACTGACCCCCGGTCAATGCTGCTGCCTGAGTATTCATATTCCCGCTTCCGTAAAGGCCACCGCCGTTTCCTGCGTGTTCATCCGTGACGGCGTGGGCGAAGTACAAACCGCGCAGCTGACCTGTCAGGAAAGTTGCGGCCCTTACCAAATATTCCGGGGCAGCTTTTCTCTGGAAACGCCCGGCCTGTATTTTTACTACTTCCGGATCTTCAAAGAAGAAGGGTCTTTCCGTCTGTTTAAACAGGGGGATGACACCAACATGGAAGCCGGTGACCTGTGGCAGGTCAGCTGTATTCCGGAAGATTTTACTACACCGGATTGGGCCAAGGGCGCTGTGATTTATCAAGTGTTCCCCGACCGTTTTTGCAAGACAGGCAGCTGTGACCTTACCGGCAAATTGCAACCCTTCACCATTCATGACTGCTGGCATGAAGAAGTAATCTGGCAGCCCACCGCTGACGGAAAAATTCTCAACAACGATTTTTACGGCGGCAATTTTCAGGGCATTGCCGAAAAGTTGGATTACATTGCCTCCCTGGGAGCCACCGTTCTCTATCTGAATCCCATCAGCAAAAGCTTTTCCAACCACCGCTATGACACCGGCGACTATAAAATGCCCGACCCCATGCTGGGTACTTTGGAGGACTTTGCTGCATTGTGCCGGGCTGCCCATGAAAAAGGGATTCGTGTGGTGCTGGACGGCGTATTTTCCCACACCGGCTCCAACAGCCTGTATTTCGACAAAGAGGGTACTTTTGGCGGCAACGGCGCTTATTGCCGCAGCAATTCTCCCTATTTCAGCTGGTACACCTTCCACCGCTATCCCGACCGCTATGACAGCTGGTGGGGCTTTGATACCCTGCCCACCGTCAAGAAAATGGATCCCGCCTTTGTAGATTACATTATCACAGGCCGCAACAGCGTCATTGCCCATTGGCTGAAGCTGGGTGCAGACGGTTTCCGGCTGGATGTGGTGGATGAGCTTCCCAACGAATTTGTTTCCCTGCTGAAACAGCAGCTTCGTCAAATAAAACCCGACGCATTACTCATCGGCGAGGTTTGGGAGGATGCCTCCAACAAAATCGCCTATGACATTCGCAGGCGGTATTTTACAGATGCTGTGCTGGACAGCGCCATGAACTACCCCTTCCGTACCGCCATTTTGGATTATCTATGGGAGCGGGATGATGGCAGGGGTGTAAAAAACACTGTTATGACCATTGCGGAAAACTATCCGCCCCAGGTGCTTGCCTGCAACATGAATCTGCTGGGGTCTCACGACACGCCCCGAATCCTCACCGCGCTGGCAGACACCTTTGAAGGTCCCCGGGAAGAGGCGGCTAAGCGCTTCCTTTCCCCGGAACAGCTGCAGCTTGCCCGGGAACGGCTGTATCTGGCCACTTTTTTACAATTCACCCTCCCCGGTGCTCCCAGTATTTACTACGGCGATGAGGCAGGTCTGGAAGGCCATAAAGACCCCTTTAACCGCCGTCCCTACCCCTGGGGGCGGGAAAACGCCCAGCTTCTTGACCATTTCCGTCAGTTGGGCAACCTGCGCCGTTCCCGACCCTGCCTGCAACAGGGAGATATTCAATTCTCCCAGGCAGATAACGGCCGGCTTTGCTTCACCAGAAGCCTGCAAGGCAAGGTGCTGCGCATCTTCCTTAACCGCAGCCGGGAGAACTGGGACATCAGCGGTGTTCCCCTCCTGGGGCACAATCACCAAGTCACTGCCCCCAACCGGGCAACCCTGCTGCCCATGGGCTGTTGCATAACGGAGGAATAATATGGAAAAAATCATCACCGGCTACTGCCGGACATTGGATCAAAGCCGTATGGTGGAAGCAGAGCAACTCGGAGAAACCTGGGAAGCAGACTGCGCCTGGCCGGATTGCCCCCATGCCCCGGTGTGCCTGATTGCCCAACAGCTGGAAGAACTGAAAGAACAAAAGGGTGCGTGAATGAACTGCCCCAGTTTGTGCGGACAGCACAACCTGCGGCAGTTCAAAACGCACCCCTTTATTCACCCTTTTATTCTTCTGCCAGTCTGTCAGCAAGCTTTAAAACCAGTGACTGGTCCGCCTCACTCAACCCCAACACCGCCGACAACACTCGGCTTCTGGCTCCGGGATCATGCACATCCTCACTGAAAAAATCCCCGGGAGTAATGCTAAAGTATTCGCAAATGGCAAAAAACTCCGCCATAGAGGGCAATGTCTTGCCGGAAGAAATATTGTTGATATAGCCCCGGCTGTGACCCAGATCGTAACTCATTTTATACTCTGAAACGCCTTTTTTCAGCCGCAACTGGGTAATCCGGTCCCTCACAAAATTCAGATCCATGCCCCGTTCTCCTTTCAATAAACATCATAAAAATGTTGCCGCCGTCATTATAGCATTTTAAAAAGGTTTTTTCAAGTGTGGTTTGTTCCCCGACCCATGCCGTCACAGATTGACATCCCAGCGGAAAAATGCTAAGATATCCTCATAAAATTCCGGGAGGAACAACTATGCAATACCTGCTGATGCTGCTGTTTGTGGTAGCTGTAACCGTTGCCGATCAACTGACCAAGCTGGCAGTTGTCAATAACATTCCCCTGCATACCCAGGTGGAAGCCATTCCCGGGCTGTTTCACCTCACCTTTGTGAAAAACACCGGCGCTGCCTGGTCCTCTTTCCAGGGTATGCGCTGGCTGTTCATAGCGGTATTTGCGATATTTACAGTGGCTGTGATCTGGGAGTTTTCCAAAAAGCGCATGCCCTTTACCACCCCAGAGCGGTGGTGCATTGCTGCGGTGTATGCGGGTGGTCTGGGCAATATCATCGACCGCATCCGTCTTGGCTATGTGGTGGACATGATTGAAGTAGAATTTATGACCTTCCCCGTTTTCAATATTGCCGATTGCTTCATTACCTGCGGTGGAATTTTACTGGTCATTCATCTTATTTTCTTTAACCGGGAATTTTGGAAGGACGAAAAGAAATGATTTTACATGCCGACAACCCTGCTGAACGGCTGGATACCTTTCTTGCCCGCAGTGTGGAGGGCCTTAGCCGCAGCGGCGCCCAGAAGCTTTTAGAAGAGGGCTGCGTGCTGCTGAACGGAAACCCCGGCAAAAAAAACGACAAGCTTTCTCCGGGCGATACCGTATCTGTCACCGTTCCTGAACCAAAATCCGTGGATATTCTACCCAGGGAAATGCCTCTGGACATTGTCTATGAAGACGAAGATGTGCTGGTGATCAACAAGCCAAAGGGCTTGGTGGTTCACCCCGCCGCCGGGCATCAGGAGGACACTTTGGTCAACGGCCTTTTGTATGCCATGGAGGGTAATCTCTCCGGAATCAACGGTGAGCTTCGTCCCGGCATTGTCCACCGCATTGACAAGGACACCTCCGGTCTGCTGGCGGTGGCAAAAAATGACCTTGCCCACACCGTACTGGCTTCTCAGCTGAAAGATCATACCATGGCAAGAACCTACGAAGCCATTGTGTGCGGCAGTTTTCGGGAAGACAGCGGCACCGTAAATGCCCCCATTGGCCGCCACCCCACCGACCGTAAAAAAATGTGCGTCACTGCCCGCAATTCCAAGCATGCTGTGACCCATTGGGAGGTGGTTCGCCGCTATCGGGGCTACACCCATGTGCGCTGCCGTCTGGAAACCGGACGAACCCATCAAATCCGTGTCCATATGGCGCACATCGGTCATCCCATTTTGGGCGACACCGTTTACGGCCATAAAAAACCGGAACTGGGGCAAACCAGCCAATGCCTTCATGCCAGTGCCCTTTGCTTCACCCATCCCCGTGACGGGCGCCCGGTGATGGTGCTGGCGCCTCTGCCCGATTACTTTGAAGAAGTTCTGAAGAAGCTGCAGAAAAAAAACCTATGAAACATCTGCTTCCTCAAACCCAATATTTCAAGGCCTCCCTGCATACCCATTCCACCATTTCCGACGGCAAACTTACGCCTGAGCAGTTGCGGGATGCCTACAGGGAAAAAGACTTCCAGGTACTGGCCATCACCGACCACAGCGTCATGATTTCTCACCAGGATCTGAACCGGGAGGATTTCCTGCTGATCACCGGTGTTGAGATCGATATAGAGGAAGAACCCTCCCGGGAGGGGCGGAACAGAATGCGCCACTTCTGCCTGCTGTCCAAGGACCCCGGTCAGCAATGGATTCCCTTCCGTGACCCCAATCCCATTCCCTCCAGTGTTCCCTATGAAGCAGAAAATGAAATTGAGGGTCTGGAGCGAGCCTACACCGTGGAAGCCATCAATGCCACCATTGCCGCCTGTAACCGCCGGGGCTGTCTGGTAACCTACAACCATCCCGGCTGGTCTCTGGAAAATTATTCCGACTACAGTACAATGGAGTGTCTTTGGGGTCTGGAGCATCGTAATACCGCAGACATCAGCCAAGGCTTTTGTGATGATGCCCCCCATGTGTTCCAGGATCTTCTTTGCCTGGGCAAAACCGTAATGCCCGTTATGGCTGACGATACCCACTCCCCGATAGTCAATGGCATGGAAGTACTTGGCGGCAGCTGGACCATGATCGGCGCCGATTCCCTGGACTACTTATCCGTTATGGCCGCCCTGGAAAAGGGTGATCTCTATGCCTCCTGCGGTCCGCAGATCCACAGCCTGACCCTGGAGGGCAACACCCTTTGCATCACCTGCTCTCCCGCTGCCCGTATCCAGATGGTTTCCCAGACCCGGCACTGCCGCCTTGCCCATTCTGAAACAGGCAATCTCACCGAAGCGCGGTTTGACATTAGCCTCTGGAGAACACATCACAGCAGCAAGCCCCACGCCTTCCTGCGACTCATCGTAACCGATGCCCAGGGCAACTATGCCGTCACCCGGGCTTACACACCTGAAGAATTGATGGATATTTGAATATATGTTTTCTGATGTTTTACTTACGGTGGACTTTGACCGCACCCTAACCGCCCCCGATTCCACCATTCCTCAAGTAAATTTGGATGCCATTCGTTATTTTATGGATAATGGAGGCACCTTTACCCTGAACACCGGCAGAAGTATTCCTATGTCTGTCAAGAACATTCTGGGAAAAGTGCCAGCAAATGCGCCCTTGCTTTTATATAACGGCAGCGCAGATTACGATGCTGCCACCAACCGGTTTGCCCGAATTGCGCCATTGCCCTTTGACCGCAGTTTCTTAACCCATCTGCAGGAGCGTTTCCCCGATTTAAATGTGGAAGAACAGGGAATATCCGCTCACCATCTTGCCCGCAAGGACGCAGGATGGGAGGATTATTGCCACAACAACGGCTGTAACTGGGCATACGACTGGCCGGACACTCCCTTTATCAAGGCAGCTATTTATGGTCAATTCCGGGAAAACACCGTTGCCTCCATGTATGAAGCCACCGAAGACGAGCTGCAATTATTTGACAAGGCAATCTCCTATATTGAACAGACCTACGGCGATCAGGTAGATATTTTCCGGGCTTGCGCCCGCATTGCCGACATTCACACCAAGGGTTGCTCCAAGCTGAATGCCGCCCGAAATTTGCAAAAGCAGCTGGGCAAAAAGATTCTTGTTTGCGTGGGCGATGCAGAGAACGATCTTTCCATGCTGGAGGGCGCAGATTATGCCTTCTGTCCCGCTGACGGCGTGGTAGCAAATCGCTTCCCAAATGTGTGTGCCTGCGCTGATGGCGCGGTTGCAGAGGTAATTTATAAAAAAATCCCTGAAATTCTCCGGAATTATCCTTGACATCCGGCAAATCCTGTGTTAAAATTCTCTGGCTGAACAAGCAAGGACGTCGAGGCTACGCGGGTGTAGTTCAATGGTAGAACACCAGCCTTCCAAGCTGGATACGCGGGTCCGATTCCCGTCACCCGCTCCATTCCAAATGCGCCAGTAGCTCAGTTGGATAGAGCAACTGCCTTCTAAGCAGTAGGTCGGGGGTTCGAGTCCCTCCTGGCGTGCCAACAATTTTATATGGTGGGTGTAGTTCAATTGGCAGAGCACTGGATTGTGGTTCCAGGCGTTGTGGGTTCGAGTCCCATCACCCACCCCATAAAAAAGAGAGTAGCTTTTGCTGCTCTCTTTTTTATATGGGTTTTTGTGGGTGATGGGACTCGAAGAGGACGGCTGAGCGCAGCGAAGTAAAAAACATGCCGGTGGCATGTTTTTTAGTCCGGGGGAGAGTCCATAGACAGCAAAGCGCAGTCCGCCAGGACTGTGAAATGCTGTCTATCTTCACCCACCCCATAAAAAAGAGAGTAGCTTTTTTTATATGGGTTTTTGTGGATGATGGGACTGGTTAAAAACGAAGTCTCTTTGATATACAATCGGTTCCCACATCTGCTGCAATTAAGATTACTCCGCCTGGATAAAATAGTAAACAGAGGGGAACTTGGGGCCGACGGTAAACTTCATATAGCCGTCCTCATAGGTCACAGGGATCTGGCCGGCAAAGAAGCCTTCTGCGTTGACGGCCCACACCACCATGTTTCTTCTGTCGGTTTTAATGGCGATCTCTGCTTCAATTACCTCACATACAATCGGGGCTCTGCCCAGATCTTCGGTTTGCATAAGAGGAGGCAGATTGGTTTTACCATATCTTTGCTTTCTGTCCGGCGCCAGGGATGCCTTGTAGCCGGTGTTGTTTACATCGCCCACAGTTGTCAATAACATGGCATCGGTGTGTTCCAGATCCAGGTCGTTATTCAAGGAACTGAGGGCCACCACCGCGAAGGGATTGGAGCAGGTCACGGACATGCCGCTAAGCTCCACTGTTCCATTTCTTGCCAGATCACCGTAAACCGCCTTGGTCATGGGGGTGTCCACAGTGCCGTAACCCTTCTTCCAGCTGCGGTACAGCTCGCCGGTATCGGAAACCACCTCGCCCTTGGAAAGATCCATCAAGGGGGTATTCTCATCCACAGCATCCGCAACCTCACCGTAATAATCCGTTGCAATCTGGCTCATTTCCGTGGCAGCAGTAAAGGCAGCCTTGTCCACGCCGGTACCAAAGCAGAAGTCAATCTTGCCGTTCAGATTCTTCACGGCAATAGTGATCTTATTCTTGGCAGGCTTTACATCCTCGCGGCGCACCATCAAAGCAGAGTGATAGAACAGACCGAATTCATTCCAGGTAGCAAACACACCTTCCCGATAGCCGACGCTGCCAATGGACTCGGAGGATACCTCCTTACCCAGAATATTCATATACTGCAGCAGGCTGCTGTAAGCATAGGTGTGGATGCTGCAGCCGGACCAGTTTTGCAGCATGCACACAGCCGCCATCATAATGGGACTTTCCGCCCGGTATTTATTGGGATAAGTCAGATCCCATTCAGCAGAATAGAAAGGCATACCGAACTGGCGCATTCTGGCATTGCGCATTGCCCCCCATTCGGGATAGTTGTGATAGGCGGCATCCCGGTAATACTTCTGACCGGGTTCCCAACTCATATGGCGCTGATTCAGGTGGGAGTCGTGGTAATCGCCCAGGTGCTGATTGGCCTTGCAGGAGCTGTAACGCCAGGAAAAATTAACGCCGGTCAGGGGTATCTTAACACCCAGGGAGCGCACATGGTCAAACATCTCGTTAAAGAACTTTTCTTCCATATAGAGCTTGAACTCCATAAGTTCTTCGCAGTCTTCGGCATTCAGATCCACCGCATAGGCATCCACCGCATAGCCCTTCTCCTTGCACCAATTGGCAAACATATCGCGGAACTCCCCAGTAAAGGGTTCTACGCCAAATTCTCTGCCAAAGTTCAGGAACAAGTGGATCTCAGAGGCAATATCACACATGACGAACATGGGGTCGTCCTTATAGGCCAACCCGGTGTAGGGATTGTAATGCTCCCATAGCATGGTGCAATATTCCTTTTGCAACTCAATCATATCCCGATCGAACATACCGTAGGGAACTGCACAGTTGGCCAGCGCCACCGTGTTACGCACACCATCAGCCTCTTTGTATTTACGATAGGTGAGCATATCCAGATAAACATAGATACCTTCCTTCTTCAGGCAGGAAAGCAAATAGTCCAGCCGATCAAAGGCTTCCGGGTCTGCATGACGGGTGTCTGCCATCCGTTTGCCCTTGCGCATCTGGAAAATATTAGGGGTAGACCACTCCGCATCCAGCTGATGAAGTCGGACGATGTTGCAACCGTAGGAGGCAATGCGTTTTGCCACCTTTTCAGCATAGTCCCGATCCGGGAAACAGGCGCCGCTGTTCAGACAGGTGCCCCAGAAGCGGACGGGGGTACCATCCTCAAAAACGAAACGATCACCCTGCGTCTTCATAAAGCCATGCTTGCCGGCAGGCTTTTCGTTTTCAAACAGATAGGAAATATCCAGGGGCGCGAAATCATAATACGCCGGAAAAGGAATATACTTTGCCATTTCAATCATCCTTTCATTCTAAGGGTTTTGAAAAAATTGCCCTTGACTTCCAGCGCTCCTCCCGTATAATTTCAGTAGAACCACCGGATTCTACAACATTTTTCCACTTATGGCCGCAAGAAGCTATTCATTTTTTGGTCATGACCAATCAAAACTTGCGGTGTACATTGGAGGTGACCCCATGCTTTCCCCTATGAACAACAGCCGTCCACCCTCACCATCACCCACAGCCGAAGAATTCACAGCGGCTATCCCATCCGTTTTCATACCGATCTGGAGCTTCTGTATCTGGAGGAAGATTCCATGGAAATTCTGGTCGACGGCGTTCACTACACCCTTAATGCAGGGGATCTTTGCGTGATATTTCCCAACCAAAGCTCCTTTAACCGCGCCTTTTTGAAATACTGCGGTGAAAATCCCACGGAGCACCGCAGGAATCTTCGTTCCCACGGAAATGCCTTATAAATTGCCAATCCTCCCGGATTACGGATTGGAATAAATGCTTGCGAACTGAAAAAGGCTGTGATATAATAAAAGAAAAAATAGAGGTTATGCCATGCAATATTGTACTAATTGCGGAAATGTCATGGATGACAACGCAAAATTCTGCAGCAAATGCGGCACATCCGCTGCTGCGCCCGCATCGAAAGCGCCTGTGTACTCCCAGCCGGTGGCCCCTGCCTATTCCCAGCCGGTAGCCCGTTCCGCTGAGCCGATCATCTCCATAAAAGCAAAAGCCCTTGGTTTCGTGGGCATGGGTCTTGGCATTGCCGGCCTGATTTTCGCAATCATCGGCCTTTTGTACACCTTTGTGGGCATTTCCGAGCAGGGTCTGGGCTTTGGCTTCTCCATTGCCTTCAGCCTGTTCTCCATGCCCGTGAGCATCATTGGTCGCATAATGGCCGGTCAGGCCATGGACGGCGGCAACACCTCCGGTTCCTGTACCGCCGGTGCCAATCTGAGCCTTGCAGCCATCATCGTTACCTGTGTTATGCTGTTCTTTGGCTTCATTAATCTGATGGTTTAAAAATACATAGGAGGTTTAACCATGGCTTACTGCAACCAATGTGGCGCACCCCTTAGTGACAATTCCAAATTCTGCAACCAATGCGGCGCTCCCGCGCCTGCGCCGGTGTGCCCTGTTCAACCTGCACGCCATGCTGCGCCCGTGGTTTCCGGAAAAACAAAAGCCCTTGCCTTTGTTGGTCTAGGCCTAAGCATTGAAGGTTTTCCCTTTTGTCTGCTGGCTGCCTTTTACGCTATCTTTGGCATGATTTTCGGCACGCTTGCAGGTGCAGACAATTATACAGCACGCTTCGCCTTTTCCTCTGTTTTTGGACTTTACACCTGGATCTTCGGTTTCTTTGCTCTGGCCTTTGGTATTGTGGGCCGTGCGCTTTGTGTCCGCAGCGAAGAAAACGGCAATCCTTCCCGTGTCTGCCGTATTGGCGCCGGTCTGGGCACTGCAAACATCATTATTACCAGTATCATGCTGTTCTTTGCCTTGATTAACCTGTTTATCTAAAAATACGCAGGCGTGAATGACCCATAAAAAATGCTTTCCGCCGGCAAAAGCCGGCGGAAACTTTTTGCGTTAGAAGGATGTACTTATGTATCAAGAAATCAAGCGAATTTTAAAAACCAACGAAAGTCTGTTGGAAGCCTCTGCCAAGGATCTGAAATCCATCTTCGACATTACCTTTCATTGGCAGGATCTGATTCTGTGCGAAACCAACGATGGCTTTCGGATTCAAACATATACCTATGGCCAGATTCTCCGGCGCATCTGCGCTGCGGCAGCTGCTCTGTATGCCAAAATCGGCGCTACCCATAGCTTCATTGCCCTGGAAATGGAGAATTCTCCCGATTGGATCGTGACTTTCTGGGCCATTCTGAAAAGCGGCAACAAACCCTATCTGGTAAACACCCGATATCCGGAATCCCTCACCGACAACATTTTGAAAACCCTGGATGTGAAATACATCCTCTGCGCCCAAAGTACCCGGCTTGCCGGAGAGGTGATCACACTTTCCGACCTTTCCGGGGAATATCCCGCCGTGCCGGAAGATGTGTTTGAAAACGAGCTGGCCTTCTCCTCCTCCGCAACCTCCATGAAGGAAGTGATCTGCTTCTACTCCGGTCAGCAGATTGCCGCCCAGATTATGAATTTTAAGAGCATTGTAAAAGAAAACCGTCGAATTGCCGCCCATTATAAGGGCCAACTGAAGCAGCTGGCATTTTTGCCTTTTTATCATGTGTTTGGCTTATTTGCCGTGTTTTTCTGGTTTACTTTCTTCGGCAGAACCTTGGTGTTTTTGCGGGATTACAGTGCGGATACCATTGTAAAAACCTGCCGCCGTCACGGCGTTACCCATATCTTTGCCGTTCCCATGTTATGGCATACCGTGGAAAAGCAGGTATGGTCCGAGGCCGCAAAGCAAGGACCCAAAAAAGAAGCCAAGCTGCGCCGGGCTCTGGCCTTTACCACCGCCTTGCAGAACCTGTTCCCCGGTGCAGGTCCTTTCTTTGCCAAGCGAATCATGGGTCAGGTAACGAACAAGCTGTTTGGTCCCTCCATTATGTTCTGCATCAACGGCGGCAGCTATCTGCGCAATTCCGCCATGGAACTGCTCAACGGCATTGGCTATAGCATGCATAACGGCTTCGGCATGAGCGAGATCGGTATTACATCCGTGGAGCTGCGCCGCCGCCCCAAAGATAAAAACAAAAATTCTGTTGGCCGCCCCTTCCGGGCCGTGGAATACCGGCTGAATGAAGAAGGTATTTTGCAGGTAAGCGGTGGCACCCTTTGCACCAAAAAGCTGGTCAACGGAGAGCCTGTGGCTGCCCGGGAATGGTTTGACACCGGCGACCTTATGGACTGTGTGAACGGCTTTTACTACATCCGTGGTCGCCGCAGCGACACCGTAATCGGCGAAAACGGAGAAAACATTAACCCTGACATGGTGGAAAAAGCCTTTTCTCCCCAGGGCGTGCGGCAATTCAGCGTGCTGGGTCTTCCCGGAGAAGACGGTCAGGCGCTCTCCTTTGTTGCGCAGGTTCCCACCTATACCACCAAAAAGCAATCTGAGCGCCTGCAGGATTACTTATACACCGTCAACAACACCTTCCCCGCCACCACGGCTGTTAAAGCCTTCTACCTCACCTTTGATGAGCTGGCGCCGCCCACGGCTATTAAGGTCAGCCGCGCTCAGCTGCTGAAGAAGATCGAAGACGGTCAGGTAAAGCTGATCCGCCTTCAAGACTTCCGTCAGGAAGAAAAGGAAGCCGGGCAGCAATCTGCCATGCTGCAGGAGGTCTGTAAGGTCATTTCCCAGGTACTGGAGATCGATGAAAATCAAGTCACAGCCCAGTCCCATATTTTCTACGATTTGGGTGCAACCAGCATTCAGTATTTCTCCATTCTCTCCGCCCTTGCGGAGCATTTCTCCATAACAGAATACAGCAGCAGCGATTCCTATTGCTACACCCCCAAAGAAATCTGTGAATATATAGAAAGAAAACTGTAATATGATCAAAAACAAATGGCTCGTTAACTTCTGCCTTGGCTTTGTAAAGCTTACAGGCGCAATTCCTGCCTGGCTTTTTCTGACGCCCCGGGTGGTGCTGGCTGAAGGTGCCAAACGCCGTCTGCCCAAACCCGGCATTCTGGTAAGTAATCACATCAGCCTCATGGATTTTGTTTTATGCCTGCTGGTGTTTCCCTGCCGTACCCTACGCTTTCTGGTGGCAGAGGTGCTTTATAACCGCAACGGTTTTTTGAAAGCCTTTTTGCCCCTTATTGGCAGCATCCGTGTAGAGCGGGATGCCAAATCCTTTGATTTTGTGGGCCATGCTCTGGATGTGCTGGATGCCGGTGGCAATGTGGGTGTATTCCCTCAAGCCCGTCTGCCTCTGAAGGGTCAGAAATTCCCCTTTACTGTAAGCACCGCCTTCATCGCCATGCACACCGATGCGCCCATCATTCCCGTGTATACCGACGGCAATTACGGCCTGTTTAAGCGGGCAACCATGGTCATTGGCAAGCCCATCTATTTAAAGGAATTTTGCAAAGACGGACTCAGCGAGCAGGAACAGCTGACCCATCTTACCAAGCTTCTGGAAGAAACCGTATTCAAGCTTAAAGAGGAACTGAACTAACTATGCGCACAAAAGAAAGAACCCGTTTTGGGCTTAAATATCTTCCCATGGATATGGCCCGGCTTGTATGCAGCCCTCTACTGCTTTTTTACCGCATGAAACGAATCACCCCCACAGGAGAGCCCTATAAAGGAAAAATTCGCGGTGGCGCTGTTCTGGCCGCCAACCACACTTCCTTTTCCGACCCGTTTCTTGTGGGCGTATCCGTATGGTATCGACGCATGTATTTTCTGGCAGCCGAGGTGGTCATGCAGCCCAAATTTCGCGCATGGCTTCTGCGGGGTGTCGGCGCTATCAAAATTGACCGCAACGCCACGGACATTGACGCAATCCGTCAATCCGTTTCCGTTTTAAAACAAGGGCATTTGCTGGCTATCTTCCCCCAGGGACAAATCGAAAAAGAGGACCAGATGCAAACCCTAAAATCCGGCGTGACCCTGCTGGCCATGCAGGCCGGCGTTCCCATCGTTCCCATACATCTGCTTCCCGCCAAGCACTGGTACAGCCGCCGGGTAGCGGTCATCGGCGAACAACTGGACCCCAAAGCCATAATTCAAAAGAAATTCCCCTCCACCGCAGACATCGAAATGGTGACTGCCAAGCTTTTGGAGGAAATGAACCGATGCGCAGGCATCAGTAAGGAGCAAACCTATGCAGACATTTGACCGACTCATTAAGGTGTTTCAGGTTGTCTTTGAAGAAACCGTGGACACCTCCGCCGTTACCCCCGAAGCCAATCTGCGGGAGGATATTGGCATCAACTCCATTGGCCTGCTGTACATGGCCATGGCTGTGGAGGAAGAATTCGGCATTAAATTCACCAACGACGACTTTGCCGATATGACCACTGTAGCCGATGTAATCGCCTGTATTGAGGCCAAGTGCTGATATGCAATGGATGGCAAAAACACCGGTTTTTGGTGATCTCATTCGCACCAAGGTAAGCTTCTACCACCATTACGGCATTTTTGTATCTGAGGAAGAAGTGATCCAGTTTGGGCTTCCCGACGATCCCATGCGCGCGGCAGACCAAATCAAAGTCCTCACCAGCGACATTGCCGCCTTTTTACAGGGCGGTGACATTGAGGTGGCGCAGCCGGATGCCCATGAGCGCAAAACCATGCGCACTCCGGAGGAGATCGTTGCCCTGGCCCGGCAGCGATTGGGCGAGGGCGGCTATGACATTCTCCATAACAACTGCGAGCATTTTGTAAACGATTGCGCCTTTGGAACGCCCACATCCTCTTTCGTTCAGAATGTGCGGGATAAGCTTCGGAAAAAACTGGGCAAATAAAAACCCGCCGCAAGGTTTTCCTTGCAGCAGGCTTTACAGAATTTGCAGAAGATACCCTTCGATTTCCTGCCGCTGTCCCTCTAATGGCAGTACACACAGGCTTTTCAGATTGGTGATCCCGGTTCCCTGTTTTTTGAACCAGGCTTCCTTGGCTGTCCATATTTCAAAAAAACGGCGCATGACCGCCGGGTCATTTCCCTTCTGCTCTTCCCATTCTCCGTCCAGTACATAGCGCATTTCTTCCTCCACGCACACATGGCGCAACAGGCTGGGGTTTATGGGACAAATGTATTCTATATCGATTCCCACCGGCTGATAGCTGACGGCGCAGGCCACCATCCGCTGGCTGTGGGAAATGCTCACAAACAGTTGACAACCCGTTAAATAAGGCTGTCCATTCTCTTTGCGGTGCAACCGGGCAGAAGGAATGCCGCAATGCGCCTTTAAAAGGTTTTGCACCAAGACTTCCCCCGCCAGAGAGCGTATTCTGTCATCCGGCTGCCGCAGGCGGTCTATATGCGCTTTTCTGGAGGGTGTCAGCCTTTCGTAGGCTTCCTGCAACTGATTTTCAGGAAGCAAAAAGGCATCACAATAAGTCCAATACATCACAAAATTACTCCCGATTGAATAAAATCAAAGGCTTTTGTCGAAAGTTATATAATAATTTTAAGGAGGCAACAACCTATGTGGATCGCATTTGGTATCATCGGCGGCATCGCTATGCTCATACTGGCAATTTCGTTGTTGCCTGTGAAAGTCATCATTAAAAACGACCGGCAGAACAACCTGATCCTGCGCTACCGATTCCTGTTTAAGACCTACGGAGAAGATCCCGACCCCAACGACCCCGTTATTAAAATGCTGAAAACCGCCACCGGCGCAGATCGGCTGGAATTGGAAACCGTACAAAAAAGCCTGCAGGAAGGCGGTTTGAAAAAAACCGTGACACAAAGCTATGCTGTACTGATCGATCTGCTGAAGGAACTGGTGGTGCTGCTAAGGCTTTGTACCGTCCGTCGGCTGCATGTGAACATTCTCTGCACCGGCAGCGAGCCGGATGAAGCCGCCATCCATTACGGCGAATGCTGCGCTGCCACCTCCACCCTGCTGGGTGCTATGCAAAACTTTCTCAAGCTGCGCAAACGCAACTGCAAAATTAACATCGGATGCGATTTTGGAGATGCAGACCCCGTTTTCCGCTATGATGTGCTGCTGGTCGTCCGTTTTGGCCGGGTTCTTGCCAGCTTTTGGCGGGTAGCCATGGCAGAGGCCAAGCGCAAAGCCACCAAAAAAAGCAATCAGCAGAAGTAATCCGTAACCAGCTGTATATGCTGCGCAATGGTCTCCCGGCTGCCGCAGAGCATGCTGTGAGTAGTACCGGGAATCACCACCTGCCGGCAAACAGCGCATTTACGGGCGAATTCGTTCTGGGGAACGGGATTGACCATTCCGTCATCCTCTGCGCAGATCATCAGCACCGGCGTTTGGATCTTCTTTAAGAACCCTTTCCGGGTAAGCCTTCTGCGCAGCACCAAGGATTGCTGCACCCAGCGAACCGTCTGGGGTGTGGTGCAATAACAGGGATTTTCCAGACGGATCTCCTTATTATGGGTGAATCGGGCAAAGCTGGTATCCCGGGAACGGGAGAAAGGGAAATCCGGATCATATTCACCGGAATACCAGAACTTCTTCTTTCCGTTACCGAAAAGCAGCCATGCGGTTAATCCCCAGCGGGCAACAAAGGGGGAGACATTCCCGGTAAGAGGTTGAATCATAGGCGCTGCCATTACTGCCTTTTGAAACACCTCCGGGTGCCGGGCCAGATACTGCGCCGTAATTGCACCGCCCATGGAGTGTCCATAGATATACAACGGCAGATCGGTTGCTTTTTTCACGACCTCGCAAACAAAGCAATGCAAGTCCCTGGCATAGTGAGAAAACCGGTCTACATGAATGAGATCCTGTCTGTCGGTCAGCCGGCAGGAACGGCCATGGCAGCGATGGTCATATAAAAACACATCATAACCCTGCTGCAGCAAATACCAGGCAAACTCATGGTATTTCCTGGTAAACTCACTTAAACCGTGGACGATTACAACTACGCCACGGCTTCCCTTATTACGAAAGGACTCATAGTAAAGGGTCTTGCCGTCAAAGCCTGCAAAAGTGCCGTCCTCCCGGCAGGCATCCAGCTGCGCAGAAATGGCAGCCATTCCCTCCCGAAAATTCTCTTCCGACAGCACCTGGGGTATTACGCGCATATTTTCGTCCTCCCTTATAATTTATAAAAGAAACGGTGATAATCATGGTATCTGTAAAGAAATTCAGCTTCAAAAGGATACTTCTTATTATCATCACTGTTATATTTGTTTTTTGCGCCGTTTCCATGGCGGCAACCAAAATTATTTATGACGCCGTGTTTGTTCGCTATGACACGCCGGCAGAAATTCCCCAGGCTCTTTCTGCCACCGTGCAGCGCAGATCCCTTTGTCAATTCCCCTCCGGGGATGTGCAGCTTGCCGGCTATTACTACAACGCCGAAAACCCCTCCGCTGCCCCCGGTCTTATGGTCATCGTTCCCGGCTTCAGCGCCGGCGGTGACGATTACCTGTGGCAAATCCAGGCATTTTTAGACCTGGGTTGGGGCGTTTTCACCTACGACAACACCGGCACTCTCCGGTCTCAGGGAAAAAACCAGGTCGGTTTTTCCCAATCCGTTTTGGATTTGGAGGCTGCGTTAAAATATATTGAAACCAACGGTCGTTTCGGTTATAATGACCTTGTTCTTTTGGGACACAGCCGTGGCGCCTATGCCGCCTGCTGTGTTCTAGCGGAGGAAACGGAGGTTTCTGCCGTGGCTTCCGTCAGCGGTGTCAACAGTGCCATGGATGCCATTATGCAGATGAGCGCCGATGTGGTCGGTCCTGTGAGCTACGGAAATTACGGCTTTCTGTGGCTGTATCAAACCCTGCTGTTTCCCGGTGAAAATTGGAATCTGGAAGCATCGGAAGCCATCTCTCATCAGAATGTGCCTGTTCTTGTGATTCACGGCACCCTGGATGACCGGATTCCTGCCGACAAATGCGCCATTTCCGCGCACCGGGAGCAGATCACGGACGCTCCCGTTGAATATTATTTCTGCGAAGCCGGTCATACAGACCTGCTGTATGATGCCGATGGCACCGCCAACGATAAGCTCACAGAAAAAATTCACCAATTTTTCCTTCGCAGCATAGGGAAATAAAAATTTACCGGACAGATAGAGAGGTTACAATGGATACAGTATTGATCCCGGCTTATGAACCGGATGCGGAGTTGATCCATCTGACAAACCGGCTTTCCCAGGCAGGCTTTTCCATCGTCATAGTGGATGACGGCAGCGGCCCAGCTTATCGGGATATTTTCAACACCGTCAATGAACATGCCTATGTGGTTCGCCACGAAAGAAATCGGGGCAAGGGCGCAGCGCTGAAAACCGGTATGCGCTATATTCGCGACCATATGCCGAAAACCACACATTTCATCACCTGTGATGCTGACGGTCAGCACCGGGTGGAGGATGTCATTCGGGTGAGCCGCCAGCTTCAGGCAGGACACAAATTTGTCCTGACCATACGCCAGCGAAAGGAAAAGAAAAATGTTCCCCTGCGCTCCAAGGTGGGCAACGCCATGTCCCGTGTGGTTTATGCGCTGCTGACCAAGCGCTATCTTTCCGACAACCAATCCGGTCTGCGGGGCTTTGCCAGGGAACATATCGACTGGATGCTCCAGGTAAAAAGGGACAACTACGACTACGAAATGAATGTGCTGTACTACGCAGCCAAGAAGTCCATTCCCATCTCCACTTTAAACATTGAAGCCATTTACATCAACAACAATCAGTCTTCCCACTTCCAGCCGGTGAAGGACACCCTTCGGATTTATAAAAGTCTGTTCAGCCTGGCCATAGGTCAGTTTATCAGTTTCTTTGCCGCTCTAGCTTTGGTGATCACCGCCTCTGTACTATTTGGCTATAACCACCTTCTGTTCACCGTTCCCGGCGCGGGTCTTATTTCCTATGGCATACATATGCTGATTGACCGGTGTTTTGTGTTCCGCAAAACCCGTTGCTATGACCATCTGACCCTCTTGATTCACCAGATTATATCCAACATTCTGTACACCCTTGGCTGCGCATTTTTCTTCTACGCCTGCCCACAAGTGCCCCTGTGGGTGGCATTCACGGTTATATTTTTGCTATGCCTGCCTTTACGCTACTGGTTGTACAAATTCACCTTTATTGCCCTGCGTACACGGGAGCAATAACCTGCAAAATGACGCAAATCGCCAAAGAATTTTGGCGATTTGCTTTTTTTATTTCGTTAGCGCCTCTGCCACTGTTTGAGAAAAATTGGTATTCTCCAATCGCAGCACCTGCAAAACGGAAGCGCAGGCGGTATCAGAATTGGCTGCGCCGTGCATTTTCACCACGGTCTTTTTCGTTCCCAGGAAGGTAGCCGCGCCCTGAGAATTAAAATCAAAGGTCTCATACAGAGCTTGGCAGATTTTATCCTTGGTTGCAGCATCTGCCCCTATTTTTTCAACAATCTGTATAGCAGCCTTGCCCACAGATTCTGCGCATTTCAGCAGCAGATTCCCGCTGAATCCGTCGGAAACGATCACGTCCGCATAGCCGGTGACCAAATCGCTGCCTTCCACATTGCCCACAAAGTTCAGAGCCAATGCGCCGATCTTTTCGTAGGCCTGCTGAATCAGCGGTGTTCCCTTTTGCCGCTCTCTGCCCACGCTCATCAAGCCGATACGGGGGCTTTCAATGCCGCAATAGCTTTTGGAGAAGGCATGGCCCATTTTGGCAAACCGGGCCAAATCATCAGCGGTACATTCAATATTGGCGCCGCAATCCACCAAACACAGCAGATTCTCGCCGTTGCAGGGCAATGCGCTGGCCAGCGCGGGAAATTTCAGCCCCGGCAGCAAGCCCAGCCGGCAGATAGACCCCACCAAAAGCGCGCCGGTATTGCCGGCGGAAAGCAGGGCTTTGCAATCGTCATCCTTCTTCAGCAGGTCATAAGCCACCGCCATGGACTTATCATTGCCATCGCCAAAAATCACCGTGGGAAGGTCCTCGTTGCGAATATAGCTTTGACAGTTGACCACGCTGTAGCGGTCAGCCGCAATTCCTTCCCGGTGTAAAATCTGCTTGATTTCCCCTTCGGGGCCCACAAGCACAGGAAAGAAATTTTTCTCCCGGGCAAGGGCTTTGGCAACACCGGCAACAATGGGTTCCAGCCCCATATCGGCGCCCAGAGTATCAATTACAATCTTAATCATAGATTACTCCAAAGAGATAATAAAGTCATACACCGCCTGCTTGCCGTCCACAAAGCCCACATCCACCATGGGGTATTCTGTATGGAGGAATTGCTCCAGCGCTTCTACCTCATTACAGGATACATCCTGACCATAGAAGAAGATAATAACATCTTTTCGGGAGGTAGCCGTAATTTTACGGACCAATTCCTTGGCAACCTCCACCCGGTCCTCCGCCGTGGCCAGAATATGCTTGCCATCCAGACCGATATAATTGCCTGTCTTTACATCCAAACCATCCATGTGCGTATCCCGAATGGAGATGGTCACATAACCGGTAGTCACATTTCCCAGATTCATGGACATGTCTTCCACCAGCTCTTCCACGGTATCACACCATAGATTCATCATGGACAGCGCAGAGTAGCCCTCCACAATGGACTTGGTAGGGATTACCCGCACATCGCAAGCGGTATAAGCATCAGCCGCCTGATTGGCGGTAAGGATGATGTTGGAATTATTGGGCAGCACCACAATATGCTCCGCATCAAACTTCTCAAAAGCCTCCAAGAAGGCGCTGACCGGAGGATTGTTGGTCTGACCGCCATCGATGATACAGGAAGCGCCGATGCTTTCGAAATATTCCTTCATACCGTCACCGGAGGCAACGGCAATGATTGCATACTTAACCTTTTCCTTCTTGACCTCTGCCTGGGTCTGGCTGTGCTGGACGGACATGTTTTCGATTTTCACGGAAACAAATTCGCCAAAACGGCGGCCATAGGCCAACACATTTTCCGGGGCAAAGGAGTGGATATGGATTTTTACGATCCCGTCATTATGTACCGCAACAATGGAATCACCCATCTGCTCCAATGGCTTGGTAAACTGCTGCAGATCAAAGCGGGAAAGATCTGTTTTATAGTTCATCAGCTGCAAAATAAACTCGGTGCAGTAGCCATATTCCAGCCGGCTGTCCGGTCCAAAATCCGATGCATTGATGGCAGGGGCAGCCCAATCTCCTCCATCCGGAATGTCTTCCACAGACTCACCCCGCAAATGGGCGCAAATACCTTCCACAAAGCACACAAGACCGGCGCCGCCGCTATCCACCACACCGGCTTCCTTCAAAACAGGCAACAGGTCCGGCGTGTGCTGCAAGGTCACAGTCATTTGCTGATGCAAAGCATCAAAGCCTTCCCGGAAGGAGGCAAAGCTCTCTGCTCTTTCTGCCAGAAACTCCGCAGCTTCCCGGATCACGGTGAGAATCGTACCCTCTGTGGGAGTAATGATGGAGTGATACGCATCCTCCTTTGCGCAGGCAAAGGCAGCTGCCAGATCTCCAAAGCAAATGGTTTCCTTTTCTGCCAGACCCCGGTACAAGCCATGGACAAACTGGGAGAAAATCACGCCGGAATTCCCCCGGGCAGACAGCAGCACGGACCGGGAAAGGCCCTGCATATACTTGCCTACACAGGCATTGGGCTCTGTCACGGCATTCATCCCGCCGCCGAAAGTCATCACCATGTTGGCGCCGGTATCTCCGTCGGGAACGGGGAACACATTCAGCGCATTGATGGTCTCCATGTTCTTTTTTAAATTGCGGTAACCGCTGGTGAACAGTTGGTGTAACCCAATGCCATCCAATGTGTTTTGCATATTACTCATTTCCTTCAATCGTTACTTCGCTTCCCCGGCAGAATGCGATCACAGTGCCGGGACCCACGGATGCGCCCACAATGGGGCCGATGGTGCTGACAGTCACCTTTTTAAAGGGAGCGATCTTCAGAATTTCTTCCTTCAACAGCTCGATCTCCTCCAGGCAATCCGCATGGGTCAGCAGAAGCTCGTCATACACGCCGTTGGCAGCATCCCGAATATGCTCGGCAATGGCAATGCGGGCATTGACAGTGCCTTTTGCTTTCTTGTAGGCATAGTTCTGTCCCTTAATGTCAGAAATGATAATGGGCTTAACACCAAACAGATTGCCAAAGAAGGCCTTGGAAGCCTTTACACGACCGGCACGGCGCAGGTACTCCAGAGAAGCCACTGTGCCGCACTGGTTCACGCACAGCTTGATGCTCTCAATATAGGCGGCGTTATCAGCAGCACTGAGACCCTCCGCTCTCTTACGGGAGGCTTCCATTACCAGATAGCCCTGACCCAGGGAACTGATGAGGGAATCAATACAATAAATGCCTGCCTCGGGATACTTTTCACTCAGCTCCATAGCCACCAGTCGGGCCACATTAATGGAAGCGGACAACGCAGAGGAGCAAGCAATGTAAATCACATCCTTGCCCGCAGCTACGGCATTTTCAAAGGCCTCATAATAAGTATCTCTCAAAATCTGAGAGGTGTACACCCGGGCGCCACCGCGCATGAGATCATAATAGGTTTTGGGGTCATGGGATTCCCAATCCAGGGAGGCTCTGTACTCCACCCCGTCAATGATGTACTGCATGGGAACATAATCCACATCATATTCCTTGCGCATTTGAAGGGGCATATCACTGGTGGAATCGGTAAGAATAATATACTCTCTCATATTGGCCTCCTGTTATTTCTTTTGCTCTTCAATAATCTTATTCATCAAAGCCTGCTCATACTCCATATTCTCGCTGATCTCACGACCCTCGAAGAAAACGGCACACAGGCCGGGGCCCACGGATGCGCCGCAGGACATACCCACATGGTTAATGATCACTTCCTTGGGGTTAAAGGTTTCCTTCACCCGCTGAGCCAGAACCTGGGCCGCCTGCTCCCGATTGGAATGAGCCACAAAGATAATCTGCTCCTCGGGGTTCTCCACAGTGCCCCGCATATACTCAATAACCGCATCAAATGCCCGCTGTTTACCCTTAAACTTACCCAGCACCTGGGAAAGACCCTTGCGGTTGAAATCCGCCATGGGATTAATGCCGATCAGCGTGCCAAAAAAGGCTTTAAAATTGGAAACACGACCGGTCTTTACCAGGAAGAACATATCGTCCATAGGGCCGATCTGGTGAATGCGATGCTTAATGCTTTCCAGATACTGCGCCGTTTCCTCCAGCGTAGCACCCTCTTTCTGCTTCTGGCTGGCCTTCACCACCAACAGAGAAAGGGCGGTGGAATAACGCAGGGAGTCTACCACCACGATTTTTCTTTCCGGATATTTCTCCATCAGCTCATCTGCCACCTTGCGGCAAATCTGATTGGTGCCGGACAGCGCGGAAGAAAGGGTAACGGCAAGAATATCCTTTCCCTCCTTCAGAAAGCTTTCGTAAACTTCCTCAATATGTCCCCGGGGAGCGCTGGCAGTTTTATACAACGCCTTGCGGCCGGACATGGAATTATAATAAGTAACGGGGTCAAACAGTTCCCAGTCCAGGTCGGCAACGGCCTCCCGTCCATCGGGATAATAAATGACACCTTTCAGGTAACCGGGAATGTTAAAACGCTCCCGCAGGTCCCGGGTCAAATCGGAGGATGCATCGGGGACAATCACAAACTCAGCCATAAAACAACGGTCCTTTCAAAACAAACTCAACCTGCCAATCAGCATCTGCAAATTCAAACTAAGTTTACCACATCATTCTCTTTAAATCAACAAAGAGTTGCATTTTCTCATATTTTTTGTCGAAATGTAATGCATTTTCTCCCAAGCTGTGATATACTGTTTTCAAATCAATTTTTAGGAGTCAAGCTATGGATATTATTTGGTGGATTCTGGGAGGCGTGCTGGTCAGCGGCGCAGCTTTCTCCATCTTCTTTGTTTCCTATGTGGCAAAGGTTGTCTATAACATCCAGCTGGTGCGCACCGAGCCGGAAAAATGGGGCAGAACCTGCTCCTTCCCCGATGATGCAGAGCAAGTGCAAATGTGGAATGACGGCATTGCCTGGGCCGATCAGCACCGCAGCCGTGTTACAGAGCTGCAAATTGAAAATGACGGGCTGCAGCTGTTTGGCGAATATTTCGATTTTGGCAAAGACCGGTGTGTCATTATCCTTCCCGGCCGTTGCGAAAGTCTGGTATATTCTTATTATTTTGCACCTCCCTACGAAAAAGCCGGCTTTAATGTTCTGGTGATTGACACCCGCTGTCACGGCAAGAGTGGCGGCAAGTACAACACCATCGGCGTAAAAGAAAGCGGCGATGTGCTGGCCTGGGCCAAGCTGCTCCATGAGCAGTACGGCATGGACGAAATCTATTTCCACGGCATTTGCATTGGCACCTCCTCCGGCCTGTTTGCCCTGGAGGCAGACCGCTGCCCGGAATACCTGAAAGGTCTGGTCACCGAAGGCTGCTACATCTCCTTCCCGGAAACCTTCCGCCGGCACATGATGGCGCTGAACCGGCCCGTTTTTCCGGTGCTGCAGCTGTGCATGTGGAAGATCTACCGCCACACCGGCACCAATGTGTACAAGCAAAAGCCCATTTCCGCCATTGCCAAAATCCGCCCCGACTGCCGGGTGCTGTTCCTGTACGGTGAAAATGACATTTTCTCCATTCCCGAAAAGAGCAAGCAGCTGTTTGAAGCCTGCGCCTCTCAGAACAAGAAACTGGTATGGTTTGAAAAGGGCGGTCATTCCCATCTGCGAATCAACAACACAGAAAAGTATGACCGGGCAATTATCGATTTTTTCGGAAGAGCATAAGATGAGTCAAAAGAAATACGCGGTTTTCACCATGGATGTGGAAACCTTCGCCGATACAGACTGCATCCGCAACGCCAGCATTCCTGTGAATGTGGACCTCATGGACGGTCTGGAGGAATATTTAAAAATACTGGACAAATATCAGATCAAAAGCACCCTGTTCACCGTTGGCGACCTTGCGCCCCAAATGGCCAGCCGGCTGCAGCAGCATATTGACAACGGTCACCGCATTGCCCTGCACAGCTATTCCCACATTGCTCCCATGTCCGTTCCCTTAGAGCAATTTAAAGAAAAAACCCGGCAGGCAAAAGCGCAAATGCAGGAGCTCTTCGGTGTGGATGTGGTTGGCTTTCGCGCCCCCTGCTTCAGCATGGATACGGCAAGATTGGATGTACTGCGGGAATTGGGCTTTACCTACGATTCCAGTCATCTGGATTTCCTGCCCGCCCGGCACACCGTAAAAATGGATTTGAACCACTTCCGGCAACTGCGGAAAAATATTTTCCGCCGGGATCGCTTTTATGAATTCGGTCTTTCCAAAGAAAAGGTTTTCGGAAAAGCCTTTCCCATATCCGGCGGCGGCTATGTGCGTCTAAGCAACTGGGGTTTTATAAAGACTTTGATTCAGCACCATATTCAAAAAAACGATTACTATGTATTTTATCTGCACCCCTTTGAGCTGACCAAGCAAAAAGTGCCGTTTTTAAAAGGTTTAAAAACCTACGACAAGTTCTACATCAGACAGGGCATCGGCTCCTATGGCCGCCGCATCAAGAAAATCATCCGTATGCTGCAAAAGGACGGCTATGAATTTGTCACCTTTGAACAGCTGGTGCATATTATGGACAGAGAAAAGGCTGAAAGCGCCCTCTGACCAAACTGTGAAATTTTAATATTATGCGCACCCATAAGGGGTGCGCAATTCTTAAGATTTTCTTACATTTTTCGACAAATTCCCATAAAAAACTTTTTTCTGTTATAATAGCATGGTGAAATTATGTTTTTTTACGAGGTTTTGTATGAAAGAATTTTTTGGTTTTGGCGGCTACTCCCGTCCTGCAGAGGGCTTTTTGTCCTGGCAACACCTGCTGTTTGTGGGAAGCCTGCTGGTGGTCATGACCGTTCTTGCCATTGTGCTGGGCAAAAATTACCGGCTTAAGACCCTGCAGCAAAAAAACCGGGTGCTTATTGCCTCCGCCCTTCTCATTAACGGCTTTGAGATTTTAAAGATCGTTGTGCTGTGTCTGCGCAACCAAAGCACCGACCCCATCCTTAACAACCTGCCTTTGTTTCTTTGCAGTATTCAGCTCATTGCCATTCCCATGGCAGCCTTTACCAAGGGCAGAATCAAGGAAGCAGCCACGGACTTTGTATGCATCTTCGGTATTCTGGGTGCGGTTTGCGGCACCATCGGCGCCGGTCAGAACTATAACGCCTACCCGGTGCTGTCCATGGACAATGTGGTTTCCGGCATTACCCATTGCATCTCCGGTTTTGCCTCCCTGTACATCCTGATTTCCAAAATGACCAGCATGAAGAAAAGCAACATTGGCATTACCTTCGGTATTTTGCTGGTATTCTGCGTGGCAGCTTATGTGGCCAATATTATTGTAGATTACAATTACATGTTCTTAATGGCCGGTGACGGCACACCCTATGACATTCTCTTTAATCTGGTGGGCGGTCATCCGGTAATTTATCCGGTATTAGTAGTTGCCCTGTTTGTGGCATATATCCTGCTTTATTACCGGCTCTTCTTCGTATTCACCCGAAAAAGCAAAAAAGAAGCCCTTGCTATTAACTAAACAACAATCCCCTCGGCATTGCCGACGGGATTTTCCAATCTGTCAAAAAGCCTTTTTGACAGATTGGCAGAGGTCACTAAAATCGTCAAGATAAGCAATGCGACCCCGAAGTGTATATGGATACTCGAGAGGGGAGCATTGCGCAATAAGTCAAAACACCTTGCGCTGTAAGATTATTTCGCC
>JAZRBJ010000071.1:0-1511 GCA_045635065.1 Faecousia sp. | reverse complement strand
AAAGTTCCCCTTGCCACAGAAGAATGCATATAGTACAATAAAACAAAAAACGACAGGGGATACCTTATGAAGATCAAAACCAAAACCAGCACCTATGAAAAAGTGATGGCCTTGCCCAGACCTTCCCGTAAAAAGCCCATACGCCCCAGTTTTCTTTTGCAGACCTTGATTCGTTTGCTAAGCCTTCCCACGGTTGCCCGGACCGATTTCACCTATGAAACCCACGGCATGGAGAAAATCGGAAAAAAAGAGCCGGTGCTGATCCTTATGAATCACTCCAGCTTTACAGACATGAAGCTGGCCAATGCCATTTTCTATCCCAGACGGTATAACATCATCACCACCACCGACGCCTTTGTGGGACTGGGTTGGCTGCTGCCCTTTGTGGGCTGTATCCCTACTCAGAAATTTGTTAACGATGTGACCTTGATTCAGGATATGGAATACATCCTGAAGAAGAAAAAGACCAGCGTTCTCATGTATCCCGAGGCCAGCTATTCCTTTGACGGAACAGCTACGGCGTTGCCCAGAAAAATGGGCGTGTTGCTGAAAAAACTGAATGTGCCGGTGGTTACGGTGATCACCCAGGGCGCTTTTGCCCGAGACCCTCTCTACAACGGCTTGCAGCTGCGCAAGGTCAAGGTTCGGGCAGATGTGACCTGCCTGTTTACTAAGGAGGAAATAAAAAACAGGACTGTGGCGGAATTGGATGCTGCGTTGGATGAAATGTTCCGCTTTGATAATTTCCGCTGGCAGCAGGAAAACAAGGTGGTCATTGACGAACCCTTCCGGGCGGACGGGTTGAACCGTATTTTGTTTCGCTGCCCCCATTGCAACACCGAGGGACAAGCCGAGGGCAAGGGAATTCATTGGACCTGCCATGCCTGCGGCAAGCAGTATGAGCTGACGGAACTGGGCTTTCTGAAGGCCACCGACGGCGACACCAAATTTGACCATATTCCCGACTGGTATGACTGGCAGCGTCAGCAGGTTCGCAAGGAACTGGAGGACGGAAGCTATCTGCTGGAGCAGGATGTGGAAATCGGCATGATGGTGGATTACAAAGCCATTTATATGGTGGGTGGCGGCAGGCTTGTTCACGACACGGATGGCTTCAAGCTGACCGATAAAGAGGGCAAATTGCTGTATGAACAGGGGCCCTTGGCCAATTACGGATTGTATGCAGATTATCTGTGGTATGAAATTGGAGATGTGATTTGCATCGGCAATAAGGATGCGCTGTTTTATTGTTTTCCCAAGGGCGGCGACTGTGTTGCCAAGACCCGCATGGCGGTGGAAGAACTGTATAAGTTAAAGAAAAAGTATCGTACTGCTGCGGAAGTGTAACAAAACCCGGCTTATGCCGGGTTTTTCAGAGTGTCAAAAAAGCCGCCAATCGTCAGAACACAAAGTTTTGATGATTGGCGTTATGCTTTCTTGTAGGGACCGGCGCTCTCGACGGTCCGCAGCGTCGAAAAGCCGAAAAAGGCTTGCTGCGCAAGGTGTTCTGA
>JAZRBJ010000070.1:0-16056 GCA_045635065.1 Faecousia sp. | reverse complement strand
AAATCCCGGGTCAGAGAATCCAAGGTGCGGGCATCCATGGATTTACGGGTACGCAGCTGGGGAACATGACACAGCCAGCAGCTTCTGCGCTGAGGATCTCTGGGCAGGTGCTGCACCTGTGACCATTCTTTCAGGGCAAGGGTAATGTTGCGTATGTAGTTGGATTGCCCGCGGGACAGACTGAGCAGCAAACCGTTGCAGGCAAATGCCGCAATTTGGGTATAGGAGGAGATTTCCGCAACGCCGTTGACCAAATCGTAGCCTAGCAAGCCTGCAGGACCGTAATCGGCGCAAATTTCTTCATAGGTCTTTTTGTCCACGGTTAAGCCCATGGCATCGCCTGCGGCCATGCCCAGCAAACAGCCCTTATATGCGTCGGTAATGACAGCCAAGTTTATCCCTCCCTGTTAATTGTTGTATGTTGTAATATTATAGCTTTTTATAAGGAAAATTGCAAGTGCTTGGGACATAAAGAATAACAGAGGCTCAAAAGAGTCTCTGTTAAATCGGCTACATATTGCGCAATATTTTCCAGAGCGCAATCCAGGGCGGCGCAAATTTTGTTTAGTGTTTTCGTTTCAATGTTTTCATTGGCTACAAGTTTGCGAATGGTTTTTCTGTCAATTCCGCACTTTTCCCGAAGCCAGTATTTGGCAACCTGTTTTCTTTCCATGGTTTCCCATAGACGATCAAATTTAATCATGGTGGCACCTCCCAACTTGACACTAGTCATTGTGGTTTTTTATAGTTGCGCTAACAGTTGTTTCAGCAGGGGCAGCTGGTCTTTGCGTAAACCGGAATAGCTGACCACCAGACAGTTCCGGTCACTTTCCGGAACCGGGCCATGGTAATAGCTGCTCAGCGTGCGAATTCGTAGCCCCTTGGAAAGGCAATGGGATTCCAATTCCTCATCGGAAAGCGCTGAGGAAACCTTGACCAGGAAGTGCAGACCTGCATCCTGCTCCAAAACCGTCAGCCGATTAGCGTGGGGACATTCCCTTAAAAGCTGCAGCAGCTGGTCTCGCAGGGCTTTGTAGGCTCTGCGCATGCGGTTAATGTGCTTTTCAAAATAGCCCAGGGAAAGAAACCGCTCCAGCGTGTATTGCTCAAAGCTGGCAACGGTACAGCTGTAAAAGCCCAGGCGTTGTTGAAATTGAGCCATGAGTGGGGCGGGAAGCACCATGTAGCTGATACGAATGGAGGAGGACAGGGTTTTGGAGAAGGTGTTCATATAAATCACCTTGTTTTCCCTGTCCAGCGCTTGCAGCGTGGGCATGGGATGGGCGTCGAAGCGGAATTCACTGTCGTAATCGTCCTCAATAATATAGCGGTCTTTTTCTGCGGCGGCCCATTGCAGCAGCGCGGTACGCCGGTCCATAGGCGTTACCAGACCTGTTGGGAAATGGTGGGAAGGAGAAATGTGCAGCACCTGAGCATTGCCCAGAGGAAGAACACCCCGGCTGTCCATGGGAGCGCTGATGCAGTTTACGCCACCGGCGGCGTAAATCCTGCGGATTTTGTCATATCCCGGTTCTTCTGCGGCATAGATTTTGTCCCGCCCCAGAAGCTGAATCAGCAGGTTGTAAAGAAAGTCCGTTCCTGCACCGATGAGAATGTGATTGGGGTCTACCTGCATCCCCCGGAACTGCCCTAAATGACGGGCAATGGCGCAGCGCAATTCCCAGGCGCCTTGATTGGGCTGGGGCTGGAGCAGCTTTTCGTTTAAATCCAGCATGACCCCCCGCTGTAATTTGCTCCAGACGGAAAAAGGAAAGCCGGTGGCGCTGTTGGCGGATAAATCCAACAAACAGGAATCGGCTTGCGCAACAGGGAAAACGGGAAGGGGAGCAGGCGCAGAGCGCTGGGGAACAGACTCTACGAAGTAGCCCACTTTTTCTTGAGAACGGATATAACCCTCTGCCAGAAGCTGCTCGTATGCGGCCTCTACGGTGACCTTGCTGATTTCCAGATGGGCGCTGAGAGCCCGCTTGGAGGGAAGCTTTTCACCGGGCAGCAGGTTGCCGTTGAGAATATCCTCCCGGATATGTTGATAAAGCGCTTCGTACAGGGGGCTGCCAGGGTTTTTTTCTAAAGAATAGGTCAGCATAACGCCTCCACGCCGGGGAATCCGGCTTTGTTTTCGCTGATGGCAAGCAAGCAACCCTTTTCCACCCGCACGGTGGCGGATTTTCCCATGAAGTGGTTACTGACGCCTAAGGGGAAATGGCTGGTGAGGCTGCCGTTTTCCAGAGGATATTTCAGTCCGGACAGGGTCACGCCCCGGGCATCTACCCCTAAACAGAATAGGGAGAGCGTGCCTTGGGCGGTGGGAGGATAGGTCAAAATGCCGTTTTTTACAGCGGTAACAGTATAGTTGATACCTGCAAGATAGCCGGTAGCCCCGTGTTCACATAGAAAGCCCAACACCTGCAGATTGGCAACGGTGTGATCCAGACGCTCACCGTCCAATGCGCCGTACAGCACAAATCGGCGGTAGCCCATTTCCAGCCCCTTGCGTACAGCCAGCATGGAGTCGGTATCGTCTTTTTCCACGGGGAACACCTGGGCGTTTTGGGGAATATATCCCAGAGAGTCAAAGTCGCCGATAATGCCGTGGGGCGTTAAGCTCAGGTTTTGCAGATGACGCAGCCCGCCATCTGCCGCCAAAAGATAATCGGTGCTGTCTATGGGTTCGGCTAACTGCTGAAAGCCGCCTGCGCAGAAGATAATACAGGTATTCATGGGCTGTGCCTCCTTTTCTTTTAATATGCGTTTTCAAAAAACAGGAAGACCCGGTCTTCCTGTTTTATACTTGAGCGGGTGTTTTTATCTGGAAGGTCAGTTCTTTGGGATAGAAGAAACGCAGTTTTCCCGGGGCAACAGAGATTGCTGCTTTTGTTGCCATACGCAGCTCCCCGTCCAGGTTGATGGGGGTGGGTTTGTCACAGATAATTTTCAGCTCTTTGACCCGGAGATGGCGAATCAGCTTGGGCAGCTTGCGATATTGCCCGTTTTTATATTTGCCGATGACACCGGCTACCTGCAGCCGGGAAACCTTTTTTACCAGCAGTACATCCAGCAGTCCGTCACAGGGGTCTGCCTCCGGCACAGGGTTAAAACCACCGCCGTAGTATCTGCCGTTGCAGATACAGATCATGGTTTGCTTGCTATCGATGATTTCTCCGTTGATATGCACCACATAATGCTCGCTGATGCCCCGGATTACATTGACCACTGTGGAAAAGGCATAGGCACGGAAACCGCTGAGCAGGGGCAGCCGCTTGTAATGGGAAACATCGGTGCCAATGCGGGCATCCAGACCTACGGAGCAAATGTTTAAGGAAATATCATCATTGCATTGAATCAGATCAAAGGAAGTTTCTTTGGAATCCAGCAGCCGTTCTAAATCGGCAAAGGCATCGGCATCATCAAAGATTTTAATAAAATCGTTGCCGCTGCCACCCCGGTAGCAGGTGACGGAAACATTGGGAAATCCGGCAGCGCCGGCGGCAACCTCGTTCAGGGTGCCGTCACCGCCGCAGGCGTAAAGACGGTATTCTTCGCCGGTTTCGGCAGCTTCCCGGGCAATGCGGCGGCAATCCCCGGGGGCGGCGGAGACCTCTATGCGGTAGTCAAGACCCCGCTGAGCGCAAAGCTTCTCAATGTTTTTGCGGTACTGGGCGGTGCGGTCCCGGCTTCCTGCGGCGGGATTGATGATGAATAAATGGGTCATTTCCGCTTGTCCTTTCGGTTCTCGCTGGTAAACATATAGTAATCGCACTTGATTTTGCCGTTGTAGAATTTCCGTTTCTTGTCAGCTCGTTGGCCGAAGTAATGTTCAAATTCCGGCTCGGAGGTAATGACAAACTTTTTCCACTTGTTGGCAAACTTAAAATGTCTGCCCATGGCGGCGTACAGCCGCTGGGCGCTTTGCTGCTCCATCATGCGTTCACCGTAGGGAGGATTGCACATTAAAATGCCTTCTTCTGCGGGCAGACTCATTTTGGTGGCATCTCCGTCGGCAAAGGTGACGCAGTCGGAAACACCGGCTTTTTTTGCATTGGCAAAGGAAAGGGAAACGCATTGGGGGTCGTTGTCAGAGCCTAAAATCCGGTATTTACCGGAGAATTCCCGGGATTTGGCATCTTCCTTGGCTAAGGTCCATACTTCCTTGGGAACCCAGGGATATTCCTCAGCCGCAAACCGCCGGTTCAGACCCGGCGCCCGGTTTTTGGCAATGAGGGCGGCTTCAATGGGAATGGTACCGCTGCCGCAGAAGGGGTCCCAGAAGAATTCTCTGCCCCGGTAACGGGACAGCTGGATCATACCGGCAGCCAGGGTTTCGTGAAGAGGGGCGTCGTTGCCAATTGCCCGGTAGCCCCGCTTGTGCAGACCCGGGCCGGAGGTGTCCAGGGACAGGGTCACCCGGTCGTTGAGAATGGTGAAATGCAGCTGAAATTTAATGCTGGTTTCCGGCAGCCAACTAACACCGTATTTTTCACCCAGGCGCTTGGAGGCGGCCTTTTTGATAATGGCCTGGCAATCGGAAACGCTCATAAGCTGGGAATTCAGACAATGACCCTTTACGGGGAATTGTCCGTCTTTGGGAATATAGTCCTCCAGATTGGCGGCATATACGCCTTGAAACAACTCTTCAAAGCTTTTGGCGGTGAATTGGGCCAGCACAACCATAACCCGTTCGCCGGTGCGCAGGCAGATATTTGCCTTTGCCAGAGCAGCGGTGTCACCGGTGAAGAAAACCAGCCGGTCTTCCACCTTTACGTTTTCCATATTCAATCGGCGCAGCTCGTCGCCTGCCAGACCTTCCAGGCCAAACAGGCAGGGCACCGCAAATTGCATTTGTGTCATAATTTGCTCCTTAGGGTATGATCTTCTTGGCTTTCAGATAGCGCTCCTCCTCAGAGAAGACGCAGCCGCAGTATTTCTGCATATAAAAGCCCAGTTCCCGGGCTTTGTCCTGCCCGGCATGAAAATAGGGGCGGAAGTCCCGGTAAAGAAATTTTATGCCGTACTGGGCAGCGGCTCGCTCTGCGGTTTCTTGCATAAGGGCATGGTTTTGGTAGGGACTGATGAACAGGGAGGAGGTGAAGCTGTCGAAGCCCAATTCCTTGGCCTGTCGGGCAGTTTCAAACAGACGCATTTCGTAGCACTTGCCGCAGCGGTGGGTAATATTTTCTGCTATCTCCCGGATAAAGGGGCGCAGAGCATAATCGTTTTTTTCGATGAGAGGTAAATCAATGGTTGGAGCGTAGCTTCGCAGGCAGTTCCGCCGCTCCCGGTATTCTGTAAAAGGGTGGATATTGGGATTGTACCAAAAGCCGGTTACCTCAATACCGTCAGCGCGCAACACCTCAATGCATTGATTGGCGCAGGGTGCGCAGCAGATATGCAGTAGGGTTTTCATGAATTTCCTCCGGAAATTTTTGTCATATTATATCATTTGTGCCGGGTCAATGCAAGCGCCCAGCATACCGTCCCGGAATACTTGCAGCAGCCGGACAGGTAGAATTTTGTTGTGCAAATCTTTGTCGGGGACATAGACTTTTACATAATTGGGGGTGTGACCGGTAACGAATTCCCCTTCCTCTTCTTCAAACAGCACGGGCTGGACAGTTTCCAAAAGGGAGCTTAAATAGTCCTTTCGCATTTGCTCTGCAACGGCAATGGCTGCCTTGCTGCGCTGCTCCTTTACGGTGTTACTCAGCTGACCGGGCATTTTGTCCGCCGGGGTTCCCGGGCGGCGGGAATAGGGGAAAATGTGCATATCCGCAAAGCCGCATTGTTGAATAAAGGCCAGACTTTGGGTAAATTCCTCTTCTGTTTCTCCGGGGAAAGCCACAATCATATCCGTGGTAATGGCGCAGCCGGGAAACCAGGTTTTTAAAAGGGTGACACTTTCCAGATACCGGGCGGTGTCGTACTTGCGCTTCATCCGCTTCAGCACGCTGTCACAGCCGGATTGCATGGAAAGGTGAAACTGCGGGCAAAGGTTGGGCAAAGCCCACAGCTGACGGCAGAAGTCCTCTGTGATAATACGGGGCTCCAGAGAGCCAAGCCGAATCCGCAGCCGGGGAACTGCCTGACAAATTGCGGTGATCAAATCTGCCAGGGGGGGCTTGCCGGGGAGGTCAACACCCCAGGAGGCAATCTCAATGCCGGTGATTACGATTTCCTTGTAGCCTTTCTCTGCCAATTCTTTCGCCTGAGAAACGGCAAGGGAAAGCTCTGCGGAGCGAACAGGACCCCGGGTGTAGGGAATGATGCAATAAGTGCAGAAGTTGCAGCAGCCGTCCTGCACCTTCAGCATGGCGCGGGTTCGTTCCTCTAAGCCACCGGCGGGCAGCACCTCAAAATGTCGCCGTTTTAAGGCTTCATCCACCTGTTGCATAGGCTGGCGGGTTTCCATGGCGGTGAGCATCATTTCAATAAATTCCTTTCGGTTGCTGCTGCCGCCTACCAAGTTTACCCCCAGATCAGTCAATGCCTGGGGGTCATGCTGGCTGTAGCAGCCGCAGACACCGATGATGGCGTTGGGATTTTCCCGGCGGCAACGGCGAATTACCGTGCGGTTTTTGCGGTCAGCCACAGCGGTGACGGAGCAGGTGTTGATAATATAGCCGTCACAGGGCTCAGAAAAACGCCCGATTTCATGGCCTGCGCGGCGCAAAAGCTGCTCCATGGCCTGGGTTTCATATTGATTCACCTTGCAGCCAAGGGTGTAAAATCCAAATTTCATAGTTATTTTCACCAATTTCAGTAGGGTTTGTTTGTCATAGTTGTCAAAATACGCCACTTGAAAAAACGCAGATATCTGCTATAATCGTCGTAGCATTGGAGCTGATCTGTATTCGACGCCTCCATTATAAACAAGAAATCTGGTTTTGTATAGCTTTGGAGGTAAATTTATGCGACAGTTCCGGATATCCCTGCGCTCCTTGGCAGATGTGCAGGCTTTTGTGTCCCTTGCCATGGTGCAGCCCTTTGGGGTGATGGTAGGCGGGGAAAACCATTCCATTAACGGCAAGAACTTTATGGGCATGTTCAGCCTGGATTACAGCCGCCCCCTGCAGGTGAGTGTGGATTGTGACGAGGTGCAGTTCCAAAAGTTTCAAGAGGCTGCCAAACCGTTCCTTGTAGCATAAGCTTGTTTTTTTACCGTCCTGGGAATACCCGGGGCGGTTTTTTAATTAACAACGCCACCGGTAAGATAATACCGGTGGCGTTGCTGCTTATTTCCAAAGACCGTCGGGGTATTTGCCGGCTTCGGTCATTCCCTTCAAAGCGTTTACGACCTGGGGCTTATCGGCAGCATAGGTAACGCCGTACCACTTTTCAGAGGTGCGCAATACCTTGACATCTGCTTTGTTTTCCTGCAGAAGTTCAGAAACTGTCATTGGTAGGAAGAATTCTGCCTTGGTAGGATTTCCCGGCACGGTCTGACGAAGGAAAATGGGGAACCGCTTTTCAATTTCCTTCAGGAAGCTGGAGGTGTAACCCCACATATTCATGGATACGGGAGTATCGAAGGGAAGATCCGTCCAGGTCTCGCCGTCCTCCGTAAAGTGGATACCGCCGGCATACTTTTCAATGCGGGTGCGTTCTGCGATGGTAACCAGATAGCCCTTGTCATCGGTTTGACAGACACCCCGGGCGACAGAGCCGTTATCGGTAACGGTGTTGCCCAGCTGATAACCTACCATGAAATAGTGGTATTTATCGGTGTCTTGGGTGTTGCACAGGGCGTCGTAGAGAACCCGGAAAGCAGACTTTCCGTAATAGTCATCGGCGTTAATGACACCAAAGGGTGCGTTCCCGATTTCGTTTTTTGCGCACAGTACCGCATGGCTGGTACCCCAGGGCTTTACCCGCTCAGCGGGAATGGAAAAATCTGCGGGAATTTCTTTCTCCAGCTCTTGATAAGCATAACGAATCTCCATGGGGCAGTTCTTGAGCCGGGCACCCACGGTGTCCATAAAATCTTTTTCAATTGCCTTTTTGATAATGATGACTGCGGTTTCAAAACCGGCTTCGTGGGCATCAAACAGGGAGTAGTCCAGAATTGCTTCGCCGTGGCTGCCCACAGGATCAATTTGCTTCAGTCCGCCGTAACGGCTGCCCATACCGGCTGCCATTACCACGAGAACAGGCTTGTTTGCCATAAAAACACACTCCTTATTTTTGAGTTAAGATTAATATAACATGTTAGACAGAAAAAGTCAAAGCAGGTTGTGGGTGTCCACATAAATGGATTGCCCCTGCAGCTTGTCCCAGGAAAATTCCCGGGCCAGCTCCTTGGCGCTGATGGCTTCTTTTTGCGGGATCAAACCGGCAGCATAGGCCAGCGTGCCGATAATTGCTTCCGGGGTGCAATGTGTTCTCAATGCGCCCAAGTCCAGATCACGGTCCCGCTTGCTCAGCCGCCGTCCGTCGCTACTGAGGAGCATGGGAACATGGCCATAAGCAGGATGGGGGAAACCAAACAGTTCCTGCAAATACATTTGCCGGGGGGCAGAACTGAGTAAATCCATACCTCTGACCACTTCGGTGACACCGGCTTCTCCGTCATCTACGGTAACAGCCAGCTGGTACACATACACGCCGTCAGCCCGCCGTACTACAAAGTCGCCGCACTCGGTTTCTAAATCCTGGGAGTAAAGGCCCTGGCACAAATCTTGCACGGAGTAGGTGCTTTTGGGGACTTTTACCCGCCAGGCGGGGGCGCGGTGAAAGGCAGCCTGTTCCGCTTCCAAAAGGTTACGGCAGGTACCGGTGTAAACATAGGTGCCATCGGACAGATGGGGCGCGTTGACGCTGTGCAGCTGGCTGCGGGTGCAGTAGCAGGGATACAGCAGGCCCTTATCCGCGAGAAGTTGAAAATACCGGTCATAAACTTGGCTGCGGGTGCTTTGGGCCGGTGTTTCCACATCCCAGTCAAGCCCCAGCCAGAGAAGATCTTCCCGTAAAATTTGGGCATTTTCTTCGCTGGTACGCAGGGTGTCCAGATCTTCCATGCGCAGCACCAGGCTGCCGTTTCGGCTGCGTACGGACAGCCAGGCAATCAATGCGGCAAACACATTGCCTAAGTGCATTCTGCCCGAGGGTGTGGGGGCAAAACGCCCCACCGGAGCGCTCACAGATATTTTGCTGCCCACCAGGACAGCACCCCCATAATGCCGGCGGCTAAAGCCAGCGCAATGGCAACAAGCACCAGAATGCCGGTTTTGTTTTTTGCCTTGTACACCTCATCGCTGTATTCTTCCAGGTCAGCATCGGAGGTGTCGTTGTTATAGATGGAAATACGGCCGTAGCGGTTGGCATAATTGTGGTAGATTACCGGCTCTTCTTCCGGTTCTTCTTCTGTTGCGGCTTCTTCAAATTCTTCTTCCGGGTCTTCTTCCTCTTCAGCATCCTGAAGCAGTTGTTGCAGGCGCTTCAGTTCTTCCTCTTTGTCTTTAAACATGATTTATGCTTCCAGCTGTCCGATTTTGGCAATCCGGCGGGCATGGCGCTCACCTTGAGAAAATTCTGTGTTTAGCCAGGTGTTCACAATTTCCAGAGCCAGCGCTTCGCCTACGATAAAGGCGCCCATGGCCATCATATTGGTGTCGTTATGTTCCCGGGTCAGTCGGGCGGACATAAGATCAGAAAGCAGGGCGCAGCGAATACCCTTGATTTTATTGGCGGCAATGGATACACCGATGCCGGTGGAGCAAAGCACAATGCCCCGGTCACAATCACCGGCGGCAACCGCGCGGGCAGCGGGAGCAACAAAATCCGGATAATCGCAGCTGTCCAGGGTGTCGGTGCCGAAATTAACTACGGCATGTCCGCTCTTTTCCAAGTGGGCAATAATGGTATTTTTCAGATCCAAAGCGCCATGGTCGCAAGCAATAGCAATTTTCATAATTAAATCTCCTTATTAGATAACAAATCCACCGTTTACGGGCAGGACTTGTCCGGTTACAAATTCTGCATCTGCCAGATAAACCATGGCCTGGGCGACATCTGCGGCATTGCCGTTTCTGCCCACGGGGGTTTCCCGGCGAAGGCTTTCAATAATTTCGGGGTCTATATCCGCGCACATGTCGGTGAGAATCACACCCGGGGCAATGGAATTGACCCGAATGCCGCTGGGGCCCAGCTCCTGGGCAAGGGCTTTGCTGAAAGCGATTACCGCTCCTTTGGTGGCGGAGTAGGCGCTCTCGCAGGAAGCGCCCACCTGTCCCCACATGGAGCTGACGGTGATGATACAGCCTTTTTGCTTTTGCAGCATGTAGGGGAGGGCAGTGTTGATGCAATGATACATACCCTTGACATTCACATCAAACAGTCTGTCCCATTGCGCTTCTGTCATTTGGTTTATTAATCCGGAAATGGCAATGCCGGCGTTGCAGATGAGAATATCGGCATCACCGATTTTTTCCATGGTAGCTTTAACCGCAGTTCCGTCTGCCACATCGCAGCAAATTCCGGTGGCGCCGGTACGGCGGGCGACCGCCTCTGCGGCAGCATGGTTCTTTTCATACAGGAAAAACACCCGGTCGCCCCGGGCGGCAAACTGCTCCACAGCGGCTGCGCCGATTCCCCGGGAACCGCCGGTAATGATTACGGTTGCCATTGGGCAAGCCTCCTTTGCGTAAAAGAGGCTGCTGCAGTCGCAGCAGCCTTGGGGATTATCTTCTGCGGCTTTTGGTGCGGTGTTCCTGACGCAAGGAAGAAATTTTGCTGTCAGACTCCGTCATCAACTGCTTCAGCTTTTCTTCAAACAGCTGATCCGCGGTTTTGGGAGCAGGGGGCGGGGTGGGCGCTGCAGGCCGCGCAGGACGGCTGCTCTCCCGGGGGCGCAGGTTGCTTTGCTGGGGCTTGGCCTCCAGCCGCTTGATGGAAAGATTGATCTTGCCGTTATCCGTACCGATGACCATGACTTTCACATCCTGCCCCTCGGTTAAGTGCTGACGAATGTCGCTGACATAAGTGCCGGCCACCTCGGAAATATGTACCATGCCGGTCTTTCCCTCCGGCAGGGCCACAAAGGCGCCAAAATTGGTGATGGTTTTTACTTTACCTTCCAGAATTGCTCCAACGGTTAACTCCATAAATTGTTTTGCTTCCTCCATTTATTCCGGCTGAATCACAAGGCTGTCCGGATCCACAAGTCCCAGCTTTTCTCTGGCGATGCGCAGAATCCCCTGAATGGTGCCCAGTTCTTCTATGTATTGCTGCAGGCGTCCTTTTTCCTGCTCCAGAGCGATTGCCTGCCCGCGGTAATCCTCAGCGAGATTGCGCTGCTTTATGATGGCTGCGCCCAGAGCCAGTAAGGTCACCGTAGACAATACGACTACAGCCAGCACCACCAGTTTGGTCAGGGTGCGACTGCGCCGAAACACCACTTTGATGTTGGGGTTCTTCATAAGAATTGCCTCCGGACTGTCGGCGTGTCCGCCGACGATTATTCCACTTTATTGTAACCCATTTTCTCGCAGTTGCAAAGATTTTTTTTGAAAAAGACGAAAAAATTTTAATAAGGCGGCGGACAGGGAAGAGTAAAACAGAAAAAATCCGCTGCAAGCATTGCCAGAACAGCCTGAAAACCGGTCGTAAAAACCGGCCGGGACCCAGTTCCCACAGCAGGCATCCCACAAAAAGCATAACCGTATCTCCCAAACGGATGTCTCCCCTGCAGATGCCAAACCACAGAAAGATAGCGCCGTACAAAAGACACAGGGAAAAGATACTGTCGGCAAGAAAGGTGTGGCGGGGGCGTAGGGGACGGAGGAATCCGTAGACAATGCCCAGGCACCCACCGATTCCCAGGGCAGCCAATAACCGGGCTGCCGCTATTGCCGGGGAGATCATTCCACCAGACGGCGAAACCAGCCGCCGCTTTTTCGCGGTTCCTGATAGATCAGGGCTGCGATGTTGCCCTCCACTGCCACCTGCCCGCCCTCAACTGAGAGCGTTTTCAGCTGCAGATCCTTGCCATGCACCGTCAGCGCACCCAACTGCGTATTCAAAACCACAGCGGATTCATCAAAACTGATTACTTCCGTCACCCCGGACATGGTCAGGGCATTGCGTTGGTCCAGCGTCAGTTTGTGTGTCAGCATAGCATTTTGCTTTTCCATAGTCCATTCCCCCTCGGCTTAGAATATGAGATGCCCGGGAAAAACAGAACGCAGTTGCACATTTTGCCGGAATTGTTTATAATACCTTTAGAGAGAAAGGGGGCGCTGCTATGCTGGTGTTGGAAGGTTGCCGCACCTCCCGGGAGGAGGGTCATGCAGAGGGCAGACGGCTGCTGCGGCGGTTGTACGAAACTCATACCGGAAAACCTATGCCCGCTGTTTCTGTGAACAGCCGGGGTAAGCCCCATTTTGTGGGTGGGGATTTGTATTTCTCCATTACCCATACCCGGGGGCATGTGTTTTGCGCGCTGTCGGATAAGCCCATCGGTATCGATGCGGAGGAGCTGGACAGGAATATTAATTTGAATCTGGCAAGCAAAATTCTTTCCCCCGGAGAAATGGCGCAATATCTGGCGGCGGAGGACCGGCGCTTGGCGCTGCTGACCTTCTGGGTTCTCAAGGAAGCTCATGTGAAGTGCCTGGGTACGGGGCTTACCGGTTATCCAAATAATACGGATTTCTCTCTGGAGGATTCCAGAGTGTTTCAAAGAGACGGCTGTATTCTTGCCGTGATAGAGGAGAATGAAAATGCTTTTTGATACTCATGCCCACCTAAATGACCGGGCATTTGATGCGGACAGAGAAGCGCTGATTGCCGGGTTGCCGGGAAAGGGGATCTCCCTTGTGATGAATGCGGGTTGTAGTCTGGAATCCTCCCGGGAATTGGTAGCCATGGCAGAAAAAACGCCCTGGATGTATGCATCTGTGGGAACGCATCCTGATTCCGCTGACGAGGTAAATGACACCGTGCTGGAGGAATACAGAAAGTTATGTAAACTATCCTCCAAGGTAAAAGCCATTGGTGAGATTGGTCTGGATTATCATTATGAGGATATTCCCAGAGAGATACAGCAGAGAGCTTTTCGGGCGCAAATGGAACTTGCCAGAGAGTTGGATCTGCCTGTGATTGTTCATGAGCGGGAAGCCCATGCCGATGGCATGGCCATTGTGGATGAATTTCCGGAGGTTACCGGTGTGTTCCATTGCTATTCCGGTTCAGCGGATATGGCAATGGAATTGGTGAAACGGGGCTGGTACATTGGCTTTACCGGTGTGCTGACTTTTAAAAACGCCAGAAAAGCGGTGGAAACTGTTCAGCAGATTCCTCTGGAGCGTATTGTACTGGAAACGGATTGCCCCTATATGGCGCCGGAGCCTTTCCGGGGAAAGAGAAACGATCCCGCCTATCTCTACCGCATGGCGGAAAAGCTTGCCGAGATTAAAGGGATTTCCACAGAGGAAGCCTGCCACGCCACTTTGGAAAACGGCAAACGGCTGTATCGAATCATAGATTAAAAAAGCGGCCTGCTTGTGTAAGCAGGCCGTTTCCTTATTCCATTACGGTGCCGTCGGGGTTGAACAGGGGAAGCTTTTCCAGATAAATGAGATCTTCACGGCTTTGGGCGTCACCCTCTGCCAGCACAGCCATGCGGCCACAGATAATGCCGCCGGCCTTGTTGACCAGGGCTTCCAGCGCAGCCAGACTTTCACCGGTGGAGATGACATCGTCTACAATCAGAATCCGCTTACCCTTCATCAGCTGGGCGTCGGCAATGTCCAGATACAGGGTCTGCTCCTTGGCGGTGGTGATGGATTTAACGGAGGATTCAAAAACGCCGGTCATATACAGCTTAGGCACTTTTCTTGCCAGAAAATACTTGGCATCCCCGGCCTGGCGGGCCATTTCATGGGCAAGGGGAATACCCTTGGCCTCTGCGGTGATGATGTAGTCATATTCCGGGGCTTTCGCCAACAGCTCCCGGGCGCAGGCTACGGTCAGTTCCTGGTCGCCGAAAACCACGAAGCCGGCAATATACAAAGAGTCGTTAACCTTGCAGATGGGAAGCTCCCGCTTCAAACCTGCAATATTCATAGGATATACCATGTAAATCGCTCCTTTACAGTTGTATATATTTATTATACTGCGCCTACCGGAAAAGTCAAACGGAAAAAGCTCGCTGCTCAGGCAGCCGGCTTCTCGCCAAAGGGAGAAAAATAAAGAAGAGAGGTAGAAAAGAGGTTCTACGGCAGAAAGGCGGCGGCTCACGGCTTCCGCCGTCTTTCTGGAATCATCATAATCTGAGCTTTTGAACAGCCCATGACTCGTTTGAAAACAAATTGCGACAAAATTATGAATTTATTCTGCCTCCGGGAAAATCAGCGTAACCTTGAACAAATCGCCATCCACCAGCAGTTGCAGCTGTCCGTGCTGCAGCTCCATCAGGCTTTTGGCAATGTTCAGACCCAGACCGCTGCCCTCTGTGTTCCGGGAAATGTCACCTCGGACAAAGCGTTCCAGCAGCTCGTCGGAATCCACATTCAGAGCCTCCCGGGAGATATTTTTCAGAGAGATTAATACCTGCCCTTCCTGGCGGGAAAGGTCTATATACAGCCGTGTGCCGGGCAGGGCATATTTCACGGCATTGCTTAAAAGATTGCTCAGCACCCGCCATGTGAGCCGTCCGTCTGCCATCATAATGACAGGCTCCTCCGGGGTTTGAACAACGGGAATCAGATCCTGGGAAGCCAGCTTGTCGGAGAACTCGCCCAAAGCCTGGTTGATGGCTTCTGCTGCGTCAGCGCGAATCAGCTCCACGGTCATATTACCGCTGGAGGCTTTGCTCATTTCCATAAGGTCGTCAATCAGCTTTTTCATGCGCTGACTTTGACGGCTCAGCACTTCCAGATATTGATTTTGTTCCTCCGGCGTACCGGCGCTTTGCAGCAGGTCCACATAATTGATAATGGAGGTCAATGGGGTTTTGATGTCGTGGGACACATTGGTTACCAGTTCCGCCTTCATGCGCTCGGAGGTCATTTGTTTTTTGGCGGCAATCACTGCCACATCTGCCAGAGCATTGAGATGCCCGGCAAAATCCTGGAAACAGCCTACCAGCCATTTCCGGGATATTTTGTTATTCAGATTTCCTTGGCTCATAAGATTTGCGCTTTCCATAAGCGTTCCAAAGGCAAACACACCGTACAGCACAGCTGCAAGACACAAAACAGCTGCGACAATGATCAGCAGGGTGCTTTTCAGCAACAGAGCGGTGGTAAGCAAGGCAGCTAATATGGCGGCGGTGAGCAGCCATTGCCAGGCCAGGGGCAGGATTGCCATAAACCGCTTCCACAGCCGGCAAATGAGCCGCGCGGCGCGAAGAGAGAGGCGGAAAAGCTTTCGGGATAAGCTGCGCTTCCAGCGGTAACCCTGAGGCATTTTGCTCTGGGCGGCAATGGCAAAGCACAGACCTACAATCAGCAGGCAGGCACTGAAGCCACACAGAATGATCATATAGATGCCGGGAACAAAATAGCCTCCAAAAACCGTCCAGTTATAAAGTTTTACAATACTCCAAACAGCTGCGGTAACGCCGCCGGCGGTGATCAAAGCATATACATCCAGAGGCAGGGCATTCAGCCCGTCGGGTCTGACAATGTCATTTTTGGAATTTTTGCCGGCAATGTAGCACAAAAATACGGTAAGAACGGTATACAGCACCAGAGCCAGAACCGTAAACAGCAGCAATTCAAAGCGGTGGGCATGGCCCATGGCCAGCACCAGCCATTGGGGGCCTTCCTCTGCTACATAAGCGCCCTCCATAAGATACAGGGTTACAAGATAGGCGGGGCCGTTTTGCAGTTCGATTTGATAAGCATGCTCACCGGCTTCATCCTGCCACCGAAAGATCGTGGGGGAGGGTTTTGTTTCCTCTGCACGGGGAGGATTTTGAGAATCGGCCTGGGTTTCCTCCGGCTCGGTGGGAAGGTAGGGAGCGATGATTTCAGGATATTTAGGGGCAATTACCACCTCATACCGCTGCGCATTGCCGGTGATTTCCGTAAAGGTGGA
>JAZRBJ010000069.1:0-1884 GCA_045635065.1 Faecousia sp. | reverse complement strand
CCGCAGATTTTCCTGGAACTTTTGGCTGAGAGGATGCACCACATGGGGTTTCATCACCGTAAAGGGTACATTGTACTGACAGAACACATCCGTCACAGAGAACTTGCCGCAGTAAGCATCCCGTCGGTGCTGAAAATCCATTTTACCAATCTCATCGGGATAAGCCTGCATAAGAATAGGCACACCGGCATCCTGCAACGCAGCAATGGCTCCGTTTTCATCTGCAAAAATAGGCATGGAGAAAATCACGCCATCATACTGTCCCTTATGCTCAGCCAGCCATTTGGCATAAAGCCGGCCCTCGTCACGGGTTTCCACACCGCCATAGCGGGTCAGCTCAGCATCCATCATGATATAGTCATAGCCCGCAGCAGTAACTGCCTTGACCATATCTTCACGGGCGCCGTAGATTAATTCTCCGGGCATAAAACCTCGATTGCAAAAACAAAGGGCAAATGTCATTTTTTTCATAAAGCACGCACTCCTCTTTAATTTTAGGGGTATCACTTATTATATTGTATAAAATAAGCGCTATATGAAATAGCCACATTCGTCCGTAACATTGTATATTTGTTCGCAAGCAGAACTTTTGTCATCCTGCAACAAAACGGTTGCTGTAAATTGTGTAAATCACAAAAACCAGAAAGCATTCGCCAGGCTTTTATGTAAATTTAATAGCAATTTGATCGCAAGAAAACAAACATTGCATGTTTTTCCACTTCATGATATAGTAACCAAGAAGGGGGGATTTCCATGCTGCAGCTGAATACGCCCAATCTACATAAGGTTATGCAAGATTTTCATACCCTTACCAAAATCCGAATTGTAATTTTTGATTCCAATTTTAAGGAACTGATGGCCTATCCCCTGGAGAGGGAACCATTCTGCCATCTCCTGCGGCAAACTCCTGACGGAGAATCGGGGTGCTTCATCAGCGACAAGGGCGGCTGTCTAAAATGCGCCAAGAGTAGAAGCCCTGTAATCTACCGCTGTCATGCAGGTCTAACCGAGGTTGTTGTTCCCATTGCGGATAAGGGCAGTGTGCTTGCCTATGTTATGTTTGGCCAGTTTATATTGGAAGAAAGACAACATCTGACTAAAAAAGAGATTCGCAAACGCTTCCCTGCCTTTTCCCAGGAGGCCGATGCCATCCCTATTAAAACGCAGCAGGAACTCAACGCCGCCGTCACGGTGTTGCAGGCCATCACCACCTATGTAATGACAAATCGCTGGCTGGTTTCCAATAAATCTACCTTTATCAGTGAAATTGACCGATATATTGAAGAACGCCTGGCAGATAACATTTCGGTAGATGATATTTGTAAGGCCTTCCGCATTGGCCGCACAAAGCTGTATCAACTCTCCATGGATTACCTGGGCTGCGGTTTGGCGGAATATATCCGCAAACAACGCATTTCTCATGCTCAAAAAATGCTGAAAGAAACCGATCTTCCCATAACCGACATTGCCTTTGCCGCCGGTTTTTCCGACTACAATCACTTTTCCCGCATTTTTCGTAAGATCACCGGTCTCAGCGCCAGACAATATCGAAATAGTCAATAAACCGGGAGGCCTTTTTGCCTTGATCTACCAACACTTTACATGGTCTTTTGGTAATTTTCTAAATTCAAATCCGTGTTATATGTAGGATCGCCGGGACGAATTCCCACCATGGTTTGCATAGCATGATAGGCATCTGCCTGCATTTTTTTGATTGCCTCCTGCTTTGACAGTCTCTTATCATAGAAAATAGGCTCGCCAAAATGCAAATCTACCAAAGGAGTTTTACCAATCAACTTCCACAAACCTTTTCTTGGCCGGAAAGAAAACGCCATGGGCAAGACCGGACGGTCAAATTCCACTGCGAATTTAAAAACGCCCTTT
>JAZRBJ010000068.1:0-3616 GCA_045635065.1 Faecousia sp. | reverse complement strand
AGCGCCCAACCCCACCATTGTGTCCAAATTCATAGAAAGCATAAATACAATGATAAGTGGAAGCAGCGTTACCAGCTCTTCAAACATACCAAAAAGGCTACCGAAGAGCATAAAGATCAATACAGTAATGCAAACCACCGGACCGCCACGGTCTCGCAAGCGCTCCATAATGTAGCGAATAAAGGTCTTGATACCATCTGTCTTGTCCAACAGATTGAACACACCGCTCATGATCAGCAAGAAAACACTGATCACAATGATAGTGACCGCATCCTCCGACGCAAAAACACGCACCGGGGCGGTAAGCACACGCCAAATCGCAATTCCATCCACTTCACCCTTTTCATAGGTGCCGGGAATGATGTTATTGTCCACATCTGTTTCAAAGCTGCCCTGCGGAATAAAGTAGGACAAGGAACCGCAAAAAACCAATATTGCCAGCAAGAGCGCTCCTACTATCACAAAAGAACGCGCGCTGATATTGGAATATGCTTGCTCTTGCTTTTTGGTAATTCTCCCTTTTATAAGGTTCATAATTTCTCCTTATTTTGCAGCCATATCGTGCAGGATCATGGATGCCATATACCAGTCCACTGCCGAGCGCCTCTCTTCCGGGACAAAATACAGGATCTGCGTGCCATCATAAATCTCGAAGTTCTCACCTGCTCCGAAAAGCAGCCGATAAACACGCTGAAGTGAGAAATGCAGTTCTACATTTTCTCCGTCCTTCGTGCCGGAATATGTAAGGCCCTCCCGATTTAAGGTGCAATCTCCATAGCCGCCGTGCCGGGTCATGCCGTTTCCATCACTGGGCAGCCGCAGTTCTACCTTGGAAGTCAAAGTATAGTCGCTGTTTTGGATAATTTCCTGCTCTAGAAGCTGCTTTTGCCAATCGTACCACTGCCGAAGGTCTGTAAACCGAAAACCCTTATCAAATTGATACCGGTTATCCACAGCTGTTAAATAGCCGCAATGCTCACAAAAGACCTTGTTCTTCTTCGTGATCAGGGTATGTTGACCGTTACACACCGGGCAAGTTGTCAGAATATTTTCAAGTCCTTCTGCGATACGGTATCCACGATAACAAATACGAGGGCGCTGCTGCAGCCACTCCCACTCATCATAGGAAAGCCGCTGCTCAACACCTTGTTGCAGCTGCTCCATTGAAAGCGCTTGTACTTGCTCTGCAGTGAACAATATATCCAATTCTGCCTCCACCACTGCGCCACGACGAAATCCCTTGCCCCACTTAGGGTCAGCAAGATAATCACCGCTGATTTTGATGGTATAAACATCCACACCGGACTTTTTGATAAAAGAATAGGTACTTCCTTGAACGTCCTCAAATCGACCCGTTGTAGAAAGGCGCGCTTCCGGCATCATAGCCAGAATCTCCTTGTTCTTCAGAACGGTCAGGCAATTCTTGGCATTCTCCATATCCATGGCAAACATGCTCTTGGGAAATGCGCCTACTTTTCGCAGCAGCCACCCCAGAACGGAGTGGTAGAAGTATAATCTTGCCACAATGAAGTGAGGCTTGTATTTACGCAACAGCGCTGCCGCATAAATAAAATCCATAAAAGAGCCATGATTGCACAAAATGATGGATGGACTATTGGGTTTTCCGATCTTGTTGGCAGCCTTAATGCGCACACCGCAAAGGAACAACCAAAACCGAACACCCCAATACACAACCGTCATCACAAAACCGTTGACAGGTTGAACCTTATTGCTATGTGCAGTTTTCCTGGGCATATCTCTCTGTGAACCCATGATTGTAATTCCCCTTAGAATTTTTCATAACCGACCAGCAGGCCGCCTTTTTCTGCATAGAAGCTACACAATCCCAGATTGATACCGATGTTTACGGTCACTTCCGGCAGTTCTGCTTCGATCATGCTTTTCAGCGTATTGGCAGCAGATTCATTCATGCAATGACTGAGCTGCACTTTGCCGGTTTGCAAGCCGTTTTCCTTTAGATGCTTCAAAATCGCATTCAGAGATTTGGCTTCGCCTCTGCATTTATCGGTAGGCTCCAAAGTGCCCCCATCGCTGGCTTTGCCCACGATGCGAATGCCCAGAACACCTGCGATTTTGGCAACAGCTGGAGAAACTCTGCCGTTGGCTGCAAAATTATTGAGGGATTCCAGCATAAAGAGCAATCCCGTCTTCTTCTGGTATTCCGGCATGTAGGCACAGATCTCTTCAAAAGATTTGCCCGCACAGATTAACTCTTCCAGTTTTTCAACAATCAGAGTCAGTTCAGGACCGGCGGAAAGAGAATCGATCACAAAGACCCGTCTGCCGGGATGCTCCGCTTCATACATTTCCTTTGCAATACAAGCAGCGTTATAGCTGCCGGACAGGCCACTGGTAATGGCAACACAGAAAACATCCTCTGCATCGCCAAAGGTTGACAGCCAATCCTCGGGGTTGGGGCAAGAGCTTTGGGATCTGCCCTTGTAGGATTTGAAGAATCGGATCATTTCCTCCAGATCCAGATTCCGGTCGTCCACAAATTCCCGCTCGGCGGTGATAATCTTCAGCGGTGCCGCATCAAATGCAACCGTATTCAGTTCCATCAAATTTGCGGAGGAGTCCGCAACGATTTTTACAGTTCTCATAGGTGATATACCTGCCGTTTCCATTACGCGATTATCTATGCTGCCCGATGAAGAATATTGCCAAAGTGCCGGGGCCTGCGTGAGAGCCGATCACCGGACCGATCTCCGTGATCAAAGTTACCTCGACACCGTGGCGCTGCATCAGGATATCTGCCAACAGCTTTGCATCCTCTTCGCATTCTGCGTGAGAGATAAAAATGGGGGTGTTCTTCTCTTCATAGGACAGTTCAGCATACTTGGCAGCCAAAGCTTCGATTGCTTTTTTTCTGCCACGAGCCGTGGTAACCTTCACCAAATGGCCCTCGTCGTCCATCTGCAGCACAGGCTTAATACCCAGCACACCACCGGCAAAAGCCACCAGCGGGCTGACTCTACCGCCCCGCTTCAGATACTCCAGGTCGTCCACGGTAAACCAAATGCAGTGCTGGGGAGTCAAGGATTCGATATAGGCGGCATTTTCCTCCAGAGATGCTCCCTCTTTTTGCTTTTCCAATGCCATATATACCATCAAACCGCCACCGGCAGATGCTGCCAAGGTATCCACCACCAGGATCTTACGATCCGGGAACTGCTCTTTCAGTTCCTCCACCGCCATGTGGGCAGAGTTCACAGTAGTGCTCAATCCGGAAGAAAAAGCAACGTACAAAATATCCTTACCACTTTCCAGAATAGGAGTAAACGCATCTGCGAATGTAGCCGCATTGATCGCTGCGGTTCTGGCATGTGCGCCCTGACGCATACGGTCATAGAATTCCTTGTTGCTAATATCTATATTGATATATTCCTTGTCCTCTCCATCGAAAGAGAAGGTCATATTGGCATAAGGTACGCCCCACTGCGTCAGCATTTCTGGGGATATATCACAGCAAGAGTCGGTAAAAATAATATATTCGTTCATTATATGTGTTCCTCTCTGTTCAATCAAACTAACGGTGTCTTTCGGATGAAGAGTACACCCAAGGTGTTTGCACCACAATGGGAAGAAACCGTAC
>JAZRBJ010000067.1:0-6148 GCA_045635065.1 Faecousia sp. | reverse complement strand
CCTGCTCGGGGTTGTAGCCCATTTCCCGAATATATTCAGCCAGGGCAATGGCGTCCTTTAAGGAGGAGCCGGGGTGGCTGGACATCAGGTAGGGGACAAGATACTGATTTCTGCCGTATTGCTTGTTCAGGGCGTAATATTTCTCCACAAAGCGGTTATACACCCCATTTTTCGGCTTTCCCATGCGTGCAAGCACGCCGTCGGACACATGCTCCGGAGCAACTTTCAGCTGACCGGAAATATGGTGCTGCACAAGCTCCTTGAAGAATGTATCCTTTTTATCTGCCAGAAGATAATCAAAGCGAATACCGCTGCGGACGAACACCTTTTTGACACCGGGAAGCTTACGCAGCTTGCGCAGTAAGGCGATGTAGTCGGAATGATCGGCACGCATGTTTTTGCAAGGGGTGGGATACAGGCATTGCCGTCCGCCACAGGCGCCCTTGGTCAGCTGCTTTTCACAGGCAGGGTGACGGAAATTGGCGGTTGGACCACCTACATCGTGAATATAGCCTTTGAAATCCTTATCTTTTATCATAATCTCGGCTTCTGAAAGAATGGACTCATGGCTGCGGGTTTGAATAATGCGTCCCTGATGGAAGGTCAAAGCGCAGAAGGAGCATGCGCCAAAGCAGCCTCGATTGCTGACCAGACTGAATTTAACTTCCTCAATAGCGGGAACGCCACCGAGTTTTTCATAGCTGGGATGATAGGTGCGGCAATAGGGCAGCGCATATACTGCGTCCATTTCTTCGGTGGTCAAGGGCTTTTGGGGCGGATTCTGAACCACATACACATTGCCGCAGGGTTCGGCCAGCCGTTTTGCGGTAAAGGGGTCACAGTTGGCGTATTGCACCCGGAAGCTTTCTGCATAGGTTTTTTTGTCTGCTTTTAGTTGTTCATAGGAGGGTAGCACCAAAGTGGGCAGACTGTCATCCAACGAAGAAGTGCGGAAAACAGTTCCGTCGATATAAGTGATGTCTTTAATATCCAGCCCGGAATTTAAAGCATCCGCAATTTCTACAATGCTTTTTTCTCCCATGCCGTACATCAGAAGGTCTGCCTGGCTGTCCAGCAAAATGGAGCGTTTCATGGATTCGGACCAGTAATCGTAATGACTCAGCCGCCGCAGGCTGGCTTCAATACCGCCAATGAGAATGGGAACATCCTTGTAGGTTTGGCGAATGAGATTGGAATAGACAATCGTTGCATAGTCCGGCCGTTTGCCCATGACACCACCGGGGGTAAAGGCATCTGTTTTACGGCGGTGCTTGGTCACAGAATAGTGGTTGACCATGGAATCCATATTGCCGCCGCTGACCAGAAAGCCTAAACGGGGCTTGCCCAGAACAGAAATGGATTTGGGATCTTTCCAGTTGGGCTGAGAAATAATGCCCACGGAATAGCCTGCGTTTTCCAGAATACGGCTGATGATTGCGTGTCCGAAGGAGGGGTGGTCCACATAGGCATCACCGATGACATAAACAAAGTCGCATTGGGCCCAGCCCCGGGATTCCATATCCTGTTTGTTAATAGGTAAAAAAGCCATAAGCGCCTCCGTTATTGATTGTCGGTGATTGTGGTGTATAGATCGCTTTCTTTGCATACCCGGAACAAAAAGCGCTTTCCAAGCTTGGATTTGTCGTACAGGAAGATGCTTTTAGCAGAATTTTGAATCATACATCTGCGCAGTCTGGTTTCGTCCTCAGAGTAATCCGTGATAATGCCGTCCTCGGTGATTCCCTGGGAGGAGAAAAAGCACAGATCCGCATACATGGAAGAAACGGTAGCTTCCGCAATTTGGCCTACAAGGGCATAGGAGTTTTCCAAAAGCATACCGCCGGTGAGATAGCAGCGAATGCTTTTGCCCCGGAGTTTTTCCTGAATTCGAATAGAGTTGGTGATTACCGTCAGCTCCATGGCGGGGTCCAAATAATCTACTAAATGGGTAACGGTGGTGGAGGCATCCAGAAATACAGTATCACCGTGATGGAGAAGCTTTGCTGCCTGCTTACCGATACGGGCCTTGGCAGAGGTGTTTTCCCGGTCACGCAAATCATAGGGAACTTCCCGGTTTTCATGGCTGCACAGGGCGGCTCCGCCGTGACACCGTTTGATAAGACCTGCGGTTTCCATTTCCTCCAAATCCCGGCGAACAGTTACAGGTGCTACATGAAGCTGCTGGGAAAGGTGGGCGACTGTGCAATAACGCCGGTCGGTCACAATTTTTAGAATAAAATCCTGTCGTTCCTTTTTGAGCATATTTGTACCTTTCTGATCAATAACAGATCAAAAGCAGATTGTTTATCAATATATAGGACATGTATTGACACAAAAACATCCATCCGTGTATAATATTAGCAAATAAATAATAGGAGGTCAACCATGAAAACAATTACCATTATTGGCGCAGGCATGATGGGCTCTGCGCTGGCATTCCCTGCAAGAGAAAACGGCAATACTGTCCGCCTGGTAGGCACCCCTCTGGATCGTGAAATCATTGATGCTTGCCGCAAGGCCAACCGCCACCCCAAGTTTGTGAAGGATTTCCCTCAGGGTGTGGAATACTTCCAGATTGAGGAGCTGAAGGAAGCAATTCAGGGCGCTGACTTTATTATCTGCGGCGTCAGCAGCTTCGGTGTGGAATGGTATGCCGACAATGTGCTGCCTGTTCTGGATGAGAAGGTTCCTATGATCTCTGTGACTAAGGGACTTATGAATCTGGAGGATGGCACTCTGATTACTTACCTGGACTTCTGGCAGAACAAGCTGGAGACCATGGGTAAGACCATGTGCCTGAATGCCATTGGCGGTCCTTGCACCAGCTATGAGCTGGTTGCCCATGACCAGACCGAGGTTGCTTTCTGCGGCAATGATATGAAGGTTCTGGCTATGATCAAGGAAGCCATGGCTACCGATTACTATCATATCAGCCTGTCCACCGATGTGATCGGTGTGGAGAGCGCTGTTGCGTTGAAGAACGGCTTTGCGCTGGGCATTGCGCTGACCATCGGCTTGAACCAGAAGGAGTTTGGTCTGGACAGCGAACTGCACTTTAACTCCCAGGCAGCTGTGTTTGGTCAGGCTGTCCGTGAAATGGCTAAGCTTCTGGAGCTGCAGGGCGCTTGCACTCTGGATAACATGGTTATCGGCTACGGCGATCTGTATGTTACCGTTTACGGCGGCAGAACCCGCTTGGTAGGCATTCTGCTGGGCAGAGGCCTGAACATTCACGAAGCTAAGGCTGAGCTGAACGGTGTTACTCTGGAGTCCCTTGTGGTTGCCGCCCGTGTTGCCCAGGCTGTTCGGGATAAGGCTGCAAGAGGTCTGTGCGATCTGAAGGACTTCCCCCTGCTCATGCATATCGATGAGATCATCACCGATGCAAAGGCAGTGAACATTCCCTGGGATGCCTTCACCTTTGAAAAGTAAAAAATAATGCGCTGCCGGCATTTACATGCCGGCAGTTTTTCTTTCTTGTTTTCTTGTAAACGGTATGATATATTGAATGCAAGAAAGGTCAGCAGGAGGCGAGAGAATGGATCGGGAGATATTACAGCGGCTTAGTCGGATCACCGCGGAGGAGGAAGCTTTTCTTCGTGGAAAAACCACCATTGACCGGGATCTTTACATGCAGGAAGCGCCGGATGTGATCAATAGCAAGAAGCTTTTGGCTTCCGGAAAGCTGATCACCATTCGTCCCAACACACGCTTTGTTCATTTTCCCCGGCACACCCATGACTATGTGGAGTTGGTGTATACCTGCGCCGGAAAAACCACCCACATTGTCAATGGCAGCACCATTGAGCTCATGCCGGGGGAACTGCTGTTTTTGAGCCAGAGCGCAACCCATGAGGTATGCCGGTGTGAAGAAGAGGATGTTGCGGTAAACTTCATAATTTTGCCCGATTTCTTTGCAACTACGCTTTCGGCAATTGGCGAGGAGGAGACCCCGCTCCGCAGATTTCTTGTGGATTGCCTTTGCTCCGGAAACGCAGATGCAGGCTATCTTCTGTTCCGTGTTTCCCATGTAAAACCGGTGCAGAATCTTGTGGAAAATCTGATTTGGACGGTTTTGCAGGAAACGCCCAATAAACGAAACACCAGCCAAATGACCATGGCGTTGCTGTTTTTGCAGCTTATGGGTCATACTAATAGCTTAAGTACAGATATTGAGGAGAACAATGCCCTGCTTTCTGTGCTGCGATATGTGGAAACCGCCTATGTATACGGTAGCCTGGCAGAACTGGCTCAGCAGCTTCATTATGATATGGCATGGCTTTCCCGGGAAATCAAACGGAAAACCGGCAAGAACTATACGCAGCTGGTTCAGGAGAAAAGACTTGCGCAGGCGGCATTCCTGCTAAAATCTACGGATCGGAATGTTTCGGATATTTCTGTTTCCGTGGGGTATGAAAATATCAGCTATTTTCACAGGCTGTTTACCCGGAACTACGGCCGGTCTCCTAAACAGTTCCGGGATCAGCAAACTGCAAGAGAGGACACTTTTTTGCATAATTCAGGACCTGCAAAAGTGCGCGACTTCATGATAAATTGATATCGGATTATAAAATAGGAGTGATAGGATGTTTTATCTGGCAATCGATATTGGCGCTTCCTCCGGAAGACACATTGTGGCATGGATGGAAAATGGCTCGCTGAAGGAAAAAGAGGTGTACCGTTTCCCCAACGGTGTACAGTCAGTTGACGGCAGCCTTACATGGGATGTGGATGCCCTTTTTGCGGAGGTAAAGAATGGCATCAAAGCTGCCCTTGCCCAATTTGAAAACATCAAAAGCCTGTCCATTGATACCTGGGGTGTGGATTATGTTCTGCTTCGGGGTAAGGAAGAACTTCGTCCTGTGTATGCCTACCGGGACAGTCGCACTGAGGCTGTGATTCCCGCGGTGCATGAAAAAGTGCCTTTTGAAAAGCTTTACAGCAGCACCGGTTGCCAGTTCCAGCCCTTCAATACGGTGTATCAGCTGTATGATGATCTGTGTAAAGGACGGCTGGAAAATGTAACCGATATGCTGATGATGCCGGAATACCTGCTGTATAAGCTGACCGGCGTAAAAGCAAGAGAATATACCAATGCCACTACCATGGGCATGATCAATGTTGAAACCGGTGAATTTGATCTGGACATTGCCGGTACTCTTGGTTATCCCCGGCAGCTGTTTCCCAAGCTGAGCATGCCCGGCACGGTGCTTGGTCCGCTGCTGCCTGAGGTAGCTGCAGAGGTTGGAGGCAATATTACAGCGGTGCTGTGCGCTACTCATGATACCGGTTCTGCGGTGGAGGGTATTCCCATGGAGGAGAATGCGCCATATATTTCCTCCGGCACCTGGTCTTTGCTGGGAGTGAAGACACCCAAGCCCATTACGGATGAAAACAGCCGTTGGGCCAATTATTCCAATGAGGGCGGCGTGGGCTACAATCGCTATCAAAAAAATATTATGGGTATGTGGTTGGTCAACTGTCTGCAAAAGGAGCTTTGTCCGGAGTTAACTTTCCCGGAAATTGTGAAGTTGGCAGAAGAAAGTGACTGTGATGTGTTGGTAGATGCCAATGCTACGGAGTTCCTGGCACCTCAAAGCATGAAGCAGGCTTTTGATGTGGCTTCTGAAAATGCCATGAAGTCCGTGGGTGACTATTTCCGTTGCGCTTATCGGTCCTTAGCGCAAAGCTATCGGGTGGCGTTGGAAGAGCTGGAAAAGAACACCGGTAAAAAATACGATTGTTTGTATATCGTGGGTGGTGGCGCCAAGAATGGATTTTTGAATCGGCTTACGGAAGAAGCCACCGGCAAGAAGGTTATTGCGTTGCCTATTGAAGCAACCGCTATTGGTAATTTAAAGGTTCAAATGGAGGTACAGCTATGAGCTATCAGGAAGCAAAGGCAAAATACGCTGCTTTGGGGATTGATACCGATGCAGCCATTGAGAAATTGAAAACCGTGCCTGTGGCATTGCATTGCTGGCAGGGCGACGATGTGCGGGGATTTGATACAGACCCCAACAAGCCCCTTACCGGCGGCATTCAGACCACCGGAAATTATCCCGGCCGTGCCCGTACTTATCAGGAATTGATGGCGGATATTGACAAGGTGATGTCTCTGGTCCCCGGTCAGGTTAAAATGAATCTC
>JAZRBJ010000066.1:0-13282 GCA_045635065.1 Faecousia sp. | reverse complement strand
TTCGGAAATGGCCTGCTCGGTGGTAGAGCCCACCAGACCCACAACGCCGCTGGTATCCACAGTTTTCTTCTGTTCTGTTTCCTTCTTTTTTCGTGCCATAGCGCACACCTCTTACGAAATATCCGCCAATTCCAGATACTTGGCGCCATTTTCGGAAATAAAGTTCTTTCTGTCATTCAAAGCGTCACCCAGCAGCACATCGAAATAGTAGCTGGTGCGCTCCGCATCCTCCGGCATGACCTTAATGAGCCGCCGGGTTTCGGGATTCATGGTGGTCATCCACATCATTTCGGGATCATTTTCACCAAGACCCTTGGAACGCTGAATGGAATACTTCTTGCCCTCCAGCTCCCGGAGAATAATGGTCTTTTCCATCTCGTTGTAAGCAAACCGGGTCTTATCCTTGCCGCCGTCCTTGTAATTGATTTCAAACAGCGGAGATTCGGCAATATACACATAGCCGTCCCGAATCAGCGTGGGACAAAGCCGGTACAGCATGGTCAGAATCAAGGTGCGAATCTGGAATCCGTCCACATCGGCGTCCGTACAGATAACCACCTTGTTCCAGCGCAGGTTGTCCACATCAAAGGTGGAAAGCTCCTTGGCCTTCTTCCCCTGCACCTCCACGCCGCAGCCCAGCACCTTCATCAAATCCGTAATGATGGGAGAGGCAAAAATCTTATTGTAATCCGCCTTCAAGCAGTTCAGAATCTTGCCGCGCACCGGCATGATTCCCTGGAATTCCGCGTCACGGCTGAGCTTGACACTGCCCAATGCGGAATCACCCTCCACGATGTAGAGCTCACGGACATTGGTATCCCGGCTGCGGCAGTCCACAAATTTCTGCACCCGGTTGGCAATGTCCACCTTGGCGGTGAGATTCTTCTTAACAGAGCTGCGGGTCTTTTCCGCGGATTCTCTTGCCCGCTTATTCACCAGCACCTGTTCAGCCGCCCGGTCAGCCTCCTGCTTATTCTCAATGAACCAAATCTGCAGCTTTTCCTTAAAGAAATTGGTCATGGCCTCCTGGGTAAACTTGGAGTTGACGGATTTCTTGGTCTGATTTTCAAAGCAGCCAATGGTGGAGAAGCAGTTGGTCACCAGCACCAAACTGTCCTGAATATCCTGATACAGAATCTTGTTTTCGTTTTTGGTGTACTTGTTGTTATCCCGCAGGTACTTATCAAAGGCAGCAACAAAGCCCAGGCGCACCGCCCGATCGGGACTTCCGCCGTATTCCAGCCAGGAGGAGTTATGATAATACTCCACACGGCTGACCTGCTTGGAAAAGCAGAAAGAGGCCGTGATCTTCAGCTTCATTTCCGGGCGGTTTTCCGCATCCCTGCCCCGGCGTTCCGCTTCCCAGAACACGGGCATGGTAAAGGCGTTATCACCCACAATTTCTTCAATATACTGCTTGATACCGTCCACATAGCAGAATTCTTCTTCCTCAAACCGCTTACCAACCTGATTGCGGAATTTGAAGGTAATCCCCTTGTTCACCACCGCCTGCCGGCGCAGCACATCCCGATAATACTCCACGGGGATGTTGATGTCCGTAAACACCTTGGGGTCCGGCTTCCAATGAAACAGCGAGCCGGTCTTTCTGCCACGGTCCGTGGGTTCTTTCTTCAAACCGCCCTTATTTCTGCCCTTTTCAAAGTGCAGATCATAGCGGAAACCGTCCCGGCGGATGGTAGCATCAAAAAACTCGGAGGCATACTGAGTGGCGCAGGAGCCCAGGCCGTTTAAGACCCGACAAAATTCATAGTTCTCTCCGTTTTCCCCGTACTTACCGCCGGCGTACAGCTCGCAGAACACCAGCTCCCAGTTGTAGCGCTTTTCTTTCTCGTTGTAATCCACAGGGCAGCCTCGGCCAAAGTCCTCCACCTCAACGCTCAAGTCCTCGTAGCGAGTGACAATGATAGTGTCGCCGTGACCTTCTCTGGCTTCGTCGATGGCGTTGGAAAGAATCTCAAACACCGCGTGCTTGCAGCCTTCCAAATCGTCAGATCCGAAAATAACCGCAGGGCGTTTTCTGACTCGCTCCTCACCTTTCAGCATAGAAATACTGGAGTTATCGTATTTTACCTGTCTCGTTTGTGCCATAATCCTTTACCTGCCACATTTCTCCATAATACAATGATTCCATTATACGGGATTTTTTATGCAAAGTCAACCAAAACCACCATACCTTGTGGTTTACCGCCCCGGATATGTACAAAATAAGCCACCGTGATTGAACACGGTGGCTTTAAAATTACCAGGAGAATCGATAGACGGTTTCGCTGTGGTAAGGCTGACCGGCCTTGGTAAAGGGCTGCTGCCATTCCGGATGATTCACGGAATCCGGCAGGAATTGGGTTTCCAGGCAAATACCGCCCCGCTTGCAGTAGGACACGCCATTCTTGCCCTTATCTCCCTCCAGGAAGTTGCCGCAGTAGAACTGCACGCCGGGGCAATCGGTAAGCACCTCCATGGTTCTGCCGGTGGCAGGATGGAATACTGTTGCGCAAATTTCGCCCTTGGCTTCAAAGTTGTGGTCGTAGCCACCCTGCAGATTCAGGGCATCGTAATCTTCATTCACATCCCGGCCAATGGGCTTACCTGCGCGGAAGTCCATGGGGCTGCCTTCCACACTTCTCAGCTCACCGGTGGGAATGCTCAAAGCATCATCGGGGTTAAAGAAGGTAGCGGGCATGGTCAGCACCTGGTCCATAGCCTGCTCCGGCTTATCCTGACCGGCAAGATTAAAGTAGGTGTGGTTGGTCATGTTAAACACGGTGTCCTGGTCACAGGTGGCATTGTAAATAATGCACAGGTCACGGCCCTTCATGGCATAAGTAACATAGATCACCGCATTGCCGGGGAATCCCTGGTCGCCGTCGGGGCTGTCTAGACGCAGCTTAACGGAATCGGCAGTATGCTCCACCACCTGCCACAGGCGGTTTTTAAAGGGGTCAAAGCCGCTGTGGAGATTGTTTATACCGTTGTCGTTAGGGTCAAGCTTATAGGTTTTTCCATTCAAGGTAAACTGAGCACCGCCTACACGGTTCGCATTTCTGCCCACAGTTGCGCCAAAAAAAGTACCACTCTGGGTATATTCATCGGGATGATCGAAGCCCAGAATCACATCTTCACTGCAGCCCTTATGATCGGGCACAAAAAGCTTAACCAGAGTTGCGCCATGATCGGAAATCTCCGCGGTAACGCCATCACCCTGAATGGTGTACAGATAGGTTTGCTGTCCGTCAGCACGGACACCGAAAGGCTTTTTCATAAAATTTCTCCTTTATTTTCGTTCCCAATCCTTGATTTGACTGGCTTTTTCATACAGTCGCAGGTAGCTGTCATAACGGGTGGGCTGTATCTCCCCTGCCTGCGCCGCCCCACGCACTGCGCAGCCGGGTTCTGCCCTGTGAGAGCAGTCGTGAAACTGGCATTTCCCAAGATATTTTCCGAAATCCGGAAAGGCATACTGCAGATTCTCCTTCAGCATGATTTCCATTTGGTCCGTATCAAAGGAAGAAAAGCCCGGGGTATCCGCCACATAGGTTTCCTCCCCCAGAGAATACAGCTCCACATGGCGGGTGGTGTGCCTGCCTCTTCCCAGTTTCTCAGAAACCTCACCGGTCTGCAGAGAAAGCGCCGGACACAGGCGGTTAAGCATACTGCTCTTTCCCACACCGGAATTTCCGGTAAAGGCGGTAAGCTTTCCCTTGATCAAACGGCGCAGTTCCTCCACGCCTTCACCTGTTTCCGCGCTGGCGGAAATCACCGTAAATCCGGCCTCCGAATAAATGTGAACCAAATCCAACGCCGGGTCCAGATCGCATTTATTGACGCACAAAATCACTTCCACATCCTGATTGCCGGCAATGGCCGCCACCCGGTCAATGAGAAAGGGTTCTGTCACAGGATTCACATTGGCGGCAAAAATCACCAGGGCATCCATGTTGGCAACTGCAGGACGGATAAAGCTGTTCTTCCGGGGAAGAATCCGCTCCACCATACCCTTTCCTTTTTCCACGGAAATTTCCACCATGTCACCGGTGAGGGGGCTTTCTCCCATACGGCGCAGGCTTCCCCTGCCCCGACAGGTAATCATTCCCTTTTCCGTTTGCACCTCGTAGAAGCCACTGAGAGAGCGTAGTACACGCCCGGTTACTCTACTCATCATCATGCGTTAAAATCCACGGACTTGCTTGAGAAATACATATCGTTGATATATACCTCATAGGTTCTTGTTCCGCTGCCGGTAAGCTGCACATCAACGGTGGGCTGACCGCCCGTAATGGTTTGGGTCAGAATCACAGCACCGGTATCATCCTTGATGGTAACGGTGTAGGACTCCATCATGTCGTCCAGCAATTCAAAGGTCACCGTCTTGGTCACTTCAACCGCTTGCGGGCCTTTGGAAAGTTGCAGCACAATCTGGGTGTTTACGGGAATCTCCGTATCCTTTTCCACAGACTGGGCCAAGACCTCATCCTTGGGCTTTTCGCTGTCCACATACTCGTCGTATTTCACATCGGTAAAGCCGGCATAATTCAGCAGCTCCAGGGCTACCTCCAGGCTCTTACCCACCACATCGGGCATCTTGGCCTTCTTGGCGCCGGTGCTGATATACAGCTTCACTTCCTGACCGGTAACCAACATTTCATTGGCAGCAGGTTCCGAGCGAATAATATAGTTTTCGGGAATCTCATTATGCTCTTCCGGCACCTCAACGATCTGCAGATTCAGCTCCATGATCTCCAGAATCTTCTTGGCGGTATCCAGGCTCTGCTCTACCACATTGGGCATTTCCCGCTCCTCGGTAGAGGGTCCGGTACTGACATATAAGGTCACCTTCTGGCCTTCAACAATAGATTCTCCGGCAGCAGGATCGGTACGGGTAATCTTACCTTTTTCTATGTCGTTACTGCTCTCTTCCTCTACCAGGAACAAAATGCCCTGGGCATTAAGGAAGTTTTCTGCTGTAGAAAGCTTCTGACCTACCAGATTTTCCATGTGCTTGGGATCGGTGGCTTTGCCGGAACTAACCCAAACCCTGACCACCGTATTCTTTTCCACGGTCTCACCGGCCTCCGGCTCCTGGCGAATCACCTTACCCTTTTCATAGGTATCATGGGGTTCATATTCCGGCTCGGCAATGATGATGCCATTGATATTTTGCAAGGTGGCATATTCCTTGCCCACATAGTTGGGTACCAGAACCATCTGATCGCCACCGAAAATACCGCCGCCAATCAGAGTAATAAGAAAAATCACAATGGCCACCACCGCCACCACGGAGCATACGATCACTGCGGCGGTAGCCACCTTGCTGCCGTCTTCCTTTTCCTTCTTGGGCTTCTGGGGCTTTTTACCGGGCTGGGCTGCAGGCTTCCGCCGTGCAGGAGGCGTTGCCCGTCTGACCTCACCGCCGGCAGCAATCACCACTTTTTCCGCCGTGGTCTTCCTGGGTTCTGCCGCAGGCTCTGCTGCGGGCTGCAGCCGGGTCACCTCGTCAATGGGAGGTGTGTTGTAATCAAACAAAATGCTGGGCAGCTTGCGGAACTCATCCATGTCATACAGCATGGCTGTAGCGGTGGCGTACCGGGCATTGGGATCATGGGCCATGGCCTTCATGATGATCTGCTCCAAGCCGCCGGGAATGTTAGGATTCAGGGTTGAGGGCATTTTTGCGCCGCCGTTGATGTGCTGAATAGCCACCGCCACCGGGGATTCTCCATCGTAAGGCGGTCTTCCGGTCATCATCTCATACATCACAGTACCCAGAGAATAAATGTCAGAGCGGTTATCCACCCGTCCACCCTTGGCCTGCTCCGGGGAAATATAATGCACAGAGCCCAGCGCCTCCTTGGTAAGGGTATTGCTCTTGGACATCACCCGGGCGATACCAAAGTCAGCAACCTTCACAGAGCCGTTTTTCAGCACCATCACATTGTGGGGCTTAGTATCCCGGTGAACAATGCCACGGGAATGGGCGTGCTCCAAAGCCTTGCCGATTTGTATTGCAAAATGCAAGGTCTCTTTCCAGTTTAGAACACCCTTCTTCTCCATGTACTGCTTCAGGCTGATGCCGTCAATGATCTCCATAACGATATAATCCGCCTCTTCTGTGGTAGAAACATCGTAAACGGAAACAATGTTGGGATGGCTAAGCATGGCAACCGCCTGTCCCTCTGCGTGGAAACGGCGGCGGAATTCCTCATCCTTGGAATACTCATCCTTCAAAATCTTAATGGCAACAAGACGATTCAGTCTGTGACATCTTGCCTTATATACAACCGCCATGCCGCCCACACCGATCACTTCCTGGATCTCGTACCGGTTGTCCAGCAAACGGCCTATGTACTTATCATTATCCATTGTCTAACTCTCCCTTCCTCAAATCTGGACCAGAACGCTGGTAACATTATCCGGCGCTCCCCGATTCTTGGCAATGTCCAGCAGCCGCTGACAGCATTGCTGCTTGTTGACGCCATGAACCACCTCAAAGAGGATCTCCTGATCGTCCATCATATTGGAAAGACCGTCGCTGCACAGAAGCAGGCAGTCTCCTTTTTCAACTTTATTGCGAAACACATCGCATTCCACCACATTTTCTGTGCCAATGGCCCGGGTAATATAGTTTTTACCGGGATAACTTCTGGCCATTTCCGGGGCCAATTCTCCCCGGTCCACCATCATCTGCACCAGGGAATGATCCTTAGTCAGCAAGCGTATACCGTTTTTATCCACCTTGTACGCCCGGCTGTCGCCCACATTGACTACGGTAATTTCCCGTCCACGGATCAACACGGCAACCAAAGTAGTTCCCATGCCCTCAAATTCTTCAATTTGGGTAGCCTGGTCATACACCGTAAAATTGGCAAGCTTTACAGCTCCCCGGAGCATCTGTTCCAACTTCTCCTGCTCCAGATTGGCATTCCAGGAGCGCTTGACCTCCTGCACAAATACATCCACCGCCAGAGTACTGGCAATATTTCCGGATTTTGCGCCGCCCATTCCGTCACAAACCACACACAGCATGCTGTGACGGTCCAATTGTTCGATTTGGTAGGAATCCTGATTCTGTGTTCTCACACAACCGGGATCCGATAAGCCCCAGCTTTGCATACGGCACACACTCCTTTCCTTAGGCTTTGTTTTGAGAATATTTCCGGCGAAGCTGTCCGCAGGAGGCATCAATGTCCCCTCCCAGGGTTCGCCGCACAGTGGCAGGCACGCCGCCCTCCTCCAGAATCTGCTGAAATTGCTGCACAGCCTTTCGGCTGCTGGGCTTCAGGGGACTTTCCTCCACATGGTTTAAGGGAATTAAATTCATATGCGCCGGCAAGCCTTTCAGCTGTTTCAGCAGTAGCCGGGCATGGGCGGGGGTATCATTCACCCCGTCAATCATGGCATACTCAAAAGAGATGCGTCTGCCGGTGATGGCATAATAATCCCGGCAGGCGTTAAGCAGCTGCTCAACGGGATATGCCTTGTTTACCGGCATAATGGTATTTCGGATTTCATCATTGGGCGCATGCAGAGATACCGACAAAGTCAGCTGCAATTTCTTTTCTGCCAGCTCCCGGATTTTGGGAACAAGACCGCAGGTAGAAAGGCTGATATGCCGCATGGAAATATTCATTCCCTCGGGGCTGTTCACCAGCTCCAAAAAGCGCATAACATTGTCAAAATTGTCCAGGGGTTCCCCAATGCCCATTAACACAATATGGGACACCGGCTCCCCCGATTCCACCTGGGTAAACAGCACCTGGTCCAGCATTTCAAAGGGTTCCAACCGCCGCACCAGGCCGCCCAGAGTAGAGGCGCAAAATGCGCAGCCCATACGGCAGCCAACCTCTGTGGAAATACATACCGTATTGCCATAGTGGTATTTCATCAGCACGGTTTCCACGCAGTTGCCGTCAGAAAGCTGCCACAAAAACTTAATTGTACCATCCTTCCGGGATTCCTGCCGCCGCACCACCTTAGGCGCACAAATGGGATAATCCGCCGCCAGCTTTTCCCGAAGCGCCTGGGGCAAATTGGTCATTTGCTCATAGGAGGTCACGCCCTTGTGCAGCCAGGTATAGACTTGCTTTGCCCGGAAAGCAGGCTGACCCATTTCCTTAAGCAGCCCGCCGATTTCCGGCAATGTCATGGATTTAATGTTCATGAATTCCTCCGCAGTTTGCAGATAAAGAAGCCGTCCGTATCATACTCTCCCGAAATCAGCGCAAGCATGCCCGTGGTGTTTTCCGGGAAACAATCCGGCAAGCGCAGGGGTACGGTAGAAAATTCCGGATGTTTTTCCAGAAAAGCCGCAACAACATCCTCATTTTCCCGCCGCACCAGTGTGCAGGTAGAATACATCAAGATGCCACCGGGTTTTACATATTGGCTCACTGTTTCCAGAATCTGCAGCTGCAGTTGGGGAAGCTGGGCCATGTCATCCGGGTCTTTGTAACGAATATCCGGCTTCTTGCGGATAATACCGTAACCGGAGCAAGGCACATCGGCTATGACACAATCCATGGTGTCCACCCAATCCTTCCGCAAGACGGTGGCATCCTGTAACTGTACGGTAATATTGTCCATTCCCAACCGCTTAGCGCCCTCGGCAATCAGGTCGGTTTTGTGGGGATGCACATCACATGTAAAAATATGTTTTGCGCCCTCCAGGGCAGCAGCAAAGCTTTTGCCGCCCGGCGCGCCGCAGCAATCCAGCACCCGTTCCATACCGGTCGGACCGGCGCAGGCTACACTTAATCTGGCCGCTGCATCCTGCACATAAAACAGACCCTCCCGGAAAGTGGAAAGTCGCTCCAAATTGCCGGTACCGGAAAGCACCAAACAATTGGCAAGCCAGGGATGGGCTTTGCAGGAAACGCCCTCCTGCTCCAGCCTTTCCAAAAGTTCCTGGGCGGAAATGCGGTTAATATTTACCTGCACCACCGTATCCGGGGCAGCATTGTGACTTTTCAGCACATTTTCAATATTCTCCTGCCCCACATAATCGGCCAGCAGGTCTATGAGCTTTTGGGGATGGCTGTATTTGTCCTTCAGCTCCACAGGCTGCTGTAAGGTTTCCCCTTTTCTCTGGGCATTGCGAAGCACCGCATTCACCAAACCGGGGGCAAATTTCTGCCGTTTGCAATATTTTTTCGCCAGTCCCACCGACTCATTCACCGCGGCAGATTGGGGGATTTTGTCCATTTCATACATCTGATACAACCCCAGATGCAAAATATCCCGCAAGGCAGGGTGCAAATCCTTCAGCTTACCGGTAAGCAGCTGAGCAAGGTAAAAATCCAGCTTGCCCCGATTCTGCAGCACGCCGTAGCACAGGCGGGTTGCCAGAGCAGCCTCCCGGCGGTCCAGACCGTCACGGGCAGCATATTCCTTCAAAACGCCATTGGACCATGCGCCGTTTTTACGGCAGGCAATCAGCACATTCAGCGCCGTTTCTCTTGCTCCCATGGTCAAATCTCCAAAGGATGTCCCCGGAAGTAATCCGGTGCAGCCATGCGTTTTCCGCCCTCTGCCTGCAAGCTGGTGATCTCCACCGCACCCTCTTTACAAGCCACCTGCAAGCCTGTTTTTGTCAATGCCAAAATCGTTCCGGGTGCAGCGCCAGCCTTGCCGGGAACAACCTTTGCGGCATGAATCTTAAAATTGGTATCACCCAGCCGGGCAGTTGCCACAGGCCAGGGATGCAAGCCCCGAATATGGTCATGCACCTGCTGCGCCGTTTTATTCCAATCAATGGGACACATGGTCTTATCCAGCATAGACGCATAGGTAGCCAGCGCGCCATCCTGGGGCGTGCGGGTTGCGCTGCCATTTTCAATATCCGCCAGGGTCTTGGTCAGCAAAGCTGCGCCCAATTCCGCCAGCCGGTCCAGCAGTTCTCCCGCAGTTTCCTCCGGCTCAATGGGGGTTTTGGAAATATCAATAATATCACCGGCATCCATCTCCCTGCACAGATACATGGCAGTTACACCGGTTTCGGTCTCTCCGTTCAGCACCGCCCATTGATAAGGTGCGGAGCCACGGTACTTAGGCAATACGCTTGCGTGAATGTTAATGCAGCCCTTTGCGGGAATATCCAGCACCCGCTGGGGCAAAATCCGTCCGTAGGCAACCACCGCCACCACATCCGGTTTCAATTCTGCCAGCTGCTGCACCGTTTCCTCTTCCCGGAAATTTTCCGGCTGAAACACCGGAATTTCATGGGCAATGGCAACCTCCTTTACAGGAGAAAATGCCAGCTTCATACCCCGGTTCTTAGGCCGGTCCGGCTGGGTATATACACCCACCACATTCACGCCCGCCTGCAGGATTCCCTTCAAGCAGGTCGCAGCAATATCCGGTGTTCCCATAAATACAACCCGCATAGGGATTCCTCCATTCATTACAGTTCTTCCAATTCTTCCTCGGTAAGGAAGCGCTCCATCACTTCTGTATACACAATACCATCCAGATGGTCCAGCTCATGACAGAAGCATCTGGCAATCAGCTCCTCTGCCTCCGCCTCATACCAATCGCCGTAGCGATCCTGGGCGCAAACCTTGGCATAATAGGGGCGCTTCACAATGCCATACCGGCCGGGAACGCTGAGGCAGCCCTCTGCACCCTCCTGTTCGCCGTCGGTTTCCAACATGGTGGGATTCACCAGCTCCAGAATTTCCTCGCCGGTATCCACAATGACAACCCGGCGCAAAATGCCAACCTGGGGTGCTGCCAGACCCACGCCGTTGGCTTCCAGCAAAGTTTCCCGCATATCGTCCAGCAGCTTATGCAGCTTGGCATCAAATTCGGTTACCGGCTTGCACACCTTGTGCAGGGCAGGCTCCTTATCTGTGAGTATTTTCCGAATTCCCATAATTTATCCTCTCTTTAGTCAAATCCGTTCACATCTGCAAACACTGAGATTCCCCGATTGCTGCGGTCCATGGCAAACTGCCGCAGGAAATGGGCAATCAGTTCCCGCTTTGCCTTGTCCATGGGACAACGCAAAGTCAGTCGGTAGCGGAAATTATAATTAATCTTCGGTACGGGACAGGGTGCCGGGCCTAGCAGCAGCGCCCCGTCTCCCAAACAGGTTTTCAGGCTGTTTCCGAATTTCACAGCCCCCCGAAGCACAGCCCCTTCATCCTGCCCGGTAAAGGTGATCAGCGTTATATCACTGAAAGGCGGCACTTGCTGAAGCCGGCGCATGCCAATTTCCATTTCGTAGAAGCTGTCATAATCCTGACGGGAGGCCATGCGAATCACAGGATGCTCCGGTACAGCCGTTTGAATCACAGCTCTGCCGGGGTCTCTTCCCCGCCCTGCGCGCCCCACCACCTGGGTCAGCATATTAAAGGTGGTCTCCGCTGCCCGATAGCTTCCGGTGTACAAACTCAAATCCGCATCCAGCACACCCACCAAAGTCACCTCCGGCAGATTCAAGCCCTTGGCAACCATTTGTGTGCCCAGCAGCACATCCATTTTTTCCTTCTGGAATTGCTCCAGGATCTTTTCATGGGTATTCACAGCGCTGGCAGTGTCGGCATCCATGCGCTGAACACGAACGCCCTCCACAAGGGATTCCAGTTCCTGCTGCACCTTCTGCGTACCGATACCAAGGCGCTTCAGCGGGCCGCCGCATTCCGGACATTCTTCCGGCGCAGCCTGGGAATAGCCGCAATGGTGGCACATCAGCCGCCCATTGGCGCTGTGATAAGTCAGCCTTGCGCTGCAGCGGGGACACTCCGGCGCTTCGCCGCAATCCACACACACCAAAGCTCTGCTGTTGCCTCTGCGGTTCAAAAACAGAACCGTCTGTTTTCCTGCCGCCTTGGTTTCCCGAACAGAATCCAGCAAGGAGCAGCTAAGAGAAAGATCGTTGCCGTCCTTCAGCTCCTCCCGCATATCCACAATTTCCACCTCAGGCAGGGGGCGTCCGTTGTAGCGCTGCTTCAGCGTATAAAGGCTGTAAGTTCCTTGCTTTGCGTGATACATGGTTTCCACCGAGGGAGTGGCAGACCCCAGCACCACCAAAGCCTTTTCTTTTATTCCACGCCAGAACGCCACCTCTTTGGCTGCATATCTGGGCGAATTTTCCGATTTATAGGAGTGTTCCTGCTCCTCATCCAGTATGATCAAGCCGGGATTGACACAGGGTGCAAATACTGCGCTGCGGGTTCCCACAATCACACGGGCCTGACCCATACGAATCCGTTTCCATTGGTCATACCGCTCGGTAACAGGAAGGCTGCTGTGAAGCACTGCAACCGTATCGCCGAAATGGGCAACCATCAGCCCCAAAAGCTGGGGTGTCAGCGCAATTTCCGGCACAAGAAAAACAGCGCTTTTTCCCTGTTCCAGACACTCACCAATGAGCTTAATATATACCGATGTCTTACCCGAACCGGTAACACCGTAGAGCAGCGCCACGCCGGGATCATTCCTCTGCATTTGCGCCGCCATGCCCCGGAAAGCAGTTTCCTGCTCCTCATTGAGAACCAGGGGGCCATCCAAAACCGCAGGCTTAATTTCCCGGCAGCGAAGCAAAGGCTGATCTGTCAGTTCCAGATAGCCCAGTTCTGCCAGTCGCTTCACCGTAGCCACGCTGGCACCGGTAAAGTAGCAAAGTTCCTTCACCGCCACACTACCCACAGTACACATGGTTTCCAGCACAGTGCGCTGCATAGCCGCAGATTTAGGTCTTGCCATAGCATAAGCCATAACTTCCTCCGCAGGCGCAGCCAGAACAGCAATTTTCTCGGTTTTATCACCGGTCTTGCGCTGATAGGCAGTATCGCAGAAAATCCATTTCTTCCGCTGCAAATAGGCAAAGACTTTTTCCAAAGCCTCTTCATCGGCAACACAGCGCCGCAGGTCGGTATCCTCCGCTCTGCCACCCATATCCCGAATTGCCTCCAAAATAGTCACAGCATCCTTAACACGAATCGCCGCCTGTTCCCAGGAACGGTCATCCGTCAGGAAATAGGTCTGCTTTGTATGAAACCAAAGCCCTGCCGGCAGCATGGCCTTGACAGCATCATACATGGTACAAAAGTACCGCTGCCGCATAAAGGCCGCCAGATGGAGCATAGTATCATTCAATAGTGGCTGTTCATCCAGCCGGGCGTTGACGGGCTTCAAGCCCGCTTCCGCCTCCCGGGTCAGAGAAAGGACAACGCCCTCGGAAGGGCGGTTTCCTCTACCAAAGGGCACCGTGACCCGCATGCCGCTTTCCAGCGTCATGCCCATGGGTACACGGTAGGAGTAAGGC
>JAZRBJ010000065.1:0-2328 GCA_045635065.1 Faecousia sp. | reverse complement strand
GGAAGCAGCGTTACCAGCTCTTCAAACATACCAAAAAGGCTACCGAAGAGCATAAAGATCAATACAGTAATGCAAACCACCGGTCCGCCACGGTCTCGCAAGCGCTCCATAATGTAGTGAATAAAGGTCTTGATACCATCTGTCTTGTCCAACAGATTGAACACACCGCTCATGATCAGCAAGAAAACACTGATCACAATGATAGTGACCGCATCCTCGGACGCAAAAACACGCACCGGTGCGGTAAGCACCCGCCAAAGTGCAACACCCTCTACCTTGCCTTTTTCATATGTACCGGGAATGATATTGTTATTTACATCTGTTGCAAAACTGCCCTGCGGAATAAAGTAGGATAAGGAACCACAAAAAACCAATATTGCCAGCAAAAGCGCTGCTACTATCACAAAAGAACGGGCGCTGATATTGGAATACGCCTGCTCTTGCTTTTTGGTAATTCTCTCTTTTATAAGGTTCATAATTTCTCCTTATTTTGCAGCCATATCGTGCAGGATCATGGATGCCATATACCAGTCCACTGCCGAGCGCCTCTCTTCCGGGACAAAATACAGAATCTGCGTGCCATCATAAATCTCGAAGTTCTCACCTGCTCCGAAAAGCAGCCGATAAATGCGCTGAATGGAAAAATGCAGTTCTACATTTTCTCCGTCTTTCGTGCCGGAGTATGTAAGGCCTTCCCGATTTAAGGTGCAAGTTCCATAACCGCCATGCCGGGTCATGCCTTTTCCGTCACCGGGAAGCCGCAGCTCCACCTTGGTGGTCATAGCATAGTCACCATTTTGGGCAATTTCCTGCTCCAGAAGCTGTTTCTGCCAATCGTACCACTGCCGAAGGTCTGTAAACCGAAAACCTGCATCAAATTGATATCGGTTGTCCACTGCCGTTAAATAACCGCAATGCTCACACAAGACTTTGTTCTTCTTTGTGACCAGGGTATGCTGACCGTTGCACACCGGGCAAACTGTCAAAATGTTCTCCAAGCCTTCAGCAATGTGGGAGCAGCGATATCGGATATTGGGGTGCTGCTGCAGCCACTCCCATTCATCGTAGGAAAGCCGCCGCTCAATGCCTTGTTGCAGCTGTTCCATAGAAAGCGCTTGTACTTGCTCGGCGGTGAACAATATGTCCAGTTCCGCCTCCACCACTGCGCCGCGACGAAATCCCTTGCCCCACTTAGGGTCAGCAAGATAATCGCCGCTGATCTTGATGGTATAAACATCCACGCCGGACTTTTTGATAAACGAATAGGTACTGCCCTGAATATCCTCAAACCGGCCCGTTGTAGAAAGACGCGCTTCCGGCATCATGGCCAGAATCTCCTTGTTCTTTAGAACCGTCAGGCAGTTTTTTGCATTCTCCATATCCATAGCAAACATACTCTTGGGGAACGCACCCACTTTTCGCAGCAGCCAACCCAAAACGGAATGGTAGAAATATAATCTTGCCACAATGAAGTGAGGCTTGTATTTACGCATCAACGCTGCCGCATAAATAAAATCCATAAAAGAACCGTGATTACACAGAATGATGGAAGGGTTATTGGGTTTTCCGATTTTGTTGACTGCCTTAATGCGCACACCGCAAAGGAACAACCAAAACCGAACGCCCCAATACACAATCGTCATCACAAAACCGTTGACAGGTTGAACCTTATTGCTATGTGCAGTTTTCCTGGGCATATCTCTCTGTGAACCCATGATTGTAATTCCCCTTAGAATTTTTCATAACCGACCAGCAGGCCACCTTTTTCTGCATAGAAGCTGCACAGTCCCAGATTGATACCGATGTTTACGGTCACTTCCGGCAGTTCTGCTTCGATCATGCTTTTCAGCGTATTGGCAGCAGCCTCATTCAAACAATGCGCTAACTGCACCTTGCCGGTTTTTAAGCCAGTCTCCTTTAAGTGCTTCAAAATCGCATTCAAAGACTTGGCTTCGCCTCTGCATTTATCGGTGGGCTCCAAAGTACCCCCATCACTGGCCTTGCCAACGATGCGAATGCCCAGAACACCTGCGATTTTGGCAACAGCTGGAGAAACTCTCCCGTTGGCTGCAAAATTATTGAGGGATTCCAGCATAAAGAGCAGACCACTCTTCTTCTGGTATTCCGGCATGTAGGCACAGATCTCTTCAAAAGATTTGGCCTCACTGATCAGTGCCTCTAGCTTTTCTACGATCAGTGTCAATTCAGGACCGGCGGAAAGAGAATCGATCACAAAGACCCGTCTGCCGGGATGCTCCGCCTCGTACATTTCCTTTGCGATACAAGCTGCGTTATAGCTGCCGGACAGGCCGCTGGTGATGGCTACGC
>JAZRBJ010000064.1:0-22609 GCA_045635065.1 Faecousia sp. | reverse complement strand
CCTTACCGGCGGCATTCAGACCCCCCGAAATTATCCCGGCCCTGCCCCTACTTATCAGGAATTGATCCCGGATATTGACAAGGTCATTTCTCTGGGCCCCGGTCAGGTTAAAATGAATCTCCATGCCTGCTATGCCATTTTTGATGAAGAAAACGGCGGTTGGGTGGATCGGGACAAGCTGGAGCCCAAGCATTTTCAGAAATGGGTTGATTTTTGCAAGGAGCGGGGTCTGGGTTGTGACTTTAATCCCACGTTCTTCTCCCATCCCATGTGTGACCCGCTGACACTTTCCAGCCCCAATGAGCAGACCCGTAAATTCTGGGTCGAGCACGGTAAGGCTTGTGTTCGGATTTCTCAGTATTTGGCGGATGAATTGGGTCAGCCCTGTGTTATGAATATCTGGGCGGGTGACGGCTTTAAGGATATCCCTGCTGATCGTATTGGCCCTCGCCAGCGTTATAAGCAATCATTTGATGAGATACTCTCAGAACCTTTTGACAAAGAAAAGGTGTATCCCTGCGCCGAAAGCAAGGTGTTTGGCATCGGTGTGGAAAGCTACACCGTGGGTTCTGCGGAATGGTGCCTGAAATATGCTGCTTCCAGAGATGATTGCATTTCCTTGATGGATAACGGTCACTACCATCCCACCGAGGTGGTTTCTGACAAGATTTCTGCAGTGTTGGCTTACGATAAAAAGATGGCCTTGCATGTGACTCGGGGTGTGCGCTGGGATTCTGACCATGTGGTGCTGTTTGATGATGAAACCAAGGAGCTTTGTAAGGAAATCGTTCGCTGCGGAATTGATAATGTGTTTATTGCCCTGGACTATTTTGATGCATCTATCAATCGGATTAGCGCCTGGGTTACAGGCTTCCGCAATCTGCAAAAAGCATTGCTTTATGGTTTGCTGCAACCCAATGAGGAAATGACCAAGTTGCAGAATGAAGGAAACTGGACCAAGCTGATGGTGGTTCAGGAAGAATTAAAGACCATGCCTTTTGGTGATGTTTGGGATGCCTACTGTGCTGCTTGCGGAAAACCTGCAGACGGACAGTGGTTCCGGGAAATTGAAGAATATGAACAAATGATTCTGGCGGACAGAAAGTAAGGGAGTGCGTAATTGTGGAAATGGATTTTAAGAAGTTGCAGGCGTTGGCTGAAATGTCTAACCGCTACGGCGCTGACCCTGCATATGTACTGGCAGGTGGTGGTAATACATCTTTTAAGAGCGACAGAAACCTTTGGGTAAAGGGTTCCGGTACATCTCTTGCTACCATCAAGGCCGAGGATTTTGTGGTTCTGGAGCGTAGCGCTCTGGCTGCCATGTGGTCTACTGTATATCCTGAGGAAGAGAAGGCAAGAGAGGCGGCTGTGCTGGCGGATATGATGGCAGCACGGGTGGAGGGGGAAAACCGCCGTCCCTCTGTGGAAACCCTGCTTCATGATTTGTTCCCCCAGAAGTATGTCCTCCATGTACATCCTGCTATTGTCAACGGCCTTACCTGCGGCAAGAACGGCGAAGCGGCTATGAAACAGCTGTTTCCGGATGCTGTGTGGGTGGCTGCTTGCAAGCCCGGCTATATTCTGGCTAAGGATTGCAAGGAAATGATGGACGCTTTTACCGCAAATACCGGCAAACCTTGCCAACTGCTGTTTTTGCAAAATCACGGTATCTTCTTTGCAGCAAATACTGTGGAGGAAATTGATATCCTTGCAAAGCATGTCATGGATACGCTGGCTATGGCTGTGGAAAAGGCAAAGGCTGACAATGAAAAGGTGAGCGCCATTGCCAATGTGCTTTCTCAGCTTTACGGAGAAGGGGAGCAGGCGGTTGTAAAGTTTACCGTTAATCCCTTGATTCTTGCTTACGACCCTGCTACAAAGAGTCTTTCCCCCGATCACATCGTTTACTGCAAGGCAAAACAGCTGGCTTTGGGCGCTGATGCCAATGAAGCTGCCGTGAAATCCGCATTTGCCGCATTTACTGCAGAAAACGGCTACAAGCCCAAGGTCGTGTTCGTGGAGAAACTGGGAATGTTTACATGCGGCATGAGCGAAAACGAAGCAGCTACTGCACAGGTGGTTATGATGGATGGTATCAAGGTTGTGGATTATGCCGAATCCTTTGGCGGCGTATCCCCCATGCCCGATTTCCTCATTGACTTTATTGTTAATTGGGAAGTAGAAAGCTACCGTTCCAAGGTTAGCCTTGGAGGAAAATAAGCGGGAGGAAGAGAAAATAAACATTACATTTCAGGAATATAAAGACAAAGTAAGGGCCTGCTGGCTGGGTAAGAATATAGGCGGCACCTTGGGCGCTCCTTTTGAGTGCGTCCGTGGCGTTTACGATCTGGAATATTACACCCATGATCTTTCATTGGGCGTGTTGCCCAATGATGACCTGGATCTTCAGCTGGCATGGCTGCATGCTGCAGAATTGTATGGCAAAAATGTTAACGCCGAGATTCTGGGAGAATATTGGCTTTCCTATATTGTTCCGGATTGGTCTGAGTATGGTGCTTGTAAGGCGAATTTGAGAAATGGTATTGCACCGCCTCTTTCCGGTTGGCTGCATAATCATAACAAGGATAGCTGCGGTAGCTTTATCCGCAGCGAGATTTGGGCATGTTTGGCTCCCGGTCATCCCGAGATTGCTGTCAAGTATGCCTACGAGGATGCTATCTGTGATCATGCTGACGAGGGCGTGTACGGTGAAATCTTCTGTGCAGCCTTGCAGAGTGCTGCCTTTGTGGAAAAGGATATGGATAAGCTGGTCCAGCTTGCCATGGAATATATCCCCGGGGATTGCGCTGTTGCCACCGCTGTGAACACTGCCATTGATTGTTACCGCAAGGGCATGGATTGGAAAGAAGCCAGAAAGGTGATTCTGAGAACGGTTCCCGGCTCTTTTGGCATGTACAGGGGTTATGTGGATCAGGACCCTGAACCCGATGTTCCTGTTGGTAATCTGGGCTTCGATGCTCCCAGTAATATTGGCCTGATGATGTTGGGCTGGCTGTATGGCGAGGGTGATTTTTCCAAGAGTATTTGCATCAGCGCAGGCTGCGGCGAGGACGGAGATTGCTCTGCCGGCACCTTGGGCGCAACCTTGGGCATTATCCATGGAACCGGTATTATCGAGGAAAAATGGCTGCAGCCCATTGGCGATGAAATTAAGACCATCTCTCTGGATCGTTCAAACTTTGGATTCATTGTGCCTGATACCGTTTCTGAGTTAACCCGTCGAGTGATCAATTTGATGCCTACATTTATGAATGGGAATTTTGAGTTGGACGAAAACGGCCGGATTCAGTTTAAGGAAATGAAGGAACTGTCTAATGGTTATAAGAAGACAGGTACACTCACCGGTACAACCCTTCGCCAGCAACTGTGCGGCGACAGCGTTAGTGTAAGAAAGTCCTGCGCTGTATTTAATGTGCAGGGTGTTTATACCGATGGCAATTTAAATGTGCGCCAGGGTGAAGCCAAGCGGATTTGTCTGAAGTTTGAAAATAATATTCGCGCCCACCATTGGTTGGAAATGAAGCTGTATATGCCGGAGGATTGGTCCGCCAATCCCGGAAAGGAAATGTCCGTATTTCTGGATAACCGCCACGGCGGCGATGGTCTTACAGACTATTCCTTCGACATTATTCCCGGCGAACTGACCAAGAGCCGTTATGAGCTGCTCCTTGAAATCAAGGCAGCGGGCAGACACACCAGTGTTTATCTGCCCATTGTTTTGTTGAATGGATAAGGAGAAAACCATGGAATATCCTGCTTTTTATGAAGAACATATTCGTCAGGTTGTTGATGACTATAATCAAGCTCGTTCCAATGTAAAAAATGCAGCATCTTTTTTCTTTTTCACAGATATACATATTCATTTGAACGGGCGTTCAGCTGTACCGTTGATGCTGGAAATTGCAAAACATACGGATGTGAAGACGGTATTGTGCGGTGGAGATATCTGCTGGGCATGGGGGTCTAAGGCAGAATGTATTTCTCAGTTAGAGGATTGCTTTGCCTATATGGATTCTTTGAAGGATGCTATGAATCTTTACATTGCCCGGGGCAATCATGATGCAACTGTGAGAAATACCCGGATTGACCCTCGGGGATATACCATGCCTTTTGAACAGTTGGTACCGTATTATGAAAAGCATAATTCTCCTGCAAATGGCGCAGTAAAAGGGAAGCTGTATTTTTACGCAGATGATCCGGAATCCAAAACCCGCTTTGTGATCGTGGATTGCACGGAAGGACACGGGGATGAGCAGCAGGGTTGGGGCGTGTATAACCTTGTGACCGAAGAGCAGCTGCAATGGCTTTGCGATGATGCGCTTCGCATGCCCGGTGAAGATTGGTCTGCGGTGGTCATGGGCCATATTCCTGCAGTGTCTGAAATTAAAGACTACGATGAAGCAATGGATCCTGTGACACGCATCATGGAGGCATTCTGCGCTAAAGCTTGTTGCGAATATGGTGATTTCAGTGATGCAAAGGGTAATTTGATTATGTATTTATGTGGTCATAATCATGTGGACCGGCAGGCTTTTGTTAATAATGTGCTGCATGTTTCCACCGGTTGTGAAGCATATTGCAAGGACGATATTTATCCCCGTGATGTGGGTAGCATAAATAACACCTTGTTTGATTTGTTCTTAGTGGATAAGGATAATCGTACTGTGCAGACCTTCCGTATTGGTGCCGGAGAAGGCCGAAAAATGAAATATTAATAAGAAGGGCGTGTTGCAAAAATGCTGCAACACGCCCTAATACTATGCTAAAATCTACATTCTGCAGATGTAGGGGCGGTCAATGTCCGACCGCTGTTCAAATAATAGTCGCTCCTACAGGTTCTATCGAACTATTGGCCTATTTTGCAACATGCCCCTCTTTGTCTCTTCTGAGATAGGAAACTGAACCATTGGGAAGTAATTGGGTTTTCTTAAGCCGGGGTGTATTTTTTCGGTAATTCGAAGGGCTGACGCCGGTTTGTTCCATAAACACCCGGTTAAAGGTACGAATAGTCTGAAATCCTGCGTTGTGTGCGATTTGTGTTATACTAATGTCCGTATGCAGTAACTGCTCCTGGGCCTGCTCCATGCGATAGGTATTCAGAAATTGCTTGAAATTCATACCGAAATATTTATGAAACTGTCTGGAAATGTAGTGATATTCATAACCAAACAGTGCGGATAGGTCGGTCAGGGTAAGATCATCCCGGAAATGCTCAGAAACATGGGTGATGATTTTGTAAATAAATTCCCGGTCCCGGTCTGCATTGCATAAAATTGCATGCTTGTGAAACTCCCGGCATACGGCGTATAGGGTGGCTTTCAACAGCAATAAATCTTCCGGTTCACGATTTACCAGGTTTTCAATGAGGTAGTTGCGGGTGCTGCCTTTACAATGAAAACGGGGATCCTGTGTATACTTTCCTTCAGTCAGTTTAGCAAATTCTCCTACAAAATCACCGGAGAAAACACCAATCCATACCCTGGAATGCTCCGGCGTACCATAGGCGTGAAATGCGTTTGGCAAAATGAGCGCAAAGGTATCCGCTTCCAGAGAAAACACACGATCATTCAGGGTAAGTTCCACCATGCCTTCCAATACATAGATCAGCTCATAATTTTTATGAAAATGATAGTTCCATTGGCAGTCATCGTAAAAAAAAGCATTGTAGGTGTAATTGCCCAGGGAATTGTGAGTTTGGTGGAACAGCAAGCAGATCACATCCATCAAAAGATAATTTATGTCTATTAGAATACAATATCTTGCTTGCATTGTCAACATTTTGTCCGGTACAATGAAAGAAAGGAGGAGATTTCTATGAGTAATTTCTTGAGAGAATATCTTATAAACAGAAAGCATCACGCTTTTCGCAAGGATCATCCTCAAATTCAGAACCTTGGCGAACAATTTAGTCGGCAGGGCTTGAATATGAAAGAGCGCATGACCCGCAGATTTGAGCTTCTGACAGCTCTGGAAGAGCCGGTGTTGCTGCCAAATGAAAAAATATGCTTCCTGCGTACGGTTAAGGAAATCCCCGATTGCTTGACCCAGGAGGAATGGGCAGAGCTGCGCAGTAAGTATCATATTCATGAGTTGGGCTATATGTCCAATTTGTCCCCGGATTATGAGCGCTTGATTGCAACCGGTCTGGAGGCAGCTGGGAAGGATGCAGATGCATACGGCAAGCGGGTGATTGATTCGATCTTAAATCTGACCGATCGGTATTGCGATTTGGCTAAAAGGCAGGGGAAGCTTGCGTTGGCAAATGTGTTGTCCCGGGTTCCCAGATACGGCGCAACTAACTTTTATGAGGCGTTGCAGAGCTTCCGTATTTTACACTTTGCCTTGTGGTTGGAGGGAAATTATCATAATACGGTTGGGCGATTGGATCAATACATGTATCCCTATTTGAAGGCAGATATGGATAAGGGGCTTTATACCCGGGAGACTGCTTTGGAAATGGTGGAGGATTTCTTCCTTAGCTTTAATAAGGATTCTGATTTGTATCCCGGTGTGCAGCAGGGTGACAACGGCCAGAGCTTGATTCTGGGCGGCGTTAACAAAAAGGGAGAAGAATCCTTCAATTTACTGTCTGAGTTGTGTTTGGAGGCCAGCAGAAATCTGCTGCTCATTGACCCTAAAATCAATCTTCGAGTAAATAAAAATACACCTGTGCATATTTATGAACTTGGCACAGAGCTGACGAGGGCAGGTCTGGGTTTCCCTCAGTATTCCAATGATGATATCGTGATTCCCGGTCTTGTCCGATTGGGCTATAAGCTGGAGGATGCCAGAGACTATACCGTTGCGGCCTGTTGGGAATTTATTATTCCCAAGGTGGGCGCGGATGTGGCAAATATCGGCGCAATTTCCTTTCCGAAGGTAATTGATCATTGTTTGCATAATGATCTGGCTGCGTGCAAGGATTTCCAACAATTCCTGGAAAAGGTTTGCCAGCAGATTAAGGTACAGTGCGATCTGATGTGCGACAGCATTGGAGAACTTTGGTTTGTGCCTTCTCCCTTTATGAATGTCATGATGACCGGCGGCATTTATGAGGGAGGTAAGTATAATAATTTCGGTTTTCACGGAACGGGTATTGCCACGGCAACTGACTCCCTGGCAGCTATTCGAAAATATGTGTTTGACGAAAAGGTTTGTACTGCGCAAGCGTTGATCCAGGCGGTTGATTCTGACTTTGAAAGTAATCCTGCGTTGCTGCCCTTGCTACGGTATGAAGCTCCCAAGTTTGGTAACAACGATGCGGAAACAGATGCATTGGCCTGTTTGCTGTTGGAATCTTTTTCGGGGAGTTTGGAAGGAAAGCGGAATTGCCGGGGTGGCTGCTTCCGGGCAGGTACGGGCTCTGCTATGTACTATCTGTGGCATGCCGATGAAATTGGCGCTTCTCCTGACGGCAGAAGAAAAGGGGAGCCATTTGGTACAAATTTTTCTCCCAGCCTGTTTGCCAAAATAAATGGACCATTTTCTGTAATCGGTTCTTTTACCAAGCCGGATTTCCAGAACTTTATTAACGGTGGACCCTTGACTATGGAGTTCTCTGATTCTATGTTCCGAGATGCAGACAGCGTGAAGAAGGTTGCCAATCTGGTGAGAACCTTTGTGCAAAAGGGCGGTCATCAGATGCAGCTGAACGCGGTGAATACCCAACGCCTTTTGGATGCTCAGCAGAATCCGGAAGCTTATAGACAGCTGGTTGTACGGATTTGGGGCTGGAGCGCGTATTTCGTAGAACTGGATAAGGCTTATCAGGATCATGTCCTTCGTCGTCAGCAATATGCAGTGTGATGCTATGAACGGAACGATTTTTGATATTAAGGAATTTACAGTTCATGACGGTCCTGGCGCCAGAGTGACGGTTTTTATGAAGGGTTGTCCTCTGCGGTGTGTTTGGTGTCATAATCCAGAGGGATTGGATAGGAAACCGGAGTTGATGCACCGAAGGTCCATGTGTGTTCATTGCGGCAATTGTAAAAAAGGTTGCGATCATCCACAATGTCAAGGATTTGATCGCTGTGTTCTGGCATGCCCCAATGGTTGCCTTAGTATTGCCGGTGAGGAAATGACACCCCGGGCCTTGGCAGACAGGCTCTCTCAATATGTCCCCATGCTTAATGCTATGGGCGGCGGTATAACCTTTTCCGGTGGCGAACCGTTGCTCCAGGGGGAATTTCTACTGGAAGTAATGGCATTGCTTCCCGATGCGCATATTGCCTTGCAAACCAGCGGTTATGCGCTTTCCGGCTTATACAGCCGTGTTGCACAGCGGGTTGATTATGTGCTGCAGGATTTGAAATTGGCAGATCCCGGGCTGCATAAGGATTATACCGGTGTGGACAATCAGCTGATTCTGGAGAATGTTCGTTGGCTGAAACAATCCGGAAAGCCATTTGTGTTCCGTGTGCCTTTAATTCCGGGTATCACGGACACGGCGGAAAATTTAAATGCCCTTGCACGCATTACGGAGGACTATTCCGTGGAGCTGATGCCCTATAATCCCATGGCCGGTGCAAAATATCCCATGGTTGGCAGAACATATACCTTAAAGGACGGGAAGAATAGGGAAGAGGACTATAAAAGCTTTTTTTCCAATGCAGTAATTTTATAAGCAGAGAAGGTACGATTATGTTTAAACTGAGCGCATGCGTTTATACAGATAATGAGAAAGCACAGCATGCCACGGCAAAGGTGGTATGCCGGGGAGATGGTGTGGTGGCTGTGTATGCCGAGGCCTGTGCTGAAAATATCCATGAAGACATGGGTGTGCGTATTACCCTAAGCCCCAATGTGGCAGTGGGCAGATATATGGCAATATACCGCAAATGCCAATCCTGGTGCAGACCATTCTTTGGTGAGGATTTAAGTCGGATTCCCGATAACACCCAGACGCTTTTGCTGGAATTGGATAATAAACAATACTGCGTGATTATTCCTGTAGTAAACGATATTTATAAGTGCGTGGTTCGGGGGGATGAACAGGGGATTACTGCGGTGAATACTTCCTGGGCAAAGGGACTGAACCAATGCAACGGTTTATCCTTTGTGTATGCCTGCGGCAGCAGCCCCAATGAATTGATGCATCGCTGTGTCAAGGCTGCTGTGGAGTTGCTGGGCAATCGGATTTTGCTTCGTGATCAGCGTAAATATCCCAATGTTTTCGAGTATCTGGGCTGGTGCAGTTGGGACAGTATGCAGATTCGGGTGAATGAAGAGGGAATTCTGGAAAAATGCCAGGAATTTAAAGATAAAAAAATTCCAGTAAAATGGGCTATTTTTGACGATATGTGGGCAGAAGTTCGGGATTTTTACGGTAAGACCTATAATGGATTCTGGGATATGGTGGATTTGATGCACGCATCCAGAATGTATGGCCTTGACGCCGATCCCTACCGGTTTCCCAATGGGCTTGCCGGATGTATCCGGAAGGTGAAGGATTTTGGTCTGCAGGTGGGCATATGGTATCCTGTGGGAGGTTACTGGAGCGGCTTCGATGTGGAAGGTACAGCATATCAGCTGTTAAAGGATCATTTAATGACCTCCATAACCGGCAAGCAATTTCCCAATTGGAAATATCCCCATTCCTATGCTTATTTTACCGCTATTATGCGCTTTTTCCGTGAATGCGGAGCAGATTTTATTAAGATCGATAACCAGGGTATTTTCTATCGACAATATAAAGGTGTTGCGCCAATTGGTCAGGTTGCGAGCGAATTTCACAGCGGTTTGGAGGATGCTGCCAAGGAACAGTTTAACAGTCGTATGATTAATTGTATGGGCATGGCTTCAGAGAACATCTGGAGTCGCAGCTGTTCACCCTTGTCCCGCTGCTCCGGAGATTTTATGCCGGAGGATAAAGCATGGTTTACCCAGCATGTGCTGCAATGCGCTTACAACTCCTTGCTGCAAGGGCAGTTATATTGGTGCGACTGGGATATGTGGTGGACTGATGACGGACAGGCACAAAAGAATAGCTTAATGCGAGCTGTCAGCGGTGGCCCTGTGTATGTCAGTGATATGCTGCAGCGAAGCCGGGGACATGTTCTGAAGCCCTTGGCGCTGGAGAATGGCAGAATTTTGCGTTGTGATCGTCCCGGTATGCCAACGGATGATTGTGCTGCTATAGATCCAACAAGCAGCGGTAAAGCAATTAAAATCCAAAATGTTGCGGGTGAGCATGGCATTATAGCTGTGATAAACCTGGATGCGGAGGGTAAGGCTGTGACTGCACGGATTAGCCCTGACCAGATACCCGGTCTTGATGCTGAAGAATATGCGGTATATGAGCATTTTTCCGGTTCGCTGACCATGATGAAAAAGGGGGAGACCTTACCCCTTGAGCTTGCCAATGACGATGATTATAGACTTTATATTTTTGCACCGGTGCAAAATGGTGTGGCAGTAATCGGAAGAACGGATAAATTTATTTCACCCAAAACTGTGACTTCATTTGATGGTGAAGGATCTATACTTGCGGAACCGGGTCCCTGGGCCTATGTAAAGAATGGCAAACTGATTAAAAAACAATAAGAAATGGGAATGGTTTTAAACGGCGCCGGTTTGTGTTGTCTACGCAAACCGGCGCCGTCCTTTCAAATCCCCTTGTGAGCAAAAGAAAAAAAGCAGACCGAAAGGTCTGCTTTTTTGGTGGGCGAGGCGGGACTTGAACCCGCACGTCCGCAGTGAACACTAGAACCTGAATCTAGCGAGTCTACCAATTCCACCACTCGCCCATATTCGCAAGCTTTCGCTCAACGCTAGAGTATATTACCACGCGAAAGAGAATTTGTCAACTGCTTTTTCCGGAATTTTAAAAAGAATTTTCTGAGTGGTTTTCGGTAGATGTTTGGGAGAGTATTCTGTACTTTTTTGGGGGAATTCCCATGAATGCCTTGAATTTTCTGGAGAAGAAGCTGTTGCTCTCAAATCCACAGGCTGCTGCAATTTCGTTGACGGTCAGGTTTTGCTTTCTCAGAAGCTTGGCGGCGTACTCCATACGAATTCTATGGAGGTATTGAAATACAGTTTGGCCGGTGTGTTCCTTGAACAGACTACAAAGGTAATTAGGGTGAATGTGCAGCTTTGTTGCAAGTTGTTCCAGGGTTATTCTTTCGCCGAAATGGTCATTTAGATATTCAAGACAAAGTTTGACGGATTCATTGTCCCGCCGATGAAAGGTGTCCCGAGGCGGGATTAGGGTATGCTCCAATGCGCAAAAAAGCTGAAACATATTTTGCAGTATGCAAAGCCGGTATTGATTTAAATTTGGCTGGGCAAAACAGATGCTGTCCAAAATAGGGATAAGATCATTGTGAACCGGATGATCTGATGAAATCACAGCGGGGAAGCTAAGCTGCACTGAACGCAGTGGAACAACAATATTCTTTTGAAAAAAGTGGGTTTCCGGCATGGTGACCAGATCATAGGAAAATACCAAAGCAAAATACTGGGTTGTTTTGCAGAGGTTGCGGATTGAGTGAAGGGTGTTGGGCGGGACAAAGGCCATGTCACCGGCATGCAGCTGATGGGATGATTTTTCCATGAGCAACTCGATGCGCCCTTGTGTCACATATAAAATTTCCTGCTCCGGATGCCAATGGGATGGAGTGCAGATGGTATTGAGTTGAAAACGGTGCATATTGTAGATGGCAAAGGGGAAATCCGGGGTGCCGCGTACAATCATTTCTCTAAATTGATCCATAAACTATCTCCTAATCTTAAGATAGTGCAAAAATCCCTTAAAATCAATAATTGCATCTTGTTTATATCATAATATAATAACATTATCAAGTAAATTTTGGGAGGTTGTATTATGGATAGCGATCGATTCCATTGGCAGACTCGTCCTCTGGCAAACGAAAAAATGTGGTTGCAGGTGAAAACTATCGCATTACTGTGTTGACACCTAAGCTGCTTCGTATGGAATATGCGGAAAACGGCTGCTTTGCAGATCTGGCAAGCCAGACGGTTTTCTTTCGGGATTTCCCTGCCGGTGAATTTATATCCGGAATAGAGGATGGCGTACTGACCGTTGAAACGGAGGCTCTGCGTTTGCGGTATGCCGTAGAAAAGCCCTTTGGTGAGGATTCCCTCAATATTCAGTTGAAAATTGAGCCAGCATCCTCCTGGAATTTTGGGGAAGATTTTGAAGACCTGGGAGGCACAGCCTGTACGCTGGACCGGGTGGACGGTAGATTTCCTGTAGATCGGGGTGTGTGTTCCCGTAACGGCTTTTCTGTGATTGATGATTCTGAATCCTTATTGATTGGGGACAATTTCCAGATTGTTGTTCGCCCGGAAAATGCCATGGATGTATATTTCTTTGGATACGGTTTTTCCTATCTGGAGGCTGTGCAGGATTTGTATCGACTCACCGGCGCGCCTTCCATGCTGCCTGCCTATGCCTTGGGCAACTGGTGGAGTCGTTATTATGCCTATACCCAGCAGGAATATCTGAATCTAATGGATCGTTTCCGGGAGGAGGATGTTCCTTTCAGCGTTGGTGTTGTGGATATGGACTGGCATATTACAAAGATCCCGGATGAGCTAAAGGTTTCTGAGGCGAATCATTCATTGTATGGCTCCGGATGGACGGGCTATACCTGGAATAAGGAATTGTTCCTGGATTATAAGCAGTTTTTGAGGGATTTGCATGATCGTAATCTGAAAACAGCCCTTAACCTGCACCCTGCGGTAGGTACGCGCTGTCATGAGGAAATGTATGAAGAAATGGCAAAGGCCAACGGGATTGACCCCGCGACCAAGCAGCGTGTGCCGCTGGACATCCTTTCCAAAAAACACATGGCAAGCTATTTTGACATTCTTCATCACCCTTATGAAAAGGACGGCGTGGATTTCTGGTGGATGGATTGGCAGCAGGGTACCGATTATTGGTGGATTCATGAGAAGAATGCTCCCGGTGAATACAAGGACCCCCGAGAACGGATGGATCCTCTTTGGTTGCTGAATCATTTGCACATTTTGGATATTTCCCGGGATGGCAATAAGCGTCCCATGTTCTTCTCACGCTACTCCGGACCAGGCAGCCACCGGTATCCAGTGGGCTTCTCTGGGGATACCTTTGTGTCCTGGGATTCTCTGAAATTTCAGCCTGAGTTTACCGCAACGGCATCCAACATAGGCTACAGTTGGTGGAGCCATGATATTGGCGGACATAATTTGGGCGTGGCGGATAATGAATTGTATATTCGCTGGGTTCAACTGGGCGTATTTTCTCCCATTAACCGGTTACACAGCACCAAGGATCGGTTCATGTTTAAGGAAACCTTCCAATTCAGGGAAGAGGTCAAAAATATTGCAAGTCATTGGCTGCGGCTGCGTCATAGCCTGTTCCCTTATTTGTATACCATGAATTATCGCAATCATCATGACTTGCAGCCTTTGGTGCAGCCCATGTATTACAGTCACCCGAAATGTAATGCAGCCTACAGGGTTCCCAATCAGTTCTGGTTTGGCAGTGAGTTGGTGGTAAGCCCTATTACCCAGAAGAATGATCCTGCAAGCTGTCTGGGTCAGGCAGATGTGTGGTTGCCCAAGGGAGATTGGTTTGATTTCTTTAATGGTTTACATTACCATAGCAATCGAGGCAGAGAAATAGAGGTATTCCGTTCCCTTGATGGAATGCCCGTGTTTGCTAAAGCGGGCGCCATTGTTCCCATGGCCAATTATGCTAAGCATGACAATAGACTTTCCAATGCAGAGGATATGAGCATTTTGGTATTTCCCGGTCAAAGCAATTCCTTCGTACTTTATGAGGACGCAGGCGAAGGGGATGCCTATAAAAATGGTGCTTTTACAACTACGGTCATGGAGCTGCAGTGGGGAAAGGAGGCTGTGTTTACCATCCGGCCCGCCCAGGGAAATCTTTCTTTGATACCTCATCGCAGAACCTGGAGAATCGGTTTGCGTGGTTTCCATAAAGATGTTAAAATCTGTGTTTCTGTTAACGGAATGTTTGTGACAGCGCAGTGTAATAGGGATAGCAAATGCAATACCCATTATGTTGCAGTTGAGGCCAATGCAGCGGATTCTGTGATGGTTACGGTAGAGGGAGAACAGCTGGTTTGGGATAACAGCGATGTAATGGATCGTTGTGAGAAATTGATTGCCTCTGCCCAGATTCCTTTCTGTCAGAAAACGCAGCTATGGGAAAGAGTGAATTGGGATAAAGATTTGTGGTCCAAGCGTCTCAGTATGGTGGGAGTAATCTGCGGAGGAGATACGGCAAAAGCTGTTGTGGAATTGCTGTCTCTTACGGAAGATCCCTATGAGGGGAAACGAGCATATTAAAAGAAATTGCCACCCCGGACGGGGTGGCAATTTTAATCTTTATAGTACAAAAGACAATGGCAGTAGCCCTTGAAGTTGGTGTCTTCCATCTGCTGACGAAATTCCTTGCAAATGCATTTATTGTCTTCGGTGCGTTCTAACCGGCAGGGGCAGTAGCCACCGGTGCGCTTCAGACCTTCCCGGATGGTTTTAACCATTTCTTTGTCTTCATTCAGCCGAATGGCCATATGCGGTCACATCCTTTCTTCGTTCATTATACGAAATATTTCTCCCTTGTCAACATGATTTCGTTGACAGCGCAACGATTATTCTGTATACTGAAACCATAAAAAAGGAGGAGCGATTATGGAAAAAGCCAAGGTTTACTATGTTGATTTGCGGGCATCCTTTAAAGAAAATTTACCCCAAAAGCTTGCCCGATTGGTGAAGAAAGCCGGTATGCTGGATACCATTGATTTTGATGGAAAGTATGTAGCAATTAAAATCCATTTTGGCGAACCGGGAAATCTTTCCTATCTGCGGCCCAATTATGCGAAAGTCATTGTTGATTTGATTAAAGAACAGGGAGGAAATCCGTTTTTAACGGATTGCAATACTTTGTATGTGGGGCGTCGGAAGAACGCTTTGGATCATCTGGAATCTGCCTATGAAAACGGTTATAACCCCTTTACCACCGGTTGCCATGTAATCATTGCCGATGGTTTGAAGGGGACGGATGAGGCCTTGGTAGACATTGATGGGGAATATGTAAAGCAGGCCAAAATCGGCAGAGCCATTATGGATGCGGATATTGTGATTTCCATGAACCATTTTAAGGGTCATGTGTGCGCCGGTTTCGGCGGTGCGCTTAAGAATCTTGGCATGGGCTGCGGCAGCCGTGCCGGTAAAATGGAAATGCACAGCGCCGGCAAGCCCCGGGTGAAAGAGGATAAATGCGTGGGCTGCGGTATTTGTGCAAAAAACTGCGCCCATGGTGCCATTGATATTATGGATGGCAAGGCGAAGATTAATCACAATGCTTGCGTGGGCTGCGGCCGCTGCATCGGTGAATGCCCCAAGGATGCGGTGGTGGGCGCCAATGATGAATCCAATGATATTCTTAATTGTAAGATTGCAGAATATACCTATGCTGTGATAAAGGACAGACCCAACTTTCACATTAATTTTGTGCTGGATGTATCACCCTCCTGTGATTGCCATCCGTACAACGATGCGCCCATTGTTCCCAATATAGGTATCTTTGCCTCCTTTGATCCTGTAGCTTTGGATATGGCTTGCGCAGAGGCAGTGAACGGACAGCCCATTGTGCAGACCAGCGCGTTGGGGCAGTCGGAATATGACCTGGGAGATTATTTTAAGAATGTTCATCCCGACACGAATTGGATTTCTGCCATTGACCATGGCGTGAAGCTTGGCCTTGGCAACAAGGAATATGAGTTGATTAAGGTCTAACATAACAGCCGCCTGCTAAGTATAAGCAGGCGGCTGTTATTTATTGAGCAGTATGTTTTTGAATGTATGCTTCCAGAGTCAGACCGGAATCGTACAATTCCTTCGCCAGTTCTATACCCACATAGCGGTAATGCCAGGGCTCGTAAATAATGCCGGTTTCTTCCGTTGTTCCTTGGGGATAGCGCAGAATAAAGCCGTACCGCCAGCAATTTTCCATTAGCCATTGCTGGGCGGGCAGGGTTTCCTGAACCTCCGTTAAGGACCAGGAACGGGTATCAATAATGTCAACGGAAAGTCCTGTCTGATGGCCGCTGGTGCCGGGAACGGCAACCACCTTGCCGGCAGCAATTTCAGCATCTGCCTTGCTATATCCCTGCTCCAGATAATAATCTACCTTGCGATCAAATAGTCCTTGCTGGTATTCCCGGGTTCGGTAGCCGGAAATGACACATGCGGTGGGGTATTGGGCATTGCAGTCTGCAATCATTTTTTCCAGTGCCTCAGCGCAGTGGCGCTCCACATAGATTTCCTTGGAAGAGATGAAATCGCTGAGTTTTACCAGTTCGGGTTCATAATCCTCCGGCAGGGGATTCCAGGGGTTTACCAGAAGGATTCTCTGCCCTTGAGCGGTAAAATGGTATGTGTTGCCGTCAATGGTAACTTCGCCGGTGACAGCGCAGCCCTGGGCGTCCAGATAGTAGGTGCTTCCGTTTAACTCCAGCCATCCGGTTTGTAAAACACCGGATTGGTCAAAATAGTACCGTTTTCGATCTATTTCCAGCCAGTCGGTGGCGGGGGAACCATCTTCCAAAATATAATACTTTTGTCCGCTTAGCTCCTGCCAACCGGTAAGGCGTTCCGTAGCCTGTGTGGTGGGCTCTGTTTGCATAACCGATTGACTACAGGCGCTTAACAGGCAGAGAAGCGCAGTAACAAGGGAAAATAATTGTATCTTTTTCATAGGCATATCCATTAAGGTGATTCACCGCCCCGGAGTGGGGCGGTGATAATTACGTTGCGTTGCGAATACGGCTGACGGTGCGGTCATAGCCCAAAACCTGCATAACGCTGTACAGGTCGGGAGAATTGGTCTTGCCGGTGACGGCCATGCGAATCATGGCGGACACATCTGCAACGGTACCTGGGAAGGCGGTGGGGTCAGCCTTATAGGCCTTCATGTCGGTGGTAAAACCGATTTCTTCGGTAATAGCCTTGACTTTCTCAAACCAAGCGGAAGCGTCGTCGGCGTAATCATAGGTACCCAGGAATTTGGAGAGAACAGTTGCCACGGTCTCTTTGCTGAATTTTTCGTCAAAAACAGGCTTGTCCATATATTCGTCATAGAAGAATCCCATGTAGGGCTTGGCTTCCTTCCAGGTGGCCAGGTCTTTTCTGGGTTTCTTGCCGCCACGGCCAATGGCCAGAATGGCGGTGGCAAAAGCGGGGTCGCTTTCCAACTTTGCGCCAAAATCGGGGTCGAATTCCTTTGCCCATTGGGTCAGCAGGGTGTAGGCTGTGTCTGCAGACATCTTCGCGATTTCATTTTTGCTCACATCGGTAAGCTTGGCATAGTCAAACAAACTGCCGGCGGGATTCAGCTTCTTGGGACTGAATTTAAAATCGTTCAGAGGCAGATCGGGGTTGGCTCTGCGCCAGTCTTCGAAATTAGAGTTTAAGACTGTCATCAGATATTCCTGTACTGCCTGAATGGGGAAGCCTTCAGCCTTGTAGTAGGTGAGAGCCAGTTCGGGATCCTTGCGCTTGCTGAGCTTGCGCTTGGAAGAGCCGTCCATTTTCATGAGCGGTCCAATGTGTACATACTTGGGCAGCTTAAAGCCCAGAGCACGGAACAGCTGAATGTGGAAGGGCAGGCTAGCCATCCATTCGTCACCACGCACCACATGAGTGGTACGCATAAGGTGATCGTCAACGGCATGTGCGAAATGGTATGTGGGAATGCCGTCGGACTTCAGCAGAACGTGATCCACATTGTTTTCGGTAATGGTCAGCTTGCCTTTTACCAGATCGTCAAACTTAAACTGATTCTCTACAGAACCTGTACTGCGGAAGCGAAGCACCCAGGGAGTACCGGTGGACAGTTTTTCCTGGATTTCCTCCAGGCTACGGTCACGCCACATGGCATATTTGCCGTAGTATCCGGTGGTTTCCTTATTGGCTTCCTGCTGCTGACGCATGGCTGCCAACTCGTCCTCTGTGCAGAAGCAGGGATATGCCTGACCCTCGGCAACAAGCTTTTTAGCATAAACATGATAGATGGAGGCTCTCTGGCGCTGGCGGTAAGGACCGTAAATGCCATTGTCTCCGTCGTGGGTTGCGCCTTCGTCAAAATGGATGCCATAATGCTTCAATGTGTCGATGAGCACCTCCACAGCGCCGGGCACTTCACGCTTTGCGTCTGTGTCCTCCACTCGCAGGAATAAAACACCGCCGCTTTGGTGGGCCATGCGCTCAGAAATAGTGCCTTGCACCAGATTTCCCAAATGTACAAAGCCGGTGGGAGAGGGCGCCATGCGTGTTACCACAGCGCCTTCGGGAAGCTCACGAAGAGGGAATTTCTCTTCCAACTCTTCGGGCGTTGTGTCCACATGGGGGAAAAGCAGTTGAGAAAGCATTTGATAGTCCATAGTTATAACCTCTATTCTGGAAAATTCTTTTAATACTATAACATTCTCCCGTTCCAAAGTCAATTTTTCGTTGCGTTTTTCTTGGAATTGTGTTAGAATACCTCTACATGATTTGGAAAGAGGCGTTAAATATGGAAGAAGTAACTGTTTCTAAAAAAAGAATGCTTTCCGGAATTCAGCCCAGCGGTGATCTGCATCTGGGTAATTATCTGGGTGCCATTAAGAACTGGGGCGCCCGGGCAGATTCCTACGAGTGTTTTTACTTTATGGCAGATATGCACACCATTACCGTTCGTCAGACGCCTGCGGATCTTCGCCGCAGAACGCTGGAACAGCTGGCACAGTATATTGCCTGCGGTTTGGATCCGGAAAAGAATACCTTGTTTGTGCAAAGCCATGTGCATCAGCATGCGGAGCTGGGTTGGGTGCTGAATTGCTACACCATGTTTGGTGAACTGAGCCGTATGACTCAGTTTAAGGATAAATCTGCCAAGAATGCAGAAAATATCAATGGCGGTCTGTTTACCTATCCTGCGCTGATGGCAGCGGATATTCTGTTGTATCAGCCGGATTTGGTTCCTGTGGGTCATGACCAGAAGCAGCATTGCGAACTGACCCGGGATGTGGCACAGCGGTTTAACAGCATTTACGGTGATGCGTTTAAGGTTCCCGAACCCTACATTCCCGAAACAGGTGCCAGAATTATGAGCTTGAATGCCCCGGATAGCAAGATGAGCAAGTCCATGCCCGAGGGCTGTGTGTTCCTTATGGAATCCCCTGAGGATATTCAGCGCAAGTTCAAGCGGGCAATTACCGACTCCGATACGGAAAACTGCGTGCGCTTTGATCCCGAGAATAAGCCCGGTGTGGCTAACCTCATGAGCATTTATTCTGCGGTTACCGGGAAGACCTTCCAGCAGATTGAGGATGAGTTTGCCGGTCAGGGTTACGGTAAGTTTAAGCCTGTTGTGGGCGATGCCGTTGTAGAAGCTCTGCGTCCCATTCGGGAGGAAAGCATGAAGCTGCTGAAGGATAAGGCATATCTGGAGGGTGTTTACCGCTCCGGTGCTGAGAAGGCTGCTTATGTGGCAGAAAAGACTCTGCGTAAGGTTTATAAGAAGATCGGCTTCCTGCAAAAATAAATAAAGTGCTGCCTTTAACGGCAGCACTTTTCACATAAAAAAGTATAGCGCCAAAGTTAGAAGCGCGGTGTTTTGATCCTCCTCGCAGTTTCCTGCCATTAACAGCAGAAGAAGTACAATGAGAAGATCTGCCGTATCAAAATTTTTAGGCAGCAGTTGACGAAGAAAGCCGGTTACGCTCCCACTGTCGGAACGCTCTTCTTTGTGCTTTGGTGGCGGAGAGGGCTTTGGCTGCTCACAGGGTGCAGCGGTTTGCCTTTGTGGAGCGGGCTTGACGGGCCGGGGTGGCTCCGGCATCCGATTACGGCGGTAGGAACCATCGGTTTGGGGGATATATCGATTATACATAGCATCACCTGTAAGCTTGATGTGGAGCGCTGTTCAAAGCGCCGGCAACGATGCGCGCCATTTTTGCAGCGCGCATGGCGTTTTCCAGCTTGTGGATTCGCTCCGTTTGCAAATATGGGCGCAATGCCTGCAGCAAATTTTGTTGATCTTTTGTGATGCTTCCCTGTTGGGAAAGGCTGGAGATTTTTTGCAACATTTCAAAATCCAATCCCGGTGGCAGCTGTGGAGAGGGTGCATCCCGGGATTGTTCGCCGGAATTTAAGGATTGCGCCATTGTCATGATTTTTTGCATCATCTCCGGATTTCCAAGAACGCTGTTTATTTTTTCCTCAAAGTTTTCCATGAATCAGCCCCCTAACTGCTTCATTAACGCCTGCACCTCCGGAGAATTCATCATGGTGGCAAGCGCTTGTTTTAGCTGCGTTTGATCACCCTTTGCAGCCAGAGTCATGGCGCGGTTTAATGCGCCGGCATCCTTTTGCTGTAAATATGCAAGAAGCTGCTGACCTGCCGGGGAATTAGCCAGGCGTTTTGCGTCCTCTATGGAAAAATTCTCAGAATTATTCTGCATTGCATTGCCTCCTGTCTTGTTAACTGTTATAATAGACATGTCATCAATACTACTATATGCAGCCGGAAGGCGGTTGGTGAACTATGAAAATTCTCGTTTTATCCGATTCTCACAGCGCACTCAGTTTTATGCGCAGATGCGTACAGGCGGTTAAGCCAGATGCGCTGATTCACTTGGGAGACCATTTTGATGACGGACAGTCGATTGCAGAGGAAAATCCTAAGCTGCCGGTGCATCAGGTTCCCGGAAACTGCGACCGATACCGAATGGTCAGGTATCATCCGGAAGTGCTGTGCTATGAGGTCTGCGGTGTCAAACTATTCATGACACACGGGCATAATCATCATGTAAAGCTGGGCAATGCAGCGCTTGTGAAACAGGCAAGAGAAATGGAGGCGCAGGCGGCGCTGTACGGACATACTCATGTTGCCCATTGCACCAAAGAGGCAGACGGCCTTTGGGTGTTAAATCCCGGCAGCTGCGGATCCTATGGCGGCAGCGCAGGATTCGTGCTGGTTGAGGATGGCAAGATTATAGAATGTAAAATACTGAGATCCGAAGATTTGGAGGAATTTTTATGATTTTAACTGTGGATATTGGAAACTCTAATATTGTAATTGGTGGTGTAGAAGGTGATAAAATTATTTTTGAAGCCCGTTTGCGTACTGAAGCCACCAAAACATCCGATCAGTACTGCGTGGATTTGAAGATTCTTTTGGATGTGTATGGGATTGATCAGAAACAAATTGAGGGTTCCATTATTGCTTCCGTTGTACCTCAGGTGCTGAACTCGTTCCAGACTGCAATCAAAAAGCTGACGGGTAAGAGCTGCCTTGTGGTTGGTCCCGGTCTGAAAACCGGGTTGAATATTAAGCTGGAAAATCCCAGCCAAACCGGCGCAGACCTGGTGGTTGGCTGTGTGGCAGCTCTGCGGGAACACAAAGCACCCATGATTGTTATTGATATGGGAACTGCAACCACCATGGTGGTTTTAGACCGGGAGGGCGCATTGATCGGCGGCTGTATCTGCCCCGGCGTGAAGGTGTCTGCAGATGCCCTTACCGAGAAAGCTGCGCTGCTTCCCGGCTTGCAGCTGGATCAGCCTAAAAAGGCCATTGGTCGCAACACCATTGATTGCATGCGCAGCGGTGTGATGCTGGGCGCAGCCTGCATGTTGGATGGCATGATTGAACGCATGGAGCAGGAGCTGGGCAGCGAGACCACGGTGGTGATCACCGGCGGCATTGCAAAATTCATTGCTCCTATGTGCAAAAAGGAAATGATTTATGATAAGGACTTGCTGATCAAAGGTCTGGCTGCCCTGTACCGGGATAACTGCCGTTAATTAAAGGATCAGCATAAAGAACAGAATTGCTACAACCGCTACAGTTATAGCACCGGCCAACAGTCCATCGATGATCTTTCCCCGCAGATCCAGGATTTTACTGCAATTAGGATACCGACTGGGGGTACCCCGGTGGGCGGTGTAGTAGGAATACTGTTTTACATTGGTTGCTTTCATATTTGTTACCTCCTGTTTTGTTTTTCTGATCAGATGGTAACACTTATATAGTACAATAAAACGGACAGTATTAAAAATTCCCTACTTGCATGTGTGCTCTGTTTATGCTATGATACACAATAGTTTCGTCACAGGAGGAAAATCCCATGGCAAAAGAGAAGAAAAAATTCAGCAAAAGGGTTGAAAATTCCCTGGAAGGCTTTGGACAGGGGATATGCACGGCTTTTTTCGGTGTGGGAAAAGGCGCCCGTTATGCAGCAAAATTCAAGAAGATTTGGTTGGCTATTCCAGTAGTAGCGGGTGCGATTTTCAGCGTTATTTTTGTAGCTGCCAAGCTTCCCAGGTATGTGGGTATTAACCTGCTGGCTACCGGTGATTACAGCTTTGTGGTTACCCGGGAAATTGCGGTTATGGGCTCGCTGGCAATTACGGCGCTTTGTCTGCTTTTGATGTTCTGGTCCAAGCGCACCTTGTTTCCTTGGCTTGTCAGCATTTTCTCTCTGACAATTCCGTATTTGATCCTTTTGATCAATTTGCTTCGTGTATAAAAATATCCCCTCAATGAGCCTGCTCATTGAGG
>JAZRBJ010000063.1:0-9104 GCA_045635065.1 Faecousia sp. | reverse complement strand
ATTGTCCAAGGTGTTATTTTGGTTCGTCTTTGCGTTATTCAATTTACAAGGTACAGCTTGCTGGCCTCCCGGCTTAGGGCCGTTCATCGGACAGCTTGCCTATGATATCACTTTGAATTTCATTTGTCAATACCTTTTTTTGAAAAATTTTTAGGTTTTTTCAAATATTTACAAATGCTTATATTTTGCCCAAATCCAAAGGCATTTTGCCCCTACCCTCTGGAAATATTGCCGGAAATTTCTTCCAGCGCCTGGGCTGCGCTGCTTTGGGTGGCAAGGTCTGCTAAACTGAGCATACCGCAGAGCTTTCCGTTCTCCACCACAGGCAGGCGGCGCACCTGCTTTTTGCCCATAAGATGAGCGGCATCGCCGGTATCCATATCCGGAGATGCGGAAAGTACCTGGGCGGTCATTACCTCCTGCACCAGGGTCGCCTCCGGAGAGCGGCCGGCAGCCAGACAGCGGGTGACGATGTCCCGGTCGGTGATGACGCCGCAGACACGGCCATCGGCGTTACACACCGGCAAGGCGCCTATATTATAATGTGTCAGGGTTCTGGCTGCCACGGATACCGGCTCCCGGTCATGAATGCGGATAACCGGGGTGGACATGACCTGGCTGACTTTCATAAGTTTCCTCCTTATATATAATGTATAGAGGATTGTGCCCAAAAAAGGAAGAATTATACATGGAGGGCGGATTGCTCCCCTGTCATTCCGAAGGAGCGAAGCGACTGTAGGAATCCGCCCCTATGAACCAATTTTCAACTTTCAACTGACAGGTACGGCGGGACGATGTGGGCATCGTCCCCTACGAGGGTGGAATCGGTTTGTTCAGAGAAAACAAAAAAGAGGTGCGGGAAGCACCTCTTTTATAATGTATAGGAATTTTACTGGCGGTAGGTGGAAAGGAAGTCTGCCAGGGCATTGGTAGCTTCCTCCAGCACCTCCACCCGGGGCAGGTACACCACACGGAAATGGTCGGGCTGTTTCCAGTTGAAGCCCTTGCCGGGGATCAGCAGCACCCGCTTCTCCCGGAGGAAGTCCAGGGCAAACTGCTGGTCGTCCACGATGTTGAACTTCTTGGTGTCGATTTTGGGGAAAACATAGAACGCCGCCTTGGGCTTTACTACACTGATGCCGGGAATGTCATTGAGCGCCTTGCACACAAACTCCCGCTGCTCGTAAATACGGCCGCCGGGGCGGGTGTATTCATTGACGCTCTGGTAGCCGCCCAAAGCCGTTTGGATAATGGACTGACCGGGGACATTGGAGCAAAGGCGCATATTGGACAGCATGTTAATACCTGCAATATAGTCCTTGGCGATGTCCTTATTGCCGGAGAGAATCATCCAGCCCACCCGGAAACCGCAGACCATATGGGATTTACTCAGGCCGCTGAAGGTGACGCAGAACAGGTCCGGCGCCAGAGAAGCGGTGGAGATATGCTCCTCCCCGTCCATAACCAGGCGGTCATAAATCTCATCGGAGAACAGAATCAGTTCATGGCGGCGGGCCAGTTCCACGATCTGCTCCAGCAGTTCCTTAGGGTACAGGGCGCCGGTGGGGTTGTTGGGATTGATGATAACGATGGCTTTGGTCTTGGGGGTGATCTTGCTTTCCATATCCGCCACATCGGGATACCAGTCAGACTGCTCATCGCAGATGTAATGCACGGCGGTGCCGCCTGCCAGATTGGTACAGGCTGTCCACAACGGATAGTCGGGAGAAGGCACCAACACCTCATCACCGGGATTCAACAAAGCGTTCAAGGACAGCTGAATCAGCTCGCTGGCGCCGTTGCCGGTGAAAATATCCTTCATGGACACATTGGGGATATTCTTCAACTGGGCGTACTGCATCACCGCCTTACGGGCGGCAAAAATGCCCCGGGAATCAGAATAGCCCTGGGAATTTACAATATTACTGCGAATATCCTGAATCACTTCCTCCGGGGCATTGAAGCCAAAGGGGGCGGGATTGCCAATATTCAGCTTCAGAATATTCAGCCCCTGCTCCTCCATACGGGCGGCTTCGTCCACCACCGGACCGCGGACATCGTAGAGCACATTTTCCAGCTTACCAGACTTGCCAAAGGTTCTCATGGAATCATCTCCTAGGAAAAGATAAAGTCAGTATAGCACACATTATGCAAAAAGAAAAGGGGGAGATTTTGACGAAAAAACAGGGCGTGCAGATGCACGCCCTTAAGCTGAGGGGAGTTGAACCACGATAGGGTTTCGCAGGCTGCTTTCCGTCAATACTGCGGAAAATCCCTTGAAAATATCAATGGATATTCTCTTCAGAATTTTTCTTGTCTTGCCGAAAAGCCGCTCTGTGAAAACTGCGCAGCACCCCTCAGCAAGGAGTTTTGCTTTGGATTTTTGCGCAGATAACGCAGCCTTGCTGACGCAAGGCAAGGAAGATAAGGGAAAATACAAACAAAAGAACTGCTGTGGGGCTATCGGTGTTCGACTCCCCTCAGCTTAACCCAACAGCAGCTTATCGTCTGCTTCGTCAGAGCCGCTGGCCTGACTGAACAGATTCAGCAGCTGTTCCACCGTCAGCTTTTTCTTTTCCTCACCGGAAACATCCACCACGATTCTTCCGTTATACATCATGATCAGGCGATTCCCGCAGGCAATGGCATCACGCATATTGTGGGTGATCATCAGGGTGGTCAGATTATCCTTCTGCACGATCTTCTGGGTAGCATCCAGCACTTTGGCTGCGGTCTTGGGATCCAACGCCGCAGTATGCTCATCCAAAAGCAGCAGCTTAGGTTTTTGCAGGGCTGCCATCAACAATGTCAGCGCCTGACGCTGACCGCCGGACAGCAGACCGACCTTAGCGGTAAGCCGATCCTCCAGACCCAGATCCAGAATTTTCAGCTGCTCCCTGTAGAACGCCCGTTCCTTCTTGGTGATACCGGGCAGCAGGGTGCGGATCTTGCCTCTTCTGGCTGCCAAAGCCATATTTTCCTCGATCTGCATGGTGGCAGCAGTACCCATCATGGGGTCCTGGAACACACGGCCAATATACTTGGCTCTCTTGTACTCCGGCAGATGGGTCACATCCTTGCCGTCGATGAGGATCTTGCCTGCATCCACGGGGTAGGCGCCGGACACCGTATTCATAAGGGTACTTTTACCTGCGCCGTTGCCGCCGATGACCGTGACGAAATCGCCGGGTTTCAAATTCAGCGTGACACCCTGCAGCGCCCGCTTCTCATTAATTGTACCGGCATTAAAGGTTTTATAAATATCCATTATTTGGAGCATGTCGGTACCCCCTTCTTTTTCGTTCCTTTCAAATTAGGCACAGTCAGGAACACGGCAACGATGGCAGCGGACATAAGCTTCAGATACTGGGAATCCACCTTCAGCAGTGTCAGCACCGCCTGAATCACAATATAGTAGACAATGGCGCCCAGGCTGACAGCCAGCAGCTTCAGCGCAAAGTTCTTGAACAGCTTGCCGAACAGCACATCGCCGATAATGATGGCAGCCAATCCGATTACAATCGCGCCTCTGCCCATATTGATCTCTGCATTGCCGTTATATTGAGCAAACAGAGAGCCGGACAAAGCAACCAGGCCGTTTGCCAACATCAAACCCAACATCTTGTTGGCATTGGTGTTGATGCCCTGAGCCCGGGCCATATGCTCATTGGCGCCGGTAGCGCGGATAGATGCGCCCCGCTCTGTACCAAAGAACCAGTACAGCGCCGCAATGATCAAAACAGTCAGAATACCCATGGTCAAAGGCGGATACAGATAGAAAGGCTTGCTGCCGTCCAGCGCCTTGGCTAAAAACATTGCAGAAACCAGAGGCTTGCTGGTGCGAGACGGAATGGTCAAGGTAGAGATCAGTTCGCCGGTCTGCAGACCCATGATCAACATATTGATAGTCCACAAGCCCAGCTGAGTTAAAATACCCGCCAGAATGGCAGGAATCTTGCAAACGGTATGCAGCGTACCGGTCACAGCGCCGGCAATCATACCGCCAAGAAATGCGCAAGCCATTGCCAACCAGGTTGGATAACCCATAGCCATCATTACGATGCACACCGCGCCGCCGGTGCAGAAAGAGCCATCCACCGTCAAGTCAGAAAGCTGCAAAATCTTATAGGTAATATAAAGTCCAATAGCCATAATGCCCCAAATCAGACCCTGGGAAGCCACGCCGGGCAAGGCATTGCCAAAGTTCAGCAACCGTTCCAGAAAAATTGCCATTTTTGCGTATCCTTTCGAAAGTGTATGTCAAGCGGGGCAAGACAGTTTCCCATCTTGCCCCGGAGGTTAATCATTCGGTTTCCAGCTTGTCGTAGCCTTCCAGAGGTGTAATGCCCAGCTCGCTGCAGATCTCTTCGTTGTACAAAGCTGCAACCTTCTCAGCAGGGGTGTATTCGATGGCCATCTTGGTGATGTCTGCGCCGTCACGCAGAATCTTCACTGCCATTTCACCGGTAGCATAGCCCAGATCATAGTAATCGATGGACAGCGTAGCAATACCGCACTGCTTGCAGGTACCGGCCTCACCGGCAATGATAGGCACTCCGGCGGGACGGCAGATGCTGTCAATGGCGCTGGCGTTGTTAGCCACAGTATTGTCAGTGGGAACATAAATTACATCGGAGTAATTGGCAGCTTCCTGGGTAACAGCCATCATATCGCTGGTATCTGCAAACCGGAACTGCTTGCAGGTCAGGCCCTTGCTTTCCAGGTATGCCTGAACCTTGTCCACCTGGTACTTGGAGTTAGCCTCAGCGCTGCAGTACAGCAGGCCCACATTCTTGGCATCGGGGCACCAGTCAATGACCATCTGTGCCTGGTCATCCAGATTAGCCAGGTCGGAAGTGCCGGAAACATTGGCACCGACCGTACCGGAGAAGTCCGTAATGCCCAAAGCAACACCGTACTCGGTAACGGAAGTGCCCAAAATGGGAATGGTTTCGGTAGCATTATAGGCAGCAGCCACAGCGGGGGTGGCGTTTGCCATGATCAGATCCACATTAGAAGCCACCAGACCGTTGACGATGGTAACGCAGTTGGAGGCCTCACCGGCAGCATTCTGCACATCAAAGACCACATTTTCTTCGCCCAGAGCTGCAACAACGGCAGCCTTAAAGCCTTCGGTTGCCTTATCCAGAGCGGGATGGGGCATATACTGGCAGACGCCGATGGTATACTTCTTGGCAGTGTCTGCGCCCTTGGTTTCATTGGTGTCAGCTGCGCCGCAGGCGACCAGAGAAATGACCATCAAAACAGCACAAACAACAGCGAGAATCTTCTTCATTTCTTATCTCTCCTTTACCTTCCCTTTTCAGGAAATAAGATTGCATTACTATACCACCGCTCATTATGCAATGTCAACGGATAAATATAAAGTTTGTAGACATTTATCCACCAAAGACATACCTCCTGAGTGTATATTGTGCATAATCACAATGTACCAATCGCTACCTGTAATCCCCGGACAGTTTCTTCCAGCGCAAGGCTTGGCTGCCCCTGCTCCGGCAGGAACGGAACATGGATAAATCCAACCTTCACAGAACTGTCAGCACAGGAATGCAAAAGCATGTAAAGAACATCATTGCACACAAATGTTCCCGCAGAATCGGATATCGCAGCAGGCAGGCCCGCATCTTTCATCGCCGCCACCATTTTCTTGATGGGAACGGTGGAAAAATAAGCTGCCGGGCCACCGGCCACGCAGGGCGCATCCTCCGGACGATTCCCCTCATTATCATCAATGCGGGCATCCCGCACATTGACCGCTACCCGTTCCGGTGTTACTGCTGCTCTGCCACCGGCCTGCCCGATACATAAAATCACATCCGGCTGCAATCTTTGCGCTTCTGCCAGCACCTTCTCCCCTGCCTTTTGAAATACCGTAGGAATTTCCAGCTTGTACAAGGTATATTCCCCTAGGGTATCCGGCAAAAGCTTAACCGCTTCCCAGGCAGGATTGATCTTCTCTCCGCCGAAGGGATCGAATCCGGTAATCAACAATTTTTTCATATAGCATCTCCTCACTTCCATTGAGCAGGTGAAATACCCGTGTACTTACGAAAGGCCCTGGAAAAATACAAGGGATCATAAAATCCGCAGCGAAACGCCGCCTCCGCTACAGTAGTACCCGCTTCTCTGGACAGTATGCGTTTCGCGCTTTCCATGCGCAGCTGCAGCAAATATCCATGAGGTGTCAATCCAAGCGCATCCTTAAAAAGCCGGCGCAAATGATCCTTATTCAACGGAATCTGTTCCATGGCCTCCTGCAGCAAAAAGTCCGGATTGGTAAACTCACTGATAATAGTCTGCTGCAGCTGCTGAACATACTTATTCCGCCGGGGACTGTCCAGCCCCGGCCGCACCAAACCCATAATTGCCTCAAACAGCGCATCGCACACCGCGCCGGATTTCTTCTCATAATAAGCAGTATGCAGCACCTTGATCAGATGATATAGCTTTCTGTCGTAGTCATCCTTTAAAAAACAGGGCTTCAAAGAAAAATCACAGCCGGAGAAATGTATGAAATAATCAGAAAAGCCCTCCTCCGAGGTCTTCGCATGGCTCATGCCCGGAGGACACAGCACCAAACTTCCCGGCTTAAATGAATGGGTTTCCTCTCCCACCGTGGCAATTCCGGTTCCCTTGGAAATATAACACAGCTCCCATTCTTCATGACAGTGTCCCCGGCTCAAAAACAAGGTGTTTTTACTTTTCCCAATGGCTTCAAGCTTCATGACCCGCCTCCAAAAGTCGTTTTTGTCCATGTTTGAATCCCGATTATTATACCATCGGGCTTTCCGGTATGCAATACTGTAATCAGACAAAATTTTAAGGAGGAATGTCCTATGAAGTTTAAACAAGCAATGCTGGCTGAACCCGGCCGTTTTGAGATCCACGAAGTGGACAGAGAGCCCGGTGCCGGTGAGATCATGGTCAAGGTAGCATCCTGCGGTCTGTGCAACTGGGAGCTGAACCACTGGAAGGGCTATATCCTCAGTCCCAAAGGTTATCCCTTCCCCATCGGTCACGAGTGGGCGGGTACTGTTGTAAAGGTTGGTGAAGGCATAACCAATTTCAAGGAAGGCGACAAAGCCAGCGGCCTGGGCGCAGGCGGCGCTTTTGCCGAATATGCGATTTGCAAGGCCGCCTCTGCCGTCAAGCTGACCGACGATGTGGATACCAAGTATTTCCTTGGCGAGCCTTTGAAGTGCATCATCACTGTTCTGGAAGCGGTTGCGCCCAAAGCCGGTGACTACGGTGTGATCATTGGCTGCGGCCCCATGGGGCTGTGGTGCACCCAGGCACTGGGCGGCAAGCTGCTGGCAGGTCTGATTGCTGTTGACATCGACGATACCAAGCTGGAGCTGGCTAAAAAGTACGGCGCTACCCACACCATCAACTCCAAGCGTGAAAATGTGGAGGAGCGTATCAAGGAGATCACCTCCGGTCACATGGCTGATTTCGTTGTGGAAGGCACCGGTGTTCATGCCCTGCTCAACGGCGCGCTGGATTACCTGAAAAAAGGCCGGGGCCGCTTGATCGTCATGAGCGCCTATGAGGAAATGAGCAATAACTTTGACTTCCGCAAATGCGTTGCCAAAAGCTGCGATATTATCGTTCCCCATCCCGGTCATTCTTTGGACCAATCTGACGATATGCGCAGAGCCTGCGATTTGATTTGCAAGGGTACTTTCGATATTAAAATTCTGGTCACCCACGAATATAAACTGTCTGAAATCAACAAGGCCTTCCAGGAGCTGGAGCACAAGCCTGCCGGCTTTATGAAGGGTCTTGTGTACCCCGACTGATTGGAGTATGTCATGAATAAAAAAACAAATGTTGCCGTGGTTGGCTGCGGTATGATCAGCAATATTTATTTGCAGAATATGACCACCGTTTTCCCCAATCTGAAAGTAGTCGGTGTGTGCGACCTTTCTGCCGAGCGGGCAAAAGAGCGCTCCGCGCAATACAACATTCCCGTTCGTACCTATGAAGATGTGCTGGCTGATCCCGGGGTGGACATGGTCATTGTTCTGACGCCCGCCCCCGCCCATTACGGTCTGATCAAGCAGGATCTGTTGGCAGGAAAGCATGTATACACCGAAAAAACCATGACCATTGACCTGGCGCAGGCAAAGGAACTGGTTGCCCTGGCAGAGGAAAAAGGCGTATATCTGGGCGCTGCCCCGGACACCTTCCTGGGCGCCGCTTTTCAGAGAGCCCGGCAGGCCATTGACGAAGGAGAACTGGGTAATGTGACTTCCTTCCATGTGGTGGTCACCCGCTGTCTGGATATGCTGACCTCCAAATATATCTTTCTCCGTTCTCCCGACGGCGGCATCTGCTACGACTTCGGTGTTTATCATCTCACCGCTCTGGTCAGCATGCTGGGCCCCATTGCAGAAGTCTGCGCCATCGTGGAAAACCGCAAGCCCCTGCGCACCGGCGCAGTGGAAGGCACCCCCGACTACGGCAAGACCTACGAATACAACAACGAAGCCCAGGTCACTGCTATTGTCCGCACTGAAAGCGGCATTACCGGCACCTTTGTGCTGAACGGCGAAACTGCATCCTATAACCTGAACCAATTCCATATCTGCGGTGAAAAGGCAATCATGCAACTGCCCGACCCCAACGGTTTCAGCGGTGAAGTCAAGCTCATTCGCAGCAGAGACGATCAGCAGGTTTTGAAAAACAAGCTGCCCTACGCAGAAAACAGCCGGGGCATTGGCCCTGCGGAAATGGCCAAGGCCATTGCAGAAGGCCGTACCAACCGGGCAAACAAAGAATTGTCCCTGCATGTGCTGGATGTCATTGAAAGCATGATGGAAAGCAGCAAAACCGGTACTTTTGTAAAGGTGAAAACCACCTGTGCCAAGCCGGATCCCCTGTACACCCAGGGAAACATCTGATTGTGCAGCAAGATGCACCCGAAAAAACGGGTGCATCTTGTCAGAGTGTCAAAAAAGTCGCCAATCGACAAAACACAAAGTTTTGGTGATTGGCGCTTCTTTCTACTGCAAGGAAAGGCATTCTTAATTGTTTGGATTGATGAATGGCGAAATAATCTTACAGCGCAAGGTGTTTTGACT
>JAZRBJ010000062.1:0-9585 GCA_045635065.1 Faecousia sp. | reverse complement strand
GGCTTGCTGCGCAAGGTGTTCTGACTTACTGCGTAACGCTTCCCTCTCGAGTATCTTTATACACTTCGGGGTCGCGTTGCTTGTCTTGACGACTTTAGTGACCTCTGCCAGTCTGTCAAAAAGTGTTTTTTGACAGACTCCAAAACCCGGCTTATGCCGGGTTTTTGTTATGCTGCCATTAGCACGCGGTTTAAAGCGCGCCAGAAAATATCAAAGAAGCCAAGGCGTTCTATGCCGGTTTCCGCTACCAGGGGGATTTGAGAAAGAATTTGTTCCCCGGCTTTTACCGTCATGGTGCCCAGCCGCTGCCCCCTGCTCACCGGTGCGGTGACGGTTTCTTCCAGACTGGTTTGTATATTAATTTGATTACGTTGTGATTTATCAATGAGCAGGCTGCTATCCTGGGCAGGAATCGCGGTGACATGTTGAGATTTTCCCAGCGTTACGGGAATCTGGGCGCTTTCCGGAAGCTGCGGATTGACCAGGGCAAAGTTGGCAAAGCCGTAGTCCAACATGGATTTACAGGCGGCAAACCGCTGGGCGGAGGTTTCGCAACCCATGACTACTGCTACCAGCTCCATGCCGTCCCGCTGGGCAGAGGCGGAAAGACAATAGCCGGCTGCGGAGGTGAAACCGGTTTTCAGTCCTGTTGCGCCATTATAAAAGCGAACCAGCTTGTTGGTGTTGGAAAGGCCGAATGCGCCGTCGCGCACGGTGTCCATCCAAATGGTAGTATACTTTTTGATGTCCGGGTGGTTTTTCAGCAGTTCCCGGGACATGACAGCAATATCATGGGCGGAGGTCAAATGCTCTTTGGCGGCAGGGTCATCGTCCAGCCCGGTGCAGTTAACAAAATGAGTATCTTCCATGCCCAATTCTTTTGCCCGGGCGTTCATTTGCTCCACAAAGGCGCTTTCACTACCGGCCAGATGCTCTGCCATGGCGCAGGCGCAATCGTTGGCGGAACTGACAGCAATGGATTTGACCATATCTGCCACGGACATTTCTTCCCCAACTTTCAAATAGATTTGACTGCCTCCTTTGGCGGCGGCGGCCTCCGAGGCGGTGACGGTGTCGTTCCAGCCGATTTTGCCGGAGTCAATGGCCTCCATAATCAGAAGCATGGTCATAACCTTGGTGACGCTGGCAGGGGCTAAGGGTTCATGGGCGTTTTTCTCATAGAGTATAGTGCCGGTGGTGACATCCATTAATAAGGCGCTTTTGCCGGGAATATCTGTGGTTGTAGCGGCTGCAGAGAGTGGTAACATTCCCAGAACCAGTATTATTATCAATATGCAACACGCCCGTCGCTTCATAGGCATACCTCCCAAAGTTTGTACTAGAGTCTATGAGCCAAGCCTTGGGGATATGACAAAGCAGGCTCTGCCTTAACGGGCAGAGCCTGGTTGCTTATTTGTAGTCTTCAGCGCCGATAAGCCCGTGTTCCAACAGGTAGGCATAGGTGTGAACGCTGGAGGGATAGACTCTTACTTCCCGGTAATGGGTGTAGGCTTTGTCGGTTTTCCATTCCAGGGTCAGCCAGAGAGAGTTTTCATCGGCGTGGAAAGCCCAATCCTGGGCAAGGTTGCCCTCTGCGCAGTCCAGCAAAATGGCATCTAAAAGGCCTTCCATTTCTGCGCCGGTGAGGATTTTGTCCTGAGGGGTACGAATCATAACTAAGGATTCGGCAATGCTGGCGCCGTCAATTAATTCCGTTCCCAGTACCACATTGCTGCGGCTCATGAGGTTTTCCAGCACGGTCGCTTCCACTGTGTCAGTATCCACGCTATAGTATCGGGTGGCGACAATGCCGGTTTTCAGTTCATACCGGATGGTAATGGATACATCTGGCTTGCCGTTAACATTTGCATCACGGTGCGTTGTGCCATAGCGATGAAGGGTTAGCACAGCGTCAATATCTGCAGGGTCACTTAAATAATTAGTTCCGTTGGTGTAATAGTCATAGCGGCTGCCGCCTGTGGTGATATGAACACCCTTTATAGCATTTGCTTCGGGAATCCAACGGGTGATACCAATGGGATCCAGCCGGGTAAGCAGCAGGCTGCAGAAGAATACCAGCAGCAGAGCGCCGCAGCCCAGGAAGGATTTTAAACGGAAAACCCGGATTGTGCGTTCCAGCAGCATACGACCGGTAAACCAACCGATGATTAGTCCTACCAGGAGGAAAAATAGATTTTCTTCGCCAATGCTTAAGGAGAAGAAGAGGTAGCAAACTGTACCGACGCAAAGGCAGTAGAGAAGCAAAAACACAGGGTTGAAGGCGCGAATGGCCATGAAATCACCGGCGGATTCCAGATTTCGCTTGCGGTATAGCAGCAGAGCCAAGGCCATGAACACAAGGCCGATGCCGGCGCACAGCAGGGTGTACCAGAAGCCGGCTTCCAAAAAGATGGCGGTTAGCTGATTGAACTCGGAAAATGATAAATCAACAGTCGGTTCTGATACCATATAAAATACCGGGCAGAACCAGGTGAAGGGTGTTTCATCAATGCGGATGCCGTAGAGCTGGGGTACATACAGGTTATCCAGCAGCCAGAAAAGAATCATGGACAGGAAGTTAATGATTAGATACACCAAGCCCATGGCAAAGCGGTTGCCTACGCAGTAGGCGCTGAATACTGCCACGCCAAAGAAGAACAGAAATTGCAGCGTTACGATCAGCAGCCACAAGGGGGCCACTACAAATGCGTTTTCCATAAAGACGGAGGAAAGCAGCATGATTAGCACATTAGGGCCAAAGGAGAAGATAAGACCGCTGATTACATGAGTGAAGAACCAGGTTTCCCGTCTTAGAGGCATGGCGTGCTGGGCATTGCACATGCGGCTGTTGTACAAATCACCAAACAGCAGCTGAGCGCACAGAAATGCGTAGCAGAAATTGAATACAGCGGTGAAGGTCAGACTTTCTGCCATGCTGTATGCAAACCATTTGCCGCTGCCGTTACTGTCTAACATGATTACCAGAAGTAAAAGCCAGAATACACCGTATAGTACCCATGCCGGTGCAAAACGGGTGAGGTTTTTCTTCAAAACCGTGGAATCACAGAACGATATTCTTGACTTCATAGTTCACACCTCCCAGCTCGTAAATAAAAATTTCCTCCAAGGAAAGGGGTAGCACATCAAAATAGGCAGGAGAAGTGGTTTTTGCCTGTGCTGCAATATATTCTGCGCTTCCTCGAACCACCAGGGTGCGCAGACGGCCGGAGGCGCTTTCATGGAGAATTTCCAGCCCGTCGGGGACTTCGCCCACCAGCTGCAGCTTGTGGGTTGCGCCTTGCATATCTGCCAAACTGCGCTCCAGCAGCATTTTGCCGTGATCCATAATGCCCACATGGTCGCAAATATCTTCCAGCTCCCGCAGGTTGTGGGAGGAGATCAGCACGGTGGTTTCCCTTTGGGCAACATCACTTAACAGCAAACTCCAAACCTGTCGGCGCATTACTGGGTCCAAGCCGTCCACCGGCTCATCCAAAACCAGCATGTCCGGCCGGGTGCAGATGCTTAAATGGAATGCGGCCTGCTTTTGCATACCTTTGGAGAATCGTCGAATTGGGGATTTTTTGGGTAGCTGAAAAATATCGTACAGCTTGGTAAACAGGCCGTCGTCGAATTGGGGATATAGGCCTTTGTAGTAGCTGTGCATATCCTCCAGCGTGGCGGAGGGGAAATAGAAAATATCATCGGGAATAGAACCGATGCGAACCTTGGCGGCTGGGTTTTCGTAAATCGATACGCCGTCAAAGGTGACTGTGCCGCTGTCCGGGCGGTAGACGCCCAGCACATGGCGGATGGCGGTGGATTTGCCTGCGCCGTTAGGGCCTACCAAGCCATAAACCGCACCCTTGGGAACGGTCATGGACAGGTCATCCAATGCTTTGAAATTGCCAAAGGTTTTTGTGATGTTTTTTAGTTCAAGCATTTTTCGTTCCTCCTTGCTGTAGCCGCTCTATCAATTCTTCCCGGGTAATACCCAGATTCAGCAGCGCTTCCACTGTATCATCAAAGGTCTTTAGCAGCGCGGTTTGTTCCTGCTGAGAACAAAGGGGTGCGCCGCAGACAAAGCTGCCCTTGCCGGGGACTGAGGCGATCCAGCCGTCGGCTTCCAGTTCCCGGTAAGCCCGCTGAATGGTGTTGGGGTTGATAGTCAGCTCTGAGGCCAATTCCCGCACACTGGGAAGCCGTTCCCCGGGAAGCAGGATTCCACCCATAATTTGATTGCGAAAATTATCTACAATTTGGGTGTAAATCGGACGGGCATCCCGATAATCCAGTTGCATGATTGTCACACCTCCGTATTAACTGTATTAACTGTACTAGTACAGTTATTGTATAAATAAAAACCGGTTTTGTCAAGTATAAAAAAAGGAGCAGTTTAAGAGTGCCTTAAACTGCTCCTTATATAACCGGTTAGAATTCCTGAATGAGTGTGGAAAATACGGGGAGACTCTTGAGGATCATACTGTGACTTACACAGTAGCAAATCCGAAAATACTCCGGGCAACCAAAATCGGTGCCGGGTACCACCAGAAGGTCTTTTTTCATTGCCCGCTGGGAAAAGGCGCTTCATAGCCGTATGTCAATTCCCGGTAAGGCTCATCGGAGACAATGTAAATGGGGTGTCCAAATTCCTGACTTTTACGCTGCAACAGAGCACCCAGGGCAGTAAGGGTTTGGGAAGTATATACCGTACCGGATGGGTTGTTGGGAGAGTTAAGGATAATAGCTCCCGGATGCAGGAGCGGTTTACTCCCAGAGTATAAACAGTTTTGTTGTACATAGGGATTCTTCTTACTGGCCCAGGCAAGGCAAAGGTTATAAGTTATAAAGAGGGGAGACAGGATCAAATTGTTGGGGCTTATATGTAATAGAGCCAATGGGTTTTCCGGAAATGCCGTATTTGGGGTTGTAGCCAAACAGGTTTACATAATTATGTAAATCGTCTTTTTCTTCTTCCATGGCTTCCATGACGGCAACGGTGGCAATTACATCGTCTACCGCCCGGTGGGAGTTAACCACCTGTCCGGAAAGATTGTATATTTCAATGGCGTTGCACAGTTTATGGGGATAGCTGTGGCGGTCCTTGTAGACTGTCAGAAGATCCAACTTATCCTTGCCTTTTAGAATTGCGGGATTGCCATTGCGCAACAGCAGGTAATAAAGAAAGCTTAGGTCAAAATGGGCGTTATAGGCCAGAAGAAGGGTGTTTCCTGCAATCATGCGGGCAATGTCGCTGCATACCTGCGCCTTGGAAATACCTCGTTGCGCCACATCTTCGTTGGAAATACCGGTGAGTTCCTGAATTTGGGGCGGAATGAAACCTCCGGGGCTGAGGGTGATCAGTTCGTCGTATTCTTCTACAATAAAAACCTTGCCATCCTTGCGCTCTACCACCACGGCGGCAAATTCGATGATTTCGTCCCGGCTGTATTGCAGACCGGTGGTTTCTGTATCAAAAAGCACAAGGCGGTCATATTTGGAAAACAGATTATTCAGCTGCGCCATGATTTGCCTCCTTATATAAAGACAGAGCTCTGCGGAACTTGCTGTGGGGTTGGGGTATTAGAGAAAATTGTAGCGCCAGCATATTTGCATAGGTTAAAGCATCGGAAGGCTTGCCTGTCTTTAATTCTACCTCAACTTCACAAAGGGGCTGCTGTAAAGAGCCTGAGAAAAGAACACCGTGATCCAGCGCTATTTCCAGAAGAGAATCCCCTTGCCGTACAACAGCGGCTTGTCGGGTGAAGCGTGCGCCGCAAACGGCGGTCAGCCCCCCTGCTGTCAGCGTGGATAAATCAACAGGCGCACCCAGTTTACATAACACAGGGATGGCAGCCTGGATATCTTCACAGGGCGTTTCCCATTCTCCTCGAGCACCGTTGGCGGCGGGGGTTTTTACCGTGCAGATACTGACGCCGTTTTCCAGTCGGCGGCGCAGGGTATATTTTCGCTGGGAAAGGGAACCGGAGGGGGTGTCGTAATAGGTGGTTTCCATTTCAATGGATTCCCAGTTTTCAGTCAAAGACAGAAGCTGTTTGTGGATTTCCATGGTGGCGCTGTATTTCAGTTCAAATTCAATGCCCATAAATTGCCTCCGTGGGGAGTCGGTTGGATTTTTACTTATTATACACCTGTACCGCCTTCTGTGCAAGAATCTTTCTTCAGCTTATCTGTTACGACAGGAAAATTCTTTTTTATGTGATAGGATTTTCTTGAAAGAGGAAAGGTAGTGGTACAAATGATCGTAACAATTCAATCTTACCTACATAAATTTTACCGGTTTCTAAGGCGGCTCCGTACGGATGAGCGGTTTACAATGGCGCTGCGCATTGCTGCTTACGGACTCAGCGGGTTTTTGCTTAGCGCGGCAAGCCTACGAAATCAGCCTCTGCCTTTGGCGGCAGCGCTGCTATGCGCTTCTGCGGGATGGCCATCCGTATGCATTGCGCTGGGCGGCGCTTTGGGTTATTGGCATTTTTGGGATGGTGCAGGCGGTCAGGGTGTTTTATGGATGGTAGGCGGCTTGCTGGTGGTTTTGGTGTTGGGGGACAGACCCTTTCTTAAAACTGCGCCATTACTAAGACCGGCCTGCGCAGCTTTTGTTACTGCGGCAGTGGGGCTGGGCGTGCAGCTGTGGGCAGGAGATGAAACTACGGTTCTGATTTATGGGCTGAGAGTGTTGCTGGCAGGCGCGGCTACGGGCCTGTTTGATCTGGTGGCCCAGCGCCGAGATCCAATAGCGGATTGGTTGACCTGCGGATTGGGCGTGTTGGCTTTGGCCCAGGTTGTCCCAATTCCATATTTTGGATTGGGATTTATTGCCTCCGGAGCTTTGGCCACAGTTGGCGCGTTTCCTGCTGCTGCCTTGGCGGGGCTGGCGCTAGATTTGGCTCAGGTTTCTCCTGTTCCCATGACGGCGGTGATATGCTTGAGTTATTTGATACGGCTGGTTCCTCATGTGCGTCGGTGGATGATTCACAGCGCCCCTGTGTTTGTGTATATCGGTGTCATGGCAATTTGCGGGAAATGGGATATAAACCCCATACCCGCCTTGGCATTAGGGGGACTTTTGGGACTGGTTTTACCCGGGCAGACAAAAGTAGCGCACCGACGGGGAGAAACCGGGATTGCCCAGGTGCGGCTGGAAATGGTAGCGGGTGCGTTTTCTCAAGCGCAGCAGGCATTATTGGAATTGCCTCAGATTCCGGTGGATGAAGCGGCGCTTTTGGTGCGCACCGGAGAACGGGCTTGTGGAAACTGTCCTTGTCGTAAGGGTTGCAGGGAACGGGAGCAGATTGGGAAAATGGACATACAAGTGTTATACCAACCACTGCTGGATACCAATGATGTTCCCATTCGCTGCCGGAAGCCCGGTCGTTTGCTGCAGGAATTGCACAGAGCACAGGAACAGCTGCGTTTTATTCGGGCGGATCGCCAACGCCAGGAGGAATATCGCAGCGCCATGGTACAGCAATACCGTTTTTTGTGCGATTATTTACAGGAGCTTTCTGATAGTTTGGGACGACGATTGGGAAAAACCACCCCAAGGTATCAGCCGGAGGTGGCATTCAGTGCGAATCGTTCCTTACAGGATAACGGGGACAGGTGTGTTTGTTTTGCAGGCGTTGCATGCCGGTACTATGTAATTTTGTGCGACGGCATGGGAACCGGGCTGGGGGCAGCGGAGGAAGGGCGCATGGCTGCCTCGATATTGAAAAAATTGCTTAGCGCAGGGTATTCGGCGGAGCATGCCTTGCGCAGTCTAAACAGTCTTTGCGCTTTGCGCCAGGCCGCCGGGGCGGTGACGGTGGATATGTGTGAGTTGGAGCTGGACACAGGAAGGGCGTCGGTGTATAAATGGGGCGCAGCGCCGTCTTATTTAATTAACCGAGGGGGAACAGAAAAAATCGGGACAGTCACACCACCGCCGGGGCTGTCGGTAACCGAAAGCCGGGAAACGGTGGAGCGGCTGTCCCTTCGCAGGGGAGAAATGCTGGTGCTGCTCAGCGACGGTGTGGGCGGAGAGGGCGCCCTCTGTTTTGCTTCTCCGGATACCTCTGCCCGGGAATTGGCCCAGAGGATTCTGGAGGCAGGAAGCAAGGATGGCACTGACGATGCCACAGTCGCCGTGATTCGACTGATTCCCGGCCTCCTGTGGGAATCTTAACATGAATAGACTAAAAATGCTGTCGAAACACAACATGTAGCATAATAAAATGGTGAAACCATACAATATTTAGTCTTTTATACAAGAAAATGCCCGGTGCATATCACAAATGCACCGGGCATTCAATGTTTAATTACTGGTTCTCTTCCATTTCCTTCAGAGCGTCCTTGCGGCTGAAGTTTGCACGGCCCTTCTCATCGAAGCCCATGAACTTGACCCAGGTCATGTCACCCAGGTTCAGCACATCCTCGACCTTCTCTACACGGCGGTTCTCCAGCTTGGAGATGTGCACCATGCCGTCGTGGCCGGGAGCGATTTCCACAAAAGCGCCGATGGGCAGGATGCGAACAACCTTGCCGTAGTACAGCTTGCCAACTTCGGGAACGAAGCAGATGTCGTCCACCATCTTCTTGGCAGCATAAGCGGCGGCGGAGTCAACAGCGGAAATAAATACGCTGCCATCGTCCTCGATGTCCACCTTAGCGCCGGTATCAGCGCAGATCTTCTGAATGGTCTTGCCACCGGAGCCGATGACCTCACGGATCTTGTCCACGGGAATCTTCAGGCTGATCATCTTGGGAGCAAATTCGCTGACCTCAGCGCGGGGCTCAGCAATGCAGGGAAGCATGACTTCTTCCAGAATGACCAGACGAGCCTTGCGGCAGCGCTCCAGAGCATCTGCAATGATCTCCATGGTCAGACCCTTGTTCTTCAGGTCCATCTGGATAGCGGTGATACCCTCGGTGGTACCGGCTACCTTGAAGTCCATTTCGCCGTGGAAGTCCTCAACACCCTGGATGTCGGTGAAGGTTCTCCATTCACCGGTCTCCTGATCGGAGATCAGGCCACAGGAAATACCTGCAACGGGGCGCCTAATGGGCACACCGGCGTCCATCAGAGCCAGAGTAGAGGCGCAGATGGAGCCCTGGGAGGTGGAACCGTTGGAGCTGAGCACCTCGGAAACCACACGAATGCAGTAGGGGAACTCCTCAACACTGGGAATCACAGGCAGCAGAGCCTTCTCAGCCAGAGCGCCGTGACCGATTTCACGACGGCTGGTGGAGCGGGCAGCTCTTGCTTCGCCGGTGGAGAAGGAGGGGAAGTTGTAGTGATGGATATAACGCTTGCCCTCTTCGTCATAGATGGTGTCCAGCTTCTGAGCAGCGGACAGAGTGTTCAGGGTGCAGATAGACAGAACTTGTGTCTGGCCACGGGCGAACAGACCGGAACCATGCACTCTGGGCAGAACGCCAACCTCGGCGTCCAGAGGACGGATGTCATCCATGCCACGGCCGTCAACACGCTTGCCGGCCAGCAGCCACTTCTTGACAACCTTCTTCTGCATCTTGTACAGGCAGACTTCAATGTGGGTTTCGAAGTCCTCATATTTCTCGCCG
>JAZRBJ010000061.1:0-8323 GCA_045635065.1 Faecousia sp. | reverse complement strand
ATGGATTTTCAGCACCGACGGGATGCTTACTGCGGCAAGTTCTCTGTGACGGATGTGTTCTGTCAGTACAATGTACCCTTTACGGTGATGAAACCCCATGTGGTGCATCCTCTCAGCCAAAAGTTCCAGGAAAATCTGCGGAATTTTGCGGCTATTTGCCGGGTGGTTAATGGTATGAAGCGGTTTAATCTGGGCTGTATTGGCGCCCGCACCACCGCTTTCAAGACCGTTCGTTTTGACGAACTTGCCATGCAGAAGCACGGCATCAATGTGGAATCCTTTGATTTAAGTGAGCTGTTCGCCAAGGTCAATGAAAAGAAAAACGATGATTCCGTTGTGTTGGCAAAGGTAGAACGGCTGAAGAATTATTCGGATTTCACCCGTGTGCCGGAAAGCAATATGCTGACCCTTGCAAAGGTGTCCGTGGTGATTGATGAATACATTGATGAGTATCATCTGGATGCGCTGGCATTGCGTTGCTGGAATGAAATGGAGACCTATCTGCGTGTTTGCCCCTGTGTGCTGCTTGGTGAGCTGAATGATCGGGGTATTGTGGCTTCCTGTGAAATTGATATGTGCTCTGCTATTTGTATGCGTGCCATGAATTTGGCCTCTGAGGGTGCAACTGCAGTTTTGGATTGGAACAACAATTATGGCGATGATGAAAATAAGGTAATTTTATTCCATTGCGGTCCTGTGGCACAGAGCCTGATGGCCGGCTGCGGTACGGTTACAGAGCATAAGATGTTTGCTAAAAATGACCCTGGCAGCGGCTGGGGTTGCAATGAAGGCCGAATCAAGCCCATGCCCATTACCATTTCCAACTGTCAGACTAGGGATGGAAAAATCGTAATTTATGCGTCTGAAGCGAAGTTTACGGAGGATCCCATTGAGGCAGAATTCTTTGGTTGCGGTGGCGTGGCAGAAATTCCCGATCTGCAGAACAAGCTGATCAAACTGGCAAGAGGTGGCTTTAAGCACCACACTGCCATTTGTGAGGGACATTATAAGGAGATTCTGCAGGAGGCATTTACTAACTATCTGGGCTATGATTGGGTAGAAATTGATTAAGAGGTGTGTAGCATGATCAGTCTTGGTGTTGATATTGGCGGAACCGGTTGTAAATGTGTTGCATTCCGGGATGACGGAATGCAGCAGGCCATTGCATATAAGGAATATCCTTTGGCTGCCGGCCAGGTCAATTTGCCAGCAAAGATTCTTTCTGATTCCGTATTTCAGGTGATAGAAGCCTGCGTGTCCCAGCTTCCGGATAAAAGGGAAGTTGTGGCGATTACGGTTTCTTCATTTGGTGAATCCTTTGTGGCGGTGGATGAGCAGGGAGAGGCATTAACTGACATACTCATGTACTTTGGTAACACCGAGAGCCAGGAGTTCACGCAGTTGGTAGAGACTGTAGGAGAAGAGAAGTTCATGCGCATTGCCCGGATTTTGCCGGATGCGTCTTATTCCTTGTCTAAAATGCTGTATACACAGAAGATTGCCTCCCGACCGGTGTGGAAATTCCTGTTTATTGCAGGCTTTATTACTTACCGGCTCACTGGTAATGCTTGCGCAGACATTTCCCTTGCCTGCCGCAGTTTGCTGTATGATGTACAGCAGTGTTGCTGGTCTAAAGAATTGCTGAAAGCCTGTGGAATCAACGGAGATACGCTACCTGAGGTGCTGCCTACCGGTGGAACGGTTGGTGTGATTTTGCCGGAGCTGGCAGAAAAGCTGGGTATTTCTCAAAATGTACAGGTGGTCATTGGTTCTCATGATCAAATCGTCAATGCCTTGGGCGCTGGTGTGCAGGAGATTGGAGACGCGGTGGATACCTCCGGTACTTGTGAATGTATTACCCCCTTATTCTCTGCAATTCCGGAGAATTTGGATTTCCAGAAGAATAATTTTGCCTGTGTGCCTTATTTGGAAAATAGGGGATACGTGACCTATGCCTATAATATTTCCGCAGGCTCTGTGGTGCGTTGGTACCGAGATGCGTTGGCGGGACATTTGCATGACCAAGCCTTCAAGCAGGGAAAAAGTATTTATGACCTGCTCAACGAGCAAGCCCCTGCGAAGCCTACAGATTTAATGATATTGCCTTTCCTGCAGGGAATGGGAGGAACGCCGGATGTGGATGCCAATGCTACTGGCTTGATCGCAGGATTGACCACACAGACACGACTGCCGGATATTTATCGTGCAATTCTGGAAGGCGTAACCTATGAAATGCGCTATAATCAGGACAAGCTTCAGGAAAATGGCGTGGAATTGAAACGGTTGCTTGCCTGCGGTGGCGGCGCCCGTTCACCCATTTGGCTGCAAATCAAGGCAGACATTCTGGGTTGTGAGATTATCCCTGTGAAGGCGGAAGAGACCGGCGCAATGGGCAGTGCTATTTTGGGCCTTGCTGCTGTTACCGGTGAAAATCCTTTTGCCATTGCAAAGCGCTTCTGGAATTATGGAGATCCCATTCGGCCTAATCCGGAAAACCAGAAAATTTATAGCCGAAAATTCCAGATGTACAAGGCTCTGCGGTCTATTTATATGGAGAATAGAAAACAGGAAGCATAAAGTGTGCCGTGGGGCGCAATCCGTGTTGAAAAAGTACTTATGAACGAGTTTGCTGTCGGAGCATATCAAGGTAAAGCAGGAATCAATCTGAAAAGCAAGCAGATTGTCTGAAATAAAAAATTTTTGGAGGATAAAAATATGAAACGTTCAGAAATTAACAACGCGATTAAAGATGCATTAAAGCTTTTTGAGGAGTATAAGGTTTCCTTGCCTCCTTTCGTAACCTGGACTCCGGAACAGTGGAAGGAAAAGGGTGAAGAAGCACAGGAAATTCGGGATAATATGCTGGGCTGGGATATCACAGACTTCGGTCAGGGTGATTTCGACAAGATCGGCCTGCTCATGCTGGCTATTCGTAACGGCAGCCAGAAGAATCCCGAAAAATATCCTAAGACCTATGCAGAGAAGTTGTTGGTGGCCAAGGAAAATCAGGTTACTCCCATGCACTTCCACTGGTATAAAATGGAGGACATTATTAATATCGGTGGCGGTGATTTGATGATCAAGCTGTACAACTCCACAAAGGATGAGCAGCTGGCAGATACCGATATAAAGGTTTCCATGGATGGCGTTAGCTATACCTTCCCCGCAGGTTCTGTGGTTCGCGTAGAGCCCGGCCAGAGCATTACCTTGACCAGAGGTCTGTATCACCGCTTCTGGGGCGAAGGTGGTACTGTGCTGATTCGCGAGGTATCTATGTGCAATGATGATACCATCGACAACCGTTTTTATGATACCGTGGGTCGTTTCCCCGTCATCGACGAGGACGAAGCGCCCATCCATCTGCTGTGCAACGAGTATCCTTCTGCTAAGTAAGAAGTTTTTTGTATAAGACAGTGCTTCTTACAGCGTTGTGACTGCCTGTGCGGTTATAAAACGCTGAACACTTGCAGATAAGAGAAAGGGAAATTATGAAAGCTGTAATGTATGGCGGTGGAAACATTGGCCGCGGATTTATCGGTGCATTGTTGAGCCAATCCGGTTATCGGGTGACTTTTATTGATGTGGCGGAGCCTGTGGTAAAGGCGCTGCAGGACAATGAGCGTTATCCCATCCGAATTGTATCAACAGAAGGTTATGAGGATGTTTGCATTGAGAATGTAACAGCCGCAAACGGCAATTTGCCGGAGGCTGTGGATGCCATTGCGGAATGTGACATTATGGCAACTGCTGTGGGCACACGAATTCTCAAGTTCATCGTTCCTAATATTGTGGCGGGTCTGCGTAAGCGCTGGGCCATGAACAAGGGACCGCTGAATATTATCATTTGCGAGAACCTCAATGATGCCAACAAGATTCTGGAAGGTATGCTGAAGGAACAGCTGACCTTGGAGGAACAGCAGAAGTTTGACCAAACGGTTGGCTTGGTGGAGGCGTCCATCGGTCGCATGGTACCTGTGCAGACCGAGGAGATGAAGGACGGCGAGCCTATGCGTGTATGTGTGGAAAGCTACGGCTTTTTGCCGGTAGATAAGGCCGCCTTCCGGGGCGAGATTCCCCAGATCAAAAATATGGTTCCCTATGAGCCTTTTGATTTTTACATTAAGCGCAAGCTGTTTGTACATAATATGGGCCATGCTACCTGCGCCTATCTGGGCGGACTTTTGGGATTGGAGTATATTTGGCAGGCCATTGCCATTCCGGAGATTCGGGTGCTGGTGCAGAACGCCATGCTGGAAAGCGCTCTGGTGCTGCATAAGCATTATGGTGCTGATCTGGCTGCTCTGCAGCTGCATATCACCGATCTTCTGTACCGTTTTACCAATGTGGCGCTGAAGGATACCTGCCAGCGGGTTGGCGGTGATCCTGCGAGAAAGCTCAGCCCCGAGGATCGGCTTATCGGCTCTGCCAAGCTGGCCATGGAACAGAGAATTACCCCCGCTTATATTGCGGTGGGTATTGCTGCCGGCATTAAGCGTTATCTGGCAGAGAATGAACTGGAAGCTACCCAGGCGAAAACTGTTCTGAAAGAGGTTTCTCAGTTGGATATGGAGAGCCCGCTTGCCAAATTGGTGCTGGAATATTATGACATGATTTGCGGCGGCTGTACCATCAAACAGTTGATGGAAAAGGCAGAAGAAGAGAAGCACACCGCTATGGATGCAGTTGTTTAAAAGGAGATTACATTATGCCCATTATTACCGGCCGGAAAAATGTTCTGGCAGTTTATGAGGAAGCAGCCAGGAAGGGCTGGGTCATTCCCTGTATTTGCAGTGAGAATCTGACCACCACGGAAGCCATCCTTACCGCTGCCAGCGAATTTGCTGTGGAAAAGGGATATGACCGAATTCCTATTACCCTGGCAATTACCAATCAGTATGACCATCGCAGCCAGTCTGTGTTCTACACCAATACACGGCGTTGGGATATCGGTCTGAAGCTGTTCCGCAGCGACCTGGAGATCGTTTCTTCCGTGTTCCCCAATGTGGATGTGCTGATTCATCTGGATCATGCCCAGTATGATACGGATGCTGAGTTGCTGGAAAGTGATTTGAGCATGTATTCTTCTGTTATGTTCGACGCCTCTGCGTTGCCCATGGAGGAGAATATCAAGCTGACCCGCGCTTATGTGCAGCGCAAGGGTGATGAGCTGCTGGTGGAAGGCGCATGCGATGAAATCGTGGACGCCACCGGCGAAGCTCGCTGCGAAATCACCGATGCGGACAAGTGCGAGCGGTACATGAAGGAAACCGGCGTGGATGTGGTGGTTGCCAATCTGGGTACGGAGCATCGGGCTTCCGGTCAGGACCTGCACTACTACAGCGACGCTGCCAAGGCAATTAAGGACCGTATCGGCCCCCGGATTTGCCTGCATGGCACTTCTTCCGTATCCAACGACCAGATTCTGAAGCTGTTTGATGACGGCATCTGCAAGGTCAATATCTGGACAGCCCTGGAGCGGGATGCCTCTCCTGCGCTGACAGAGTGGACTGTAAAAAATGCTGCCAAGTGTGGCGGACCCAAGACCGAGCAAAAGCTGATCGATGAGGGTTATCTGACCGCCTCCAGCAAGACCGGCGACAGATCCTCTCTTCAACACTTTACTACCACCGCCCGTCAGGAGATTATCTTCAATGAAATGAAGAAAATCGTTCGTGGCTATCTGGATTTGTGGTATAAATAACTTTTTAAAAAACAGGGCTTAACCGCCCTGTTTTTTTATTGACTTTTTTTAGAAAAGGAGATATACTGGATTAAACGATTAAACAATCGTTTAATTGAAATTTTATGAGGTAGACCGATGAAAAAGACTTATTATATTGAAGTAGATTGCGCCAATTGCGCCAATAAGATGGAGCTGGCGGTTCAAAATACCCCCGGTATTGCAGAGGCTGTGGTGAATTTTATGGCGCAGAAGCTGATCGTGGAATTTGAAGAGGGCGTGGATACCGCTGCTGTGATGGCTGCCGCGGTGAAGAATTGTCGCAAGGTCGCGCACGATTGCGAGATTTATCTGTAATGACAAGAAAGCAAAAGAAAATGCTCCTGCGGATTTTGATAGCAGGAGCGTTGATGGCAGGACTTGCCTTTGTTCCGGTTAGGGGTTGGGCTCGGTTTGCTTTGTATTTGGTGCCGTATTTCATTGTAGGCTGGGATATTTTGCGGGGCGCTGCAATAGGCGTTCTCAATCGACAGGTGTTTGATGAGAATTTTCTTATGGCGGTTGCCACGGTTGGCGCTCTGGTAATCGGCATTACCCAGACCGGGGATTATGTGGAAGCCGTTGCGGTTATGCTTTTTTACCAGGTGGGAGAATTATTCCAAAGCTATGCCGTAGGAAAGAGCCGGCGAAATATCAGCGCCCTCATGGATATTCGTCCGGATTATGCCAATGTGGAAAAGGCTGGGGTGATTACCCAGACCGATCCGGAGGCGGTGGAAGTGGGCTGCGTTTTGGTGGTGCGTCCCGGTGAGCGAATTCCCATTGACGGCATTGTGGTGGAAGGCAGTTCCGTGCTGGATACGGCAGCTCTTACCGGTGAAAGTCAGCCCCGGGAGATTTCTCCGGGAGAAGAGGTGCTCAGTGGCTGTATCAATTTAAGCGGGGTGTTGCGGATTCGCACCACCAAGCCCTACACCGAATCCACCGTGACGCAGATTTTGGAACTGGTGGAAAATGCCAGCGCAAGAAAATCCAAAAGCGAGAAATTCATTTCCCGCTTTGCCCGGTATTACACCCCCTTTGTGTGTTATGCTGCATTGGCATTGGCTTTGCTGCCTCCGGTGATCCGGATAATTTTGGGTTTGAACGGCGTATGGGGAGAATGGTTGTACCGGGCGCTGACCTTCCTGGTTATCAGCTGTCCCTGCGCCTTGGTGATCAGCATACCCCTTACCTTTTTTGCCGGTATCGGTGCGGCGGGCAAAGCGGGTGTGTTGGTAAAGGGGGCCAATTATCTGGAAGCCTTATCCAAGGTTAGCGCTGTGGTAATGGATAAAACCGGTACGCTGACCCAGGGCAAGTTCCGGGTGGAGCAGGTATTGGAAAATACCATGGATGGGGAAAAGCTATTGGAGCTTGCGGCTTTGGCAGAAAGCGCATCTTCCCATCCCATCAGCCAAAGTTTGCGCAGCGCATGCTCTGCAGAACCGGATACCACCCGTGTAACCCGGATTTTTGAACACAGTGGCCGGGGTGTTACGGCTATCGTGGACGGCAGGGAAGTGGCTGTGGGAAATGAGGTACTGCTGCAGGAATTGGGAGTTGCTTTTACCGCCTGTCACGAGGCAGGTACTTTGGTATATGTTGCTGTGGATGGGATATATTGCGGCTGTATTTTGATTCGTGACAGCATAAAACCCACGGCAGCCCAGGCGGTGGGTAAGCTGAAAAAGCTGGGCATCCGGCGCATTGTGATGCTTACCGGTGACAGCGAATCCGCTGCCAACCATGCTGCGGGGGAATTGGGCATTACTGAAGTGTATAGCCGTCTGCTTCCCGGAGATAAGGTGCAGAAGGTGGAGCAGCTTATGGAACAGGGAGAAAAAGTAGCCTTCGTGGGTGACGGCATTAACGATGCGCCTGTGCTGGGCAGAGCCGATGTGGGCATTGCCATGGGCGCTCTGGGCAGCGATGCGGCTATAGAAGCGGCTGATGTAGTGCTGATGGATGACGATCCTCAAAAACTGGTAACAGCTATGAAACTGTCTGCAAAATGTATGGCAATTGTGCATCAGAATATTTGGTTTGCCCTGGGCATTAAGTTGGTATGCCTGATTTTGGGTGCCCTGGGTTTTGCCAATATGTGGCTGGCGATTTTTGCGGATGTGGGCGTGATGGTTCTGGCGGTGCTGAACGCCGTCCGGGTGTTGTTTATGAAAAGGAGATAATAATATGGAAATGCCTTGTGCTGTGCATGGTATGAAAATGGCGAATATGCCCAATGTGGAGGAATTCGGTTTGATTGCCGATGTGTTTAAAATTTTAGGTGACGGAACCCGGGTGCGTCTGTTCTGGATTTTGTGCCATGGAGAAGACTGTGTGTTGAATCTGGCAACCATGATGGATATGAGCAGCCCTGCGCTGAGTCATCACTTAAAGCTTTTAAAGGATAGCGGGCTGGTAACAACCCGGCGGGATGGCAAGGAAGTAATTTACAGGGCAGCTGCTACAAAGCAGGCAGAAGCGTTGCATGAGATTATTGAAAAGGTGGTTTCCATCACCTGTCCCGGAATACATTAATAATCGCCACAAACAACAATTTGTGGTTGTGGGGGTTACTATGTATGGGGTTCATCGGCGGGA
>JAZRBJ010000060.1:0-2271 GCA_045635065.1 Faecousia sp. | reverse complement strand
GGTTTTTCAAAGATTTAATAGTGTAACGGCGTGCCGAATGGCACGCCGTTTCCTATTGCTGTGTCAGCCATTGGGCAATGGCGGGGAGAAGAGAAAGATTACGGTAGAAGATGCTGTATAGCTCCCGTTCGGGCAGAGGTGTTTTTTGACAGCCGATCTCAATGGTGAGGGAGGGGATTCCCAATTCCTGGATTGCCCAGTCCTTATAGCCGCCCCCTTGTACACCAAGGCTGCCCTCCGGACGGTAGCCTGTCACAGTATTTGCGACCAGGGCAAGTTCCAGAGACTGATTGTTTACCGGCTGCTGATCGCCGTATTCATAATAAATAATACTGCCAAAGGCATGGTAGCTGACGGTGACGCCGAATGGATAGCGCAGTGTGTAATCTGAAAGCGCCTTGGTTTCTGCGGCACAGAAGGGCTCCGCACCGGGGTAGCCGTTGGAAGAGGGGGCCCGGGGGCCGGTCAGGTCTTCCCAATCAGCGGGGAAATTGCGGTTTAAGTCCACACCCAGAGCGTTTGCCTTCCAAAGCCGGGCGTATTGGGTTTTGCCGTCGGCGGTGTATTTTCTGGCTTTGTCCTGCTGATAAATCTCCTCCTGGGTTTCGTTTAAGACACCGGATTGAGAAATGGCGATGCCATCGGGGTTGACCATGGGAATGATGTGATAGCAAACATCAGCCATGAGATCCAGATTGTTGGACAGCCAGCAGTCTGCCATAGCCATCAGCAGCCAGGAGGTCATGTGTTCTCTGCCGTGTATGCCGCCGTGGAGCAGCACATGATTTTTGGCGTTGGGGTTGCCGATGAGCAGAGCGGGAATTTCTTTGCCCAGCTCGCTGGCGCCGATGACTGTCTGGGAGCAGCTTTCGGGATAGAGCCCACACAGACGGTTGATGTCATAGGTCATTTGCTCATAGGTGTAGGTGGCGGTGGGGGATACCACCTGTAGAGCGGACCAGAGCGCCTCTGCGGGCTTTATGTACTGGGAAAGCACATAGCCCTCCGTATCACCGCTGCGTACATGGGCATAGATTCCGTCCCAGCCCAACAGGGTGATGGGGTCGCCGGGTTTCAGGGTTTGCAGGATTTGGGAAACCCTGGGCTCTTTTCGCAGATACAGGTATTCGTCGCAGTTGGCTTGCCAGGCGGTGGGCAGGGTAGGGGTGGTGTAAACACGGGGCGGCTGGGTAGCTTCCGTGGTTTCCACGGGCTGTGTGGCAATGACCGCCTGGGTTGCCTGAGTGGTGGCAGGGGGAATGTCGCTGCTGCACCCTGCGCAGCCCAGGAGCAGGAGGAGCAAAAGGAAAAACAGCAATCGGTAGTTCATGGCGCATCTCCTAAAGTCAGATAGCTACATTATAGCACAGTTGGTGAAAAAAGCCAGATACAATATAAATATATATGCGCCTGCTTTCTTTCCGGAAAACAGGCGCAAAAAAACCGGGAAATTATCCCCGGAAACATGAAATTCTTATTGACAAACAAATCAGCTTGGTGTAAAATGGAAATCTATAGTGTGGGAGTATGCGAATTTTCACCTTTCACATTTGACACAAGTATTTTATCATACGCAGTGCGCAATGTCAAGTGGAAAAACATGAGAATTCAACAACTGACCCATGCGTATTAAACAGTAAGCAACACATGACTCCGGCTTATGCCGAAAGAAAGGCTGTGATGATCCATATGGTCAAAGACCAACTGTTTGGCAAGACAGTGCGTAAGAGCTACGCAAAGTACCAGGAAATCCTGGAAATGCCCAACATGCTGAAGATCCAGAAGGATTCCTATGAGTGGTTCCTGGAAACAGGTCTGCGGGAGGTTTTCAAGGATGTCGGCGTGATTGTGGATTACTCCGGTAAACTGGAGCTGAGCTTCCTGGATTATTCCATGGAGGACAAGCCCAAGTATACCATTGAGGAGTGCAAGGAGCGGGATGCCACCTATGCCCGTCCCATCAAGGTGCGGGTGCGTCTGCGTAACACCGAAACCGATGAGATTAAGGAGCAGGAGATCTTCATGGGCGAGTTGCCTGTGATGACCAATGGCGGCACCTTTGTGATCAACGGCGCTGAGCGTGTCATTGTCTCCCAGATCGTCAGAAGCCCCGGCATGTACTATGGCCACGAGGTGGACAAGGCTGACCAGCACACCTATACCGCTACGGTCATTCCTTACCGTGGCGCATGGCTGGAGTATGAAACGGATCTGTCCGATGTTTTCTGGGTTCGTATTGACAAGAACCGGAAGCTGCCCATTACCTGCCTG
>JAZRBJ010000059.1:0-20765 GCA_045635065.1 Faecousia sp. | reverse complement strand
TTTTTGACAGACTGGCAGAGGTCACTAAAGTCGTCAAGATAAGCAATGCGACCCCGAAGTGTATATGGATACTCGAGAGGGGAGCATTGCGCAATAAGTCAAAACACCTTGCGCTGTAAGATTATTTTGCCTTTCATCAATCCAGACAATTAAGAATGCCTTTCCTTGCAGTACAAAGAAGCGCCAATCACCAAAACTTTGTGTTTTGACGATTGGCGACTTTTTTGACACTCTGAACAATCCCGTCGGCATTGCCGACGGGATTGTTGTTTACTCGAGATTGATTGCGTACTGAATGGAACTTACCACGCCATCGGTGAGGATCACCGTCAGCGTACCGGCAGCCTTCTTCACCACATAGGTGTTGGTGCCGTTAAAGTTTTCTGCACCGTAGGCCTTCTCTACCGCCGCCTGATCAGCGCCGATATAGATGCCTTCGGGCGTGGACACGCTGTCGTCAGCGAACCACCAACCATAAACGAAGTCCTCTTCACCCTTGGGATAAGTTTCCAGATAGAAACCGCCGTAATAATAAGACTTATCCAGACCCTCAAAAGCGCAGCTGGTGGACTCTGTGTACTTCACAGGCTCACCAAGCGCATCCACAATGGCTGCTGCCGGCGCATGGAGGGTAATTTCCGTACCCTTGTAGGTAAAGGTAAAATTCTCTGCTGCATCGTAGGACACTGCATTGGTTTCCTGTGCGCTGTCACCGCCACCGCAAGCTGCCAGGCTTAAAAGCAGGCAGGCTGCCAACGCAAAAATCACAAGCTTTTTCATATTTCTCTCCTTACTGATCGGCAGCTTCCAGGGCTGCTTTTCTGTTGTAATAGGTATTCACTTTTTGCTCCCACTGGGCCCTGATAGCAACATCGTCCCGGCGATCCTGCACACCGCAATCCTCCACCAGGCGCAAGCCAAACCATTTGGATGCCTTCTCTGCGCCATACACATTCAGGTGCAGACCGGTATCATAAGTGTCCGTAGACCAATCAATACCCATTTCCTCTTGATAATCCAGCATGTTGATATACAGCAAGCCCTTTTCCTGGGCATACGCCTCAACTTGAGCATCCCACTCCGGCCACCAAACAGGAGAAAGGGCGGGAGCTTTTATCAGCACCAGCTGAGTGCCATGCTGCTGGCACAGCTCCACCATCTTGTCCAGATAGTACCAGCTGTTTTCTCCCAGGGTATAATCCGCCAGAGGCCGCTCCACATGCTCATCCACCAGAGGCTTGACCCCGGTTTGCATGAGATAACCGTTGTCCGACACTTGATCACGATGGAACCAGTAGGTAAAGTCATCCTTTGTCAGCTGATTCCAGCGGTCATGGTAACGCAGCAGCGGGAAAATATAGCTGTATTGCGCCTCCCATTGCCGTTCTTCCTCAGTCATGGAGGCAAAAATGGAATCCCACTTAGACTTAGACCAGCGCATACCGTCCAAAGTCATACGGTTGTATGCCTCCCGCTGACTTTGGCTGCCGGTGCTTTGAGGTGTGTCGTACTTCATGGAAAGCACATTGAACACCATCACCTTGGGTGTCTCATAGCGGAAGGTTTCCTCCATGAGATAATAAGATTGCCAAATCAGCTGTTGGGCACTGCCCCGGATATAGGAGGTAATGCCGTATTCCTCCCACAGGGTTATGGGGGAGAAATTCTCATAAACCTCACAGTCACCGATAAAAATCACATCGTTATTACCGGCGTTATCATAGTATTCCCCAATCAGCGCGCCTTCTTTGGTGTTATCCATATATTTGGGTTCCAACAGCGCCTGCAGGCAATAGAAAATCGCCACCGTCAGCACCAGCGCGGTGGCCAGTAAAAGATACTTTTTCTTCATGCTGACCTCCTAGAACTGGTTGTAGATGAAGCTGCTGGCATTGTAGCCGATACCATAGCTGCCCATAAGCAGTACCACCAGCAGCATAGCAATAATTAAAGCATAACGAAGCACCGGCCTGTGCCACAGCATTTCCCGGACACTTCCCTTTTTCTCCTGATATAGGCTCACGGTGAACATCAAAACGATGCCTCCCGCCAGAATACCATAATCCAAGCCCGTAAGCCCCAGTTTCATCAAACTCCCATTGGAGAAAAACCGGAAATTGGGATTTGTAACCAAACTTCCCATGCGGGAGAAATATACCCGCACATCGGGGAACAGGTCCACAATGCGAATCATGTTCATCAGCAGGAACATGCGCACCATTTCAAAAACGCCATACCACTTCTTTTCTTTCAAATGGAAGCGGTTGTGAAATCTTTCGTACAGGGGCACCAGTTCCTCGGATACCACAATGACAAAACAGTTCATCAAGCCCCACAGGACAAAATTGAAGCTCAAGCCGTGCCAAATGCCGGTAACACACCAGGTAGCAATGGATGCCACATACACCGGCAGCCGCTTACCGAAATTGCCCAACTTACCCCGGGCAGCCTTACTCAGCTTCAGCATGGGCTGACTTACGGAGATGGGGTAGAAGATATAGCTCTTCATCCATTCGCCCAAAGTAATGTGCCAGCGCCGCCAGTATTCGGCGATGTTCTTGGAAAAGAAAGGCCGGATAAAGTTTTCCTGCAGCTTGATGCCCAGCGCCTGAGAAAGGCCCAGGGCCATATCGATACCGCCGGTGAAATCTGCATAGATCTGCACAGCATAGAATACTGTCAGCAGGAAAAAGCCCGCGCCGGGTTCTGCCTTTAATGCCACCACAGCCGCCGCAATCCGGTCGGCAATCACCAGCTTCTTGAAAAAGCCCCAAAGCAATCTTTGCAGACCGAAGGAAAATTCCTTGCCGTCAAAGGCGTGAGGCTGATACAGCTGAGGTGCCAGCAGAGAAAACTGGCTGATCGGGCCTTGAATCAACTGGGGGAAATAGGACACAAACAAAGCCAGCTTAAAGAAATTCTTCTCTGCCTTTACTGTACCCCGGTAAACATCCACCGCATAACCCATACTCTGGAACATATAAAAGGAAATGCCCAGAGGCAAGCCCAAGGTAAGAAAGGACAGAGTGGTTTTTTGCGCCATGGCCTTAAAAGGCTCTACCAGACATGCCTTGCACACAAATAAGGTGGCAAAATTCAATACCAGACACAGCGCCAGAACCACACCATTTTTTCTCTTGGTGGCTACCTTGCGGGCCTTCTTTTCCTCCCGGGAAAGGGTGGCCTTATTTTCTGCCAGGTATGTATCCTGCTTACGCAGGTTGGCTGCCATTATCCGGGTGGCTGCAAAGGTGGTGCAGGTAGTCAGCACCATAAATGCCGCATACTCCACCCCCGCCCACAGATAGAACAACCAGCTGGCTGCCAAAAGCAGCAGCCATTGCATCTTTTTCGGCAGGGTGTAATACAGCACCAGCAGCACCCCTGAAAACAGCAGAAAACTAACGGTTGTAAATTGCATATTATTCGTCCATCAGCTTTTCCACCAGGGCATACAACGCCTTAGCGGAATTGAAATTCTCGGGTGTCAGTTCTACTGCGGGAATCTGTACATCAAACTCGCTGTCAATCTCAGCCACAATGGTAACAATGTCAAAGGAATCCAGAATCTTATTGTCAATCAGCCCGGCCTCATTTTCAAAGTCCACCTCAGGGTGCAGCTCACTTAAAATATTCAGCAATGCTTCCATAATCTTCTCCTTTATTTTTCCTCGTACATCCGCTTCAACAAATTGCGGTCAATTTTTCCGTTGGGGGTCAAGGGCAGCTGCTCCAGCTGCTTGGTAACATTGGGGACCATATACCGTGGCAGCTTGCTCTTAATATAATCCGTCAGTTCTCCCAAAGCCAAGTCACCAGTATAATACAGCACAATCTTTTTCTTTACATCATCAAAAATACAGCAGGCGCTGCGCACCTGAGGGTGCATATTTACAATGACTTCAATCTCCCCCAGTTCAATACGATGACCCATGTGCTTAATCTGGTAATCCTTACGGCCGGCAAATTCCAACTCGCCCCGCTGATTCAGCTTGCCCAAATCGCCGGTTCGGTAAATCAGTTCGGGATACAGCTTGTTCAGAGGATTCTGCACAAAAGCTTCTGCGGTTTTCTCCGGATTGCAGTAGTAGCCCAGAGTCAGCCGGGTGCCACGAACGCAAATTTCACCTTGCTCTCCCACCGGAGGAACCTCATTTTTATCGTTAAGAAGAATGATTTCCGTATTGGGGAAGGGGCCGCCAATGGGCAGGGTTTCGTTGTCTGCAAACTCCCGGTCCACCTCATAATAGCAGCAGATACCGGTGGTCTCCGTAGGTCCGTAGAGGTTGATAAACCGGGCATTGGGCAGAGCTTCCTTCCAGCGCTTGAACTGCTTCATGGGAAACACCTCGCTGGCAAAAGCAATGGTGCGCAGATGCTCCGGCTTTACCGTATCAAAGGTACGGAAAGAAGAAATCATAGTCAAAGCAGATACCACCCAGCAAAGGGTGTTGATCTGATACTGATTCAAAAATTCCACCAGCTTAATGGGGAACATAAATAATTGCTTGGGAATCAGAACGGTGGTTGCGCCATACTTCAAGGTGGGAATGACTTCCTTAAGATAAGCATCAAAATACAGGGGGGTCTGATTGCCGAACACGGAGTTTTCGTCAAACTTCAACACATCACACAAATGCTCCACATAGTCAATGACGCTGCGGTGACATGCCATAACACCCTTAGGCACACCGGTAGAACCGGAAGTAAACACAATGTAAATGGGGTCAATGTCCAGCTGCTTTGCCCGAATGTCTGCCAGCGCGGCATCATTGCAACCACCAAAAGCCAGCTGATCATAGGAAAACACACTGCCCCGATAATTCAGTTCTGCTGCCAAGTCCTTAGTAGACTCATCGCAAATCAGCGCACCGGGCTCCAAAGTCTGAAAAATCAGTTCAATTCTGTGCCGGGGCATTTCGTCATCCAAAGGCACATAGTAACAGCCGGCATAGATAGCACCAAAGAAGGCTGCCAAAGTGGCAGGCTGCTTGCGCATAAATACCACCACCGGCTTCTTGTAAAAACCGGCCTTATTCAGCGCCGTTGCCACACTGCGGGCCTGGGTATACACCTGAGAAAAGGTCAGCTGTACCTGCTCGTCCGCAAAAGCCACCTTGTCCGGCTTTTGCTTCACAGTATGCTCCAGATATTCCAGAATATTGGTCTGCATAGCAGTCCCCTCTTTCATTTTGTAATCAAACAGCGGTAGTTTTCCTTCAGCGGCTTTCCGCAACATAGCACCGATTGCTGCGCCAGAACTTCCATGGCATCCAGAAATCCAGCGCCAATCTCATGATCCCGCTTGATCAGAGAAAGTTCGGTGCAGCCCAGAATGATCGCCTCTGCGCCCTGAGCTTTCAAATCCCGGGCGGTGCAGAAAAACCGATCCATTTCCGCCGACACACCTGCCTTGACATTGTTAAAAATCAAGTGCATCACATCTGCCTGGGCAGCCTTGCCCGGCACCAGCGGCGTAAGCCCCTGTTTTTCCAGTTCCCGGTGAAAAATACCGGAACGCACCGTGCCGTCGGTGGCCATAATGCCCACCTTCCGGATGCCGTTTTCCTTCAAATGCCGTACGGTTTCCTCTACGCCGTTAATCAACGGCACAGGAATACCGCTTTTCAGCTGCTGAAAGAAATAATGGGCCGTCACACAGGGAATAGCAATATAGCCAACACCTTGATTTGCCAAGGCATTGCCCACCTCCAACATTCTGGGCAGCGGATTAGGGGCGCTGTTATCCAGAATATGGGCCGTCCTGTCGGGAATCGTCGGGGTGTTATAAATAATCATATCCAGATGCTGCTGGTCTGTGGCTGCATCGGTCATATTAATGATCAATTCCAGAAAATGGGCAGTTGCAATGGGGCCCAGGCCGCCAATCACACCCAATGTTTTTTCATTTCCCATAACAGTTTCCTCAAGGCACCGCGCTTGTAATGGTGGGGTCATCCCAGGGCAGCGCCCGCCCGGGCAGGTCTTCCTTGGGGGTTGCAGGATACAGGGATTCATCCCGGTTGAAGCAGTTTTTCACCATCTTGGAGAAAGCATTCAAATGCTCATCCGTCACAAGGCACAGCTGTTTGGACCACACATTGTCCATGTGATAGTAAGTCTTGCCCTTATCGATACTGACCAGCAGCCAGTAGTGATTGGAATCTCCCTCGAAATTCTTCACCTTTTTCACATCAATGGTGGGAATTCCCAGCCGCTCCAGCATAATTTTCTGCAAAGCAAAATAGCCATAACAGTCGCCCTTTTTAGTAGTAAGAAACTGATAGGCGCTCTGAATATAATCCGTAGTATCCGTATGACCGCCATAGGTAAAGTGGATACGGGTCCACACATAAATGGCCTCCACCTTATCCCGGTCGGTCATGTCCTCACGGATGAATCTTGCCAGCTGGGCATCCACAGCAGCATAGATGGTTTCCACATCCACATGGTTTGCCTGCTTTTCTTTCACGGTCACCGTTATTTCCTGCTGTGTCACATTGCCCGCAGAGTCGGTGGCCTTATAAATCACCTTGTAGGTGCCGGGAGTGGAAAGATCCACATTGCTGCTGTCCACCTCCAGCTGCACAGTTTCGTCCACATTGTCCGTAACCGCAACACCGCTGCGGTAAGCAACAGAATCGCCCACATAGGCCACCCGGTCCTTTGCGCCGGTAATCACCGGGGCTTGCTTGTCCACCACCACAGTCAGCTGAGCCTGCAGCTGCACGGCATTGCCGCCCAAGTCCGTCAAAACCACCGTTACTTCCTGAGTTCCGCCCACAGAAGTATCCGGCTGCTGCGCAAAGGTAACTGTCACCGCAGTAGCATCATTGATGGCGGTGACAAAATCCTCCGCCTTCACCTGGCTGCCGCCGGATACGGTCATATTCACCGCCGTGGCAATAGGCTTTCTGGTATCCTGCACCGTCAATGTGGCATTGTACTTGGTTTTCCCTTTCCGCAGCTTCAGCTTGTATGTGCCGGGTACATCCATACGCACAGCAGAGGTGTCCCCCTCATAACTGATCGTCTCCCCCTCATCGGGAAGAAAATCTGCAGCTTGTGGCATGGGACTTCCCGCCTCCAAAGTCAAAGACACATCCTTTGACCCGGTGATTACATCCCACACAGCCGGAGCTACCAGGCAAATTGCCACCGCCAAAAGCAGCAGCAACACAATATTCATAACACGCTCGTTCTTTTTCTTGCGTTTTCTTGTTGCCATGATTTTATCCTCCATAGCGTCGCCAGCGCATACTTATCCTTTTTACTATTATCCTTAAAATTATACTCCTTCAGCGCCAGAAAATCAAGGGATTTCCTCTGGAAAAGACAGGATTTCTGGCAAACAAAAAGAGTTGACCGTCGGTTATTCGACGGTCAACTCTTTATTTACCTAATTCTTTGGTGCGCTGCAAGGCGGCAGTTACCGCCCCCATGGCAGCCTTTCGCAGGCCACCCTCCTCCAGCGCCTTCACACCGGCAATGGTTGCGCCCCCGGGGGAGCATACGCCATCCTTGATCTGTCCGGGATGCTGGCCGGTTTCCTGGGCTAAACGAGCCGTTCCCAACAGCATTTGCGCCGCATAATCCAGCGCCTTCTGTCGGGGCAAGCCGCAGGCCACACCGCCGTCTGCCAGAGCTTCCATAAACATGGCGGCAAAAGCAGGTCCACAACCGGCAACTGCACTGCCGGCATCAATAAGCTGTTCCGGCAGGTAATCCAGCATACCGGCATGCTGCAAATTCTTCAAAAACTGCTGCTTTGCTTCCTCAGACACATTTTCTGTGGCATCGTACATAACCAATCCGCAGCCCACGCCCACAGGGGTATTGGGCATAATGCGAATCACACCATAATCACCGCCTGCCATCGTCTGCAACTGCGCCATGGTCAGTCCCGCAGCCATAGAAACCAGCACAAATTCGTCCTTTCTTGCTGCCAAAACCGGAGCAAGGGTGTGCAAAAGGTCCTTCATCATCTGAGGCTTTACGCCCAGAACAATGTAGCCGCACTGCGATGCAATCTCCTCCGCTGTGGCAGTTTTGCAGCCTAATTCCGCTGCCAATTTCTCTGCTTTGGCCATGGTGCGGTTGCACAGAAAAATCTGTTCTCCCGGCATAGCCTTGGCTGCGGCTTTTGCTACTGCGCCGCCCATATTGCCGGTGCCAATGAATCCAAAAGTATTTTTCATAATATTTCCCTCACCGTATTTGTCCGGTTCCCCGGATCACATACTTATAGCTGCAAAGCTCTTCCAGTCCCATAGGGCCTCTGGCATGCAGCTTTTGGGTGGAAATGCCCATTTCACAGCCCAAACCGAATTCACCGCCATCGGTAAATCGAGTGGAGCAGTTCACATACACAGCAGCGCTGTCCACCACCCGGGTAAAATAAGCGGCAACCCCTTCATCCTCAGTAATAATTGCCTCGCTGTGACCGGTGGAGTGCTTGGCAATATGCTCCGTTGCCTGCTTAACACCGTCCACCACCGCCACAGCCAGAATATAATCCAGGAATTCTGTGTCGAAATCTGCCTGCGCTGCCGCCTGTCCGGGAATGATGGCTGCAGCCCGGGTATCCAGCCGCAGCTGCACCGGCTTCCCGGGGCGTTTGGTCACCAAAGTGTCATGCAGTCTGGGCAGGAACTCCGCCGCAATATCTTTATGCACCAGACACACCTCCATGGCATTGCACACCGAGGGGCGGCTGGTCTTGGCGTTTTCAATAATTTTCAGCGCCATGGTCTGATTGGCAGCGCTGTCCACATACACATGGCAAATTCCGGTGCCGGTTTGAATACAGGGCACCCGGGCATTTTCCGTGCAGGCGCGAATCAAGCCCGCGCCGCCCCGGGGAATCAGCAGATCCACATAGCCAACGGCGGTCATCAACTCCTGGGCGCTGGCACGGGAGGTGTCCTGCACCAGCTGCACCAGCTGCGTGGGCAAGCCCACGGCTTCCAAGCCCTTTTGCATAGCCGTTACAATGGCATCTGCAGAACGAAAAGCTTCCTTACCACCCCGCAGCACACAAACATTGCCGGATTTCAGCGCCAAAGCCGCAGCATCGGAAGTCACATTGGGCCGACTCTCATAAATAATGGCCACCACGCCCATAGGAACGCCAACGCAATCAATCACCATTCCGTTGGGTCTTGCTTCCTGCCGCCGCACTTTGCCCACAGGATCAGGAAGCTGCGCCACCTGGCGGATACCTTCCGCCATTCCACGGATACGGTCACGGTTCAGCATAAGCCGGTCCAGCATTACAGGGGAAATCTGCCCCTCTGCCTCCTGCATATCCTGAGCATTGGCATCTAAAATTTCCTGGGCATTTTCCAGCAAAGCATCTGCCATAGCTTCCAGCGCCCGGTTTTTCTCCCGGGTGGTTGCTGCAGCCAGAACCGGCGCGCATGCCTTGGCAGCTTTTAAAATTTCCAGCGTGGTCATACCGCCACCCCACTTCCCAAGAATCGAGTGCCTACTGCCTTTCCGTCAAAAATCTCATACAAAACCTCCGGCCGTTCACCGTTGGTAATGATCATGTCGATTCCCGCATCCATAGCGATCTTCGCTGCCCGCAGTTTCGTAGCCATTCCTCCTGTTCCCAGAGAAGAACCGGCGCCGCCGGCCAAAGCAGAAATCTCCGGAGTAATGGCTTCCACCTGAGGAATCAACACCGCATCCTTATTTTTCTTAGGATCAGCGGTATAAAGCCCCTCAATATCCGACAGCAGAATCAAAAGATCCGCCTTCACCAACCGGGCCACAATGGCAGAAAGGCTGTCATTCTCGCCAATGGTAGTATGTACGCCAATCTCATCAATAGAAACCGCATCGTTTTCGTTAATAACAGGCAAAGCATTCCATTGCAGCAAGCGCTCCAAGGTGTCCTGCACATGGGTGCTGTGCCGGGGATCATGAATATCATCCGCAGTAAGCAAAATCTGCGCTACCACATGGTTATACTGACCAAACAGCTTATCATAGGTATACATCAGTTCACACTGACCCACCGCAGCAGCTGCCTGCTTGCCGGGCATATCGTCAGGTCGGCCGGGCAACCCCAGTTTTCCTGCGCCCATACCAATAGCGCCGGAGGAAACCAGCACCACCTGATGGCCTGCGTTCTTAATATCGCTTAGCACTTTGCACATCAGCTCCACCCGCCGAATATTCAATCTGCCGCCGCTATGAGCCAGAGTAGATGTGCCTACCTTTACTACCACTCGCATATACCTATCTCCTTCCCTGTGTAGCATACATCTGTATCTATGAGAAAGATTGTACATCAAATTTTTCTAGGAATCAATAGGAAAACGGCACTTCCTACGGGAAGTGCCGTTGATTTTTTAATATAAATTACTCCTTGCTCTTGGACAGCAAAGTATTCACAATAATACCCAGAATCAGAGCGCAAGCAGTAGTGGTCAGAGTAACCTTGCCAATGGCCATAGCCATACCACCGATACCGGGGATCAAAATGGAAGCTACCACGAACAGGTTCTTGTTCTTATTCAGATCCACCTGCTGAATCATCTTCAAACCGGAGCAGGCAATGAAGCCATACAGCGTGACGCAAACACCACCCATAACGCAACCGGGAATGGAATCCAGGAAAGCAACAAAGGGGCCAAAGAAAGAAATCACCATGCACATAATGGCAGCTGTGGTAATGGTCACCACGGAAGCATTGCGGGTAATGGCAACGCAGCCGACGGACTCACCATAGGTGGTGTTGGGGCAGCCGCCAAAGAAAGCGCCTACCATGGAACCAACGCCATCGCCCAACAGAGTGCGGTGCAGACCGGGATTCTCCAGCAGGTCCTCATCAATGATGGAGGACAGATTCTTGTGGTCAGCAATATGCTCTGCAAATACCACAAAGGCAACAGGAATGTAGGCCACTGCCACTGTTGCAATGAAAGAACCATTGATTTCCTTTACGCCCTTCAGTGCATCCAGGAAGGTAAACTGAGGAACAGCGAATACCTGCATGTTCTGGAACACAGAGAAATCAATCACAGGAATACCGCAAAGGGTAAAAATAGTAGCAACAACATAGCCGGCCAAAATGCCGATAATGAAAGGAACCAGCTTGATCATCTTCTTGCCGTAAGTGGAAGCAATCACCACAGTCAACAAAGTAACCATAGCGCAAGCGAGGGAAGCCCATGCGGGAGCGCTCATAACAAAGGAGCCATTGGCATCCTGAGGGCCATAGGAGAATACATCCTTAATGGCGGCGCCAGCCAGGGACAAACCAATCAAAGCAACTGTAGGTCCAATGACCACAGGAGGCATCAGCTTGTTGATCCACTTAACACCAGCAATCTTGACCACCAGAGCGATGATCGCATACACCAGCCCTGCAAATGCAGCGCCCATAACAATACCGGCAAAACCGGCAGATGCAGAAAGCGCACCGGCAGTGGCTGCTGCAAAGGTTGCAACCATGGAGTTAATAAACGCAAAGGAAGAGCCCAGGAACACGGGGCTGCGGAACTTGGTGAACAGCTGATACACCAAAGTACCAACACCAGCGCCAAACAGGGCTGCGGACTGGCTCATGTTATTACCTACAATAACAGGCACAACAATGGTAGCTGCCAAGATTGCCAAAACCTGCTGGAATGCAAACAGCAGCATCTGGCCAAACTTGGGTCTGTCGTGAATACCGTAGATCAGATTCATAGAAAAACCTCCAGTTAATATATTAAATTTGCCTTATTTATTATACCGCTGCCAACAACCAAAAGCAAGAAAAAATTCTGCTTTTCGACATGTTTTATTCACAAATTTTATACCAGACAACATAAAATTCCCGGAGAAAATCTCCGGGAATTTTGATTGTCAACGACTGCCCTGATCGTAAGGAATACCTTCCGCCTTGGGGGCTCTGGACTTCTTAGAAGTAAAGGCCAGCACCACCAGCGTAACAATATAAGGGAGCATACGGTACAAATGGGAGCTGATGCCCAATTCTGCCAGCAGGAATCTGCCGTCACCGTTAATATCGATGGTGGAATAAGCTGCCGCAACACACTTAAACAGGCCAAACAGCAAGGATGCGCCGGCAATGTTCAAAGGTTTCCAGTTACCAAAAATCATAACTGCCAAGGCCAGGAAACCAAAGCCTGCCACATCGCCATTGGCGGTGCAGTTGGCGGTGGTCAAGGAATATACAAAACCGCCCATGCCTGCCAGCGCGCCGGAAATGGTGGTGCCGGCATAACGCATGCGATACACATTGATGCCCAGGCTGTCCGCTGCCTGGGGATTTTCGCCACAGGCTCTCAACCGCAGGCCAAACCGGGTCTTGTACAAAACAATGGAAAGCACCACAAACAAAATGATACAAATATAGGTGGCAAGATACACCTTATTCAGGAAGGTTTCTCCCAAAAAGCCCAGATCCTGATTCTTTGGAATATTAAAGGTGGACTTCTTAATCATAAACCAGGAGGCTGCGCCGCCAGTCTGCATCTGCAGGGTGTTCTGATTGGCAAGGATACGCACCAGGAAAAGCACCAAAGCCGGCGCCATCAGGTTTAGCGCTGTACCGCCAATTGTCTGATCTGCTTTCAAGTTAATAGAAGCAAAGCTCAAAAGCAGAGAGAAAATCGCGCCCATAATAGCAGCTGCCAGGATGGCCATCACTTCCAGGCCCTGCAGTGTCAGCCATTGCTTATTGGGCACCGCTTCGGTGGACACATCCAATTCCTGCATGCTGCGCACAAACAGCACGCCGATGAATGCACCAAAGATCATAATGCCTTCCAGCGCCAGGTTGATAATACCACTGCGCTCGGCAAAGACGCCTGCCAAAGCAACGATCATCAAAGGAACTGCGAACAGTAATGTTTGCTGTACAATAAACGTCATGCCTGCTCGCCTCCTTCCTCGTTCTCTGCGGGTACAACGGTTTCTGCCGTTACTTTTTTCTGCTTTCTTCTCCGGGACAGCCAGGTCTGAATCACCAGAGAGAATGCGCTCAAATACACGATCACCGCAATAATCACATCGGTGATATATTCATTGTAAGCAGTAAAACCTGTAAGATTCTGACCTACAATGTTCAGCATTGCCATAAAGATACCGGCAAAAATCACGCCAATAGGATTATTTACAGCCAGCAATGCCACAGGAATACCATTAAATCCAGCCGCAGGCAGCGCCTGATAGGTGCTCCAGAAGAATTCCGTATTGCCGGAAAGCCAGTACAGCGCTGCACCGCCGCCGGCCAACGCACCGGCAATGGCCATGCTCAGCACAATATTGCGCTTATCGTTAATGCCTGCATAGCGGGCAGCATGACGATTAGAGCCGCAGGCCTTCAGCTGATAGCCCAAAGTTGTCTTGTTCAGCAGGATATACACAATCACAGCAAACAGGATTGCAACCAGAATACCGCCGTTAACCTGGGAGTCGGGAAAAATCTTATCCAAACCCAGCTTAGGTGTTGCCACCCCATTAAAAGTAGTCTTATAAATATAACCGGTTTTTGTGCCTTCTGTAACATTCTTAAAATTACTTGCATCAAAAGCCCAAGTAACAATGTTGGCTGCCAGCCAGTTGGTCATAATGCAAGCCAACACCTCATTGATATTAAGGAATGCTTTCAGCATGCCGGGAATTGCGCCCCAAATTGCGCCAGCCAGCATACCACCCATCAGTGCAATCACCCAAATCAGCCACACCGGTACTACTTCCGAGGAAATGCCCAATGCCAGCATTAATGTTGTCATCGTGCCCATCAGATATTGACCGGGCGCACCGATATTAAATAGGCCAGTCTTGAAAGCAATAGCCACGCTAAGGCCGGTCATGATCACCGGCGTTGCCCGGAACAGCATATTACCCCAGGAAGTAGGATTAAATCCCCAGGTCAACTCGCCGGTTGCACTTCTGCCATCAGCAAAAATACCAAAGAAGATCAATCGCACGCCATCCCACATGCCTTTGGTGCTGATGGTGTCCTTGGTCAAACCAACGATAGCCACTACAATGGCGCCTACCACCAAGCCAATTACGATAGAAAGCAGGGACGCCAACACCTTACGAGTGCCATCTCTATTCAGCAAAGATTGTTTCATGCCTGCTCTCCTCCTTCCCGCTTGGCGCCGGCCATATACAGGCCCAGTTCCTGCACCGTTGTGGTCTTGGGATCCAGCTCACCAACGATCTGACCCTCATACATAACCAGAATCCGGTCAGAAAGGTTCATAACCTCATCCAGTTCCAAGGAAACCAGAAGCACCGCCTTGCCTGCATCCCGCTGGGTAACCAGCTGCCCATGAATATATTCGATTGCACCCACATCCAAGCCTCTGGTGGGCTGCACCGCAATCAGCAAGGGATTTTCCCGATCCAGCTCACGGCCAATAATGGCTTTCTGCTGATTACCGCCAGACATGCTCCGGGCGGTGGTCACAGCGCCCTGACCGCTGCGCACATCGTACTGACCGATAATCTTCTCCGCATATTCCCGCACTGAGGCCTTTTTAATAAAGCCCAGCTTCTGGAAGCGTTTCTCCTGAAAGCTTTGCAGAACAATATTGTTTTCCAGACTGTCGTCCAACACCAGTCCGTGCTTATGCCGGTCCTCGGGAATATGGCTGATACCTGCCTGACTGCGCTTACGGATAGAGCATTTGGAAATATCTTTGCCCAGCAATGTAACCTTGCCTTTGCTTGCCTTTTCTAAGCCGGTCAAGCCGTAAACCAGTTCCGTCTGACCGTTGCCGTCAATACCGGCAATACACACGATCTCACCGCCCCGAACCTGGAAAGAAACATTTTCCACAGCATTTTTCTTGCTAAGTTTAGAGGAAACAGTAAGGCTGTCCACATCCAGCACCACTTCACCGGGTTTTGCTTCTTGCTTTTCTACCTGCAACTGCACCGGACGGCCAACCATCATATTAGACAGTTCCTGCTTATTGGTGTCCTTAATGTCTACCGTGCCTACATATTTACCCTTACGGAGCACTGTGCAGCGATCTGCCACCGCCATAATCTCATTAAGCTTATGGGTAATGAACAGAATGGACTTGCCCTCAGCGGCAAAGCCCCGCATGATCTCCATAAGCTCATCAATTTCCTGGGGTGTCAAAACAGCCGTAGGCTCGTCAAAAATCAGAATCTCATTATCCCGATACAGCATTTTCAGAATGTGTGTGCGCTGCTGCATACCCAGGGAAATGTCCTCGATTTTGGCATCCAGATCCACATACAGCTTGTACTTTTCAGAAATTTCCTTTACCTTTTTCCGCGCCTGCTTTCTGTGCAGGAAGCCCATGCGGGTATCCTCTGCGCCCAGAATAATATTATCCAGCACAGAAAATACATCCACCAGCTTAAAGTGCTGATGCACCATGCCGATATTCAAAGCGGTGGCATCATTGGGATTGTTAATCTTAACAATCTCGCCGTTTTTCTTAATCACGCCCGCCTCCGGTTGATACAAGCCAAACAGCACACTCATCAGAGTAGATTTGCCTGCGCCGTTTTCACCCAAAAGCGCGTGAATTTCACCCCTGCGCAGCTGCAGAGTAATGTCATCATTGGCAACGATGCCGGGAAACTCTTTTCTAATGTTGAGCATTTCAATCACATAATCATTGTGCATATTGATCTGCCCTCCTTCTGTGGAAATATAAGAAAATCTGCTTGAAATTATTATAATAGGTTATTGCGAGAAAAGCAAGAAAAAAGAGGAAGGCGAAAGCCTTCCTCTTTATATTTTTTGCAAAAATTACTTGACGGGAGTCACAGTAACGTTAGCGGTGCTCTCGGGGTACTCAACCAGGTCGGAAGAGATGGTAACGTTGCCGGCAACGATGTCTGCGAACAGAGCCTCGTAATCCTCAACGGACCAGTTCTCCAGGCTCCAGGTAGCGGTGGGCAGGCCAACAGCGTTGTCCTTAGCGCCCAGAGAGGTGGACTTGCCACCGATTTCAGCAAACTCGCCGGCGTAGTGCTTGGTGATTGCCCAAACAGTAGCGTCAGCCAGACCCTTCATAGCGGAAGTGATGACAACATCGGGAGCCTCATAGCTCTGGTCGACGTCAACACCAACAACCTTGCCATCCTCTGCGGAAGCAGCAGCAACAACAGAAGCGAACATGGAGCCACCGCAAGCGAAGATAGCCTCGGTGCCATTCTGATACCAGCCGGTAGCCATGGTCTGCAGCTCAGTGGAAGCAGAGAAGCTAGCGCCGTAAGCCCAGGAGTAGTTCAGCTCGACCTTAACGCCCTGTGCAGCAGCGGCAGCCTCAGCGCCCTGTGCAAAGCCGTAGCCGAAACGCTGGCAAGCGGGGTTGGTGCCGCCACCGCCACCGCAGAAGCCCAGCTTGGTGTAGCCTTCCATAACAGCAGCGTAGCCAGCCAGGTAGCCGGACTGCTCTTCCTGGAATGCGATACCAGCAACATTGTCATAACCAATGGGGTAACCGTGGATAAATACAAAGTTAACATTGGGATAAGCCTCAGCAGCAGCCTTCAGAGCGCCTTCCTGCATGAAACCTGCAGCAACAACAACTTCAGCGCCGTTGTCGCAAGCCAGCTTCATAGCGTCGACACGGTCGTCGTCACTAGCCTGATCGCCGCCGGCGGGCTGATAGTACTTGTAGGACTTGCCGTTATTGGCAGCGTACAGCTTAACGCCGTCGTAGGTGCCCTGGTTGAAGGACTTGTCCTTCAGCTGGCCCACGTCGGTGATGAAAGCAACCTGGTACTTGCCATCGGTGGAAGTCATCTCATCGGGAATCTCATCGGGGTTGGTGATAGTGCCGTCTGCAGCAGCGGTAGTGTTGTCAGCTGCAGGTGCCTTGGTATCGGTGTCAGCGCTGTTACATGCAGCCAGACCCAGGACCATCAGGCATGCCAGAAGCAGTGCAATGATCTTTTTCATTTTTTGTTTCCTCCATTTTTATGTTTTGGTTTTGCACTTAGTTATTTTCTCACAGATAGAAGAAAAAATCAACTCTTTCGGGGAATATTGGTAGAATGCACAATATTTACCTGCCTTTTTTGTTCAACGCATATGCTCTGAGGCTCGAAAACTGTGGGGCAGAAGCGCATCCAATCTAAGAGTTTCATAAGAATCCTCTGCGCCAACCATATAAATCAGAAAATCATCCTCGCAGAACTCCCGCATTACCTGGCGGCAAACGCCGCAGGGAGGAAATGCGCCGGTGATTATCCCATCCTTACCGCCGCATACAGCAATGGCGATAAAATCTCGATGACCGTCGTATACCGCTTTAAAAAAGGCGGTGCGTTCAGCGCAGTTGGTAGGGCCATAAGCTGCGTTTTCAATGTTGCAGCCCTGATAAACCGTGCCATCTGAACAAAGCAAAGCTGCGCCCACCTTATAACCGGAATAGGGCACATAAGCATAGTGCATGGCTTCTTTTGCCAGTTCAATTAATTTTTCAGCCGTCATAAGATTTCTCCTGCAAAGCTCTTTCCGGAGGAATCCAGAGAAACGTTCAACATTTCTGCCACAGTAGCGGCAATATCCGCAAAGGTTGCCCGAGTTCCCAAATTTTTAGCCTTAATCTTCTGCCCCAGTACCAACAGGGGTACATATTCCCGGGTGTGATCCGTGGTGGCAGTGTATGCGGGGTCACAGCCGTGGTCTGCGGTAATCATCACCACATCCTCCGGTTCAAGCTCCTTTATAAAGTCTCCCAGCCAGGCATCAAATTCAGACAGGGCATTGGCGTAGCCATCCACATCTCTGCGGTGGCCAAACTGCATGTCAAAATCCACCAGATTTACAAAGCACAGACCGGTGAAATCCTTCTTGGCATAATCCATGGCATGAGCCATACCATGGGCGTTAGATTCGTTATATACATGCTCCGTAGTGCCGCAGCCGGCAAAAATATCATAGATCTTGCCAACGGCAATGCTATCTAAGCCGGCTTCCTTTACTTCATCCAGCAATGTCTTTTTCGGCGGCTCCAGAGAGAAGTCATGGCGGTTGGCGGTGCGCTTAAAGCTGCCCGGCTGCCCTACAAAGGGACGGGCAATTACTCGGCCTACGCCATGCTTGCCCACAAGCAACCGCCTTGCAATGCGACAATATTCATACAGCTGCTCCGGAGGGACGATCTCCTCATGGGCTGCGATCTGGAACACGGAATCCGCGGAAGTGTAAACGATCAAATCGCCGGTTTTCATGTGCTCCTCACCGAATTTTTCAATCACCGCCGTACCGGACCAGGGAGCATTTGCCAACACGCCTCTACCGGTTTCCCGGCAAAACGGCTCCAGAATTTCCTCCGGGAAGCCATTAGGATAGGTAGGCAGCGGATGCTCCGATACGATGCCCGCAATTTCCCAATGGCCAATGGTGGTATCCTTGCCCATGGACTGCTCCTGCAGCCGAGCATAGGCACCCATAGGCTGCGCCGTTTTGGGCAGGCTGTCCACGCCGTCAATATTACCCAGGCCGGCGGCAATCATGTTGGGAATACGCAGCTTAGAAGAAGTGGCGCAGGCGGCCAGAGTATTAACACCCACATCGCCAAAAGCCCCACTATCCGGCTGCTGACCGATTCCAAAGGAATCCAGTACAATCAAAAATACGCGTTTCATAGAAGCTCCCTCCTGTTGAGAGAAAAATTATTTGTTCTCCATGGCAACTGCCACATCCAAAGCCACTTTCATCATGGTGGTAAAGGCGGTCTGCCGCTCCTCAGAGGTGGTCTCCACACCCTTGAGCACATGGTCAGAAATGGTGCAGATACACAGAGCACGCTTGCCGTAACGGGCAGCATTCATATACAAGGCAGCGGCCTCCATTTCCAATGCCATAACGCCCATTTTCTTCAGGCCGTAAACGCTGTCCAGCCCCTCGGGTACACCGGTATGGTCGCCATAGAACACATCGGAGGAATTGATATTACCTACATGATAGGTTGCGCCGTGGGTCTTACAAGCATCCACCGCTGCGCACAGCATATCAAAATTTGCAATAGGGGCATAAGTGCCGGGAAGATGGAACTGAGCGGCATAATTGGAGTCGGTGCATGCGCCCTGACCCAACACAATGTCATACAGATTGATATTCTCCTGAATAGACCCGGCAGAGCCAACACGAATGATATTCTCCACGCCGTAGCCGTTGTACAGCTCGTGGGAGTAAATACCAATGGCGGGCATACCCATACCGGAAGCCATCACAGACACCTTGACACCCTTATAAGTGCCGGTATAGCCGTGAACACCACGGACATTATTTACCAGAACAGGATTCTCTAAAAAATTCTCCGCAATAAACTTAGAACGCAGGGGGTCACCGGGCATCAGCACAGTTTTACCAAAGTCACCGGGCTTAGCTGCAATATGGGGAGTAGGGGTATTCAACATAATTTTATCCTCCTTAATAACTTCCGTCGTTTTCCAAGCCCTTGGCAATCTTTACCACCCGGGAAGTACCCAGTCGGTCAGCGCCCAAGGCAATAAACTTCTCTGCATCCTCCAGGCTGGAAATGCCGCCGGCAGCCTTAATTTTTACATGGGGCGCCACATGCTTGGCAAACAGCTCCACATCTGCGAAGGTAGCGCCTGCGGTGGAGAAGCCGGTAGATGTCTTAATATAGTCTGCCCCGGAATCGGACACGCACTTACACAGAGCGATTTTCTCCTCATCGGTCAGCAGGCAGGTTTCAATAATCACCTTCAGAAGCTTGCCCTTGCAGGCAGCCTTAATGGCAGTAATTTCAGCAGTAAGGGCATCCCACTTGCCTTCCTTTGCCCAGCCGATGTTGATAACCATATCCACCTCGTCAGCGCCGTTGTCCACAGCATCCGTAGCCATAAAGCACTTGGCAGCGGTGGTAGCATACCCATTGGGGAAACCAATAACAGTACAAATCGCCAGCTTATCCCCCACATATTCCTTGGCCTGCTTCACAAAGGAAGCGGGAATACACACAGAGCCGGTATGATACTTCATGCCATCATCGCAAATTGCCTTGATGTCCGCCCAGGTAGCGGTCTGAGCCAACAAAGTGTGGTCGCATTTTTCCAGAATATTTTTCAATTCCATAAGATAATCCTCCTTTTATCTTGTGCCGTGAAGCTTAATTTTCTTTTTTTCCCGGATTCCCCGGATCCAGCACCGATGACACATGGCAATGTAGCTGTCATTACCACCCAGCACCACCTGTGCGCCCTCGGTGATAATATAGCCGTCACCGTCAATACGGGCATTAACCGTGGCTTTTGCGCCACAGTCGCACATGGTCTTGATTTCCTGAATCTTATCCGCAATCTCCATAAGACGCATAGAGCCGGGGAACAGCTTGGTCTGGAAATCCGTACGCAAGCCGAAGCAAATCACCGGGGTGTCGAAATCATTGACAATATGCCGCAGCTGATCCACCTGCTCCGGGGTCATAAATTGACATTCGTCCACAATGATCACATCGCAGTTGCCATTCTGATCCCGGCTGAACAGCCGGTAAATATTTTCCTGGGGCGTAACGGTCTGCACGCTGGCCTGCAAGCCGATGCGGCTCTTCAGCACGTCTGCCCCATCACGAACATCGGCGCTGGGCTTAATCAGCCAGACCTTCATATCGTTTTCCTCGTAGTTATACTTGGTAATCAGTGCCTGTGCCGTTTTGCTGGAGCCCATGGCTCCGTACTTGAAATACAGTTTTGCCATTGTATGCGCCTCCTTTTACTTTCTCTTTTTTTATTATACAAAATCCAAGAATGATATGCAAGCATAATAAATA
>JAZRBJ010000058.1:0-10258 GCA_045635065.1 Faecousia sp. | reverse complement strand
GGCTTGCTGCGCAAGGTGTTCTGACTTACTGCGTAACGCTTCCCTCTCGAGTATCTTTATACACTTCGGGGTCGCGTTGCTTGTCTTGACGACTTTAGTGACCTCTGCCAGTCTGTCAAAAAGTGTTTTTTGACAGACTCCTAAGAGAGGCTCACATTGTGAGCCTCTCTTTTTTACTGTCCTTCTTTCAAGTATTCCCAAAGGATTTTGCAGGCATCCGGTCTTTGCGTATTGCCCGCAAAGGCAATATACCGCTGCTTATCCGTCTTGCAATATTTTTCGGCAAATTCTGTATTCTTCAGATTGATGGCCACGGGAACCGTCTCTCCTGTGTCATCATAGGTCAGATAAATGAAATCATCCTTCCACTTTTCCAGCTCTTCCTGCGAAAGCAGTTCTGTCAAATCCATAAAGATATCCTGGCCCAAGTAGAATTCCAAACCAATCTTGTCCATGATCACATAGTCAACTTCCTTGGCAGCAACCATGGCAATCAAGCGAACACTGGCGGTATAGGTCTGCTCAATGTTCAGTGTGGTATTGGGATCTTCAAAGGTGACATCCGTAATCTGGATTTCCTGGTCACCTTCCTTGCCGTTCAATTTCTTAAAATAATCCTCTTCCAGGAAGTCATGACCCTCTACACTCACATCGGCATTTACCAGCACTCCCGCCACCAGAACTTCCTTTCTCAGGTTGGTCACGCTGGAATGTACAATCAGACATAAGGTGACAAGGATGGCCACAACGATCAAAACCCAGTAATAATAGGTCCATAAATGATCTACCTTCTCTCGGAAGCTCATGGGCTTCAAATCTTCCCGAAGCTTTTTCCATCTTTGTTTCAGGGTAAGGTTCATGTTCCTCGAATCCTTTCAGAAATTGCGATTGTTGATTATTCTTCGTCCCTGGCCTTAAATTCCTTCAAAACGGCCAGAGAATTTTCCACCCATTGATGACCGCCGTCAGCAGACACCATGTTGCAGAACATGGACGCGCTGTAGCCCTTGGCTTCTGCGCCCCGGTGGGTTGCCAGATAGTTGCCACCCTCAGCGCCGGCCAGCTGCACCACAAAGGTCTGCAGGAAGGGGCTGCGAGCCTGAAGTCTGTGCATAAAATCCTGATACAGTTCAAAGCGCATGGTAGCAAAGGCCACATCACCGATCTGCACCAAATGGGCGCCCATATCCAAAGTGGGATTCTTGATTACATCGTAATAGCGATCAATTCCACCCTGGTTACGGCGTACCTGGTTTTGATAAACACTGAGTTTTGCGGTATATTCCTTGCCGGAATAATCCTCTTTTTTAGGCTCCATGTCCTTCAAAATCTCCAGGTTTTCTTCGCACCACCGTTTTTCTTCTTCTGTAATTTTGCGGCGCTCCAAAGCCATCACCTCATAGCGGTGACGAACAGGAACCTGGGTAAGCACATCTTTGCTTGCCCAGCTGTAAACTTCCTTAACACCATTTACGATACGCTCAGCAATATCCTTGCGTTCAGCCATTGTACGGTTGTAGTAATCCTGACCAATCTCGCCAAGCTTCTTCATGTCATAAGGCAAATTATACTTCAGTCGCATACGGCGTTCCTGGGCTCTTGTATAGTGCTGAATTCTGGGAGTCAAATCGCCTGCTGCACCACATTGGGTCAGCACATAGACATCATCGCCAAACTCTTGCGCTACCAGCTCTCTAACCTCATTCCAATAGTCAGAGGACTGCATATAAAGTTGTTCTCCAATCTGGCTGGGACAAGGCACATTCACAATCATGCCGGTCAGCTTCTGTTTATCGTCAAAGGTAAACAGCGTATTGAGGAAATGATCTGCGCCAGCTTCATAATGGCTGAACAAAGGATCATTGGTTCTGCCATACATTACCGCATAACCGCTGGGGGTCATAAAATCCCGTTTTGCCAGCTGTTCTTTTTCCTTAAAATACACCACTCTGCGGGAATGAGCAACCACAGCAAAGCCATAACCGTAGCCCACGCCGCCATTCTTTCTGGTTTCCCATGCTTCACACACGGCTTCCGCGCACATTTGCACAAAAAACACCTTATACCGATTACCGGAATACACGGGTCTGCCATCGGGAGTTTCTTCCATGCCGCCACCAATAGCAGGGCCGGTATGGGTATGGGTTGCATTGAATACGATGGCTTCTGTAGGCACTTCGGGATTCAACGCCTTAACCGCATCGAAAATCGGCTGCAGCATGTTTCCGTATACAGTTGCCACATCTGCGGACAAGAAAATCACCTGATCCATTCCCTCACCGCCATCAATGCACAAAGCAGTGACATACATAGGGTCATGAATACCTTTGGAAATACGCAGGTGCATCTGTCCGGGGATTACCATAGGCTCATCCAGAGAAATCTCTCTCCTGCCCCAACCGATTTTTACCGACTCCATATATTCAACCCTCAATTTCCTTAAATTGATTCATAACTGCAAGGGACTCTTCTACCCATTGCTGACCGCCCTCCGGGGATATCTGATTGCAGAACAATGATGCGCTATAGCCCTTATTATCCACACCCCGTTGTGTGGCAAGGTATGTAGATTCTTCATCTCCACCCATCTGAATCACGAAGGTCTGCAAGTAGGGACTGCGGGCCTGGAGGCGGTGCATGAAATCCTGATATACCTCAAACCGGCTGGTGGAGAATGCCACATCATCAATAGATGCCACATGGAGCTGAACCTCCATTGTAGGCTCTTCATTCTGGGTTTCAAAGCGTTCTACCACTCGCATATTTCGGTTTTTAATTGCCTCATACTGCGTGGTTGCCACACGAATCTGCTCCGGTGTTCCATGATTCTTATCGGGAATCTGCTGACGCATCTTCTCGATATTCTCCTCAGCCCAGGCCTTCTCCTCGGGGGTAATCATACGGCAATTGAGGTTAAGAGGCTTACTTACATGATGAACGGACACATGGGTTTTAATGTCCTTCTTCGCCCAGTCATACACCTCACAGACACTTTCCGCAATACGCTGGGCAATATCATAGCGCTCAGACATACATTTATTATAATTATCCTTATTCTGGCCGCGAAGATTTTTAAGATCGTAGGGCATACCGTACTTCAAATTCATACGGCGCACTTGCGCCTCTTTATAATGTAATGTTCTGGGAGACAGATCGCCCGCCGCCGCACATTGTGGCAGCACAAATATGTCCTCGCCAAATTTCTTAGCAACCAACTCCCGCACATTATGCCAATAGTCTGCACTGAGCATATTAAAATTCTCACTATTCTGGCTGGGACAAGGCACATTCACGATCATGCCGGTAAGTTTATCATTAACATCAAAGGTAAATAACAGATTTGTAAAATGATCTGCACCTGCCTCATAATGGCTGAACATGGAATCGGCAGTATTACCGTACATGACTGCGTGACCGTTAGGCGCTGTGGCGTTGTTGCTGCGCAGACCCACATCATCCAGATAACACACGCGACGGGAATGGGCAACCACAGCAAAACCATAACCATAGCCAATACCGCCCTCTGCCCGGTTTTCCCATGCTTCGCAAATAGCATCGGCGCATTGACGGGCAATGTGAGGCCGAACGGTTTTCAGACCATTGAGTACCGGCTCACCGCTAACGGATTCATCCCGATCTGCCCAATACTCCATACTGGAATGGGTGTGGGTAGCATTCATAATAATGGCATCCACAGGGGCATCAGGGCAGCGCTCCAACACCAGCTTGGAAATCATCTCGGTAACACCGTAGCTGATAACGATCAAATCACAGGAGCAGAAAATCACGCTATCCTGTCCTTCTCCCCCATCTACCACCAAAACAGTAGCGTACAGGGGATCCAGAATACCCTGGGAAATACGCAAGTGCATTTGTCCGGGAATGACCACAGGACCTTCCATAGAAATCTCCCGTTTCGCCCAACCGATTTTGACTCTTTCTATGATTAGCACCTTCTTATCAGAATTTCAACAAATTGATAAACAAACCGCCCTGTACACTTCTGGCCTGGAATCCGCGAACCTTGGGATAGGATGCAAATACCCAGTCAGAGAACGGCATGCGGTCAGGGCTGTCAGTCATAAAATTCCACATGCGTTCAACGATCATATCCGTGTATTCCTTATCGTCAAAGAGTACCGTGGACCACATCTGCCAGTCGGTCTTAGTGTAGTCGCAGCGACTGTCCAGGGGCAGACCGTAGGCGCACATCTTTGTCTTATAATACTGTAGTTCCAAATCATAGACCTGCTGAGAGAACAGCTTCATGTCCAGCAGCTTGTCCCAGACCATGTTATACTTCATGCTCCATGTGCCGCTCTGATCGAAGGCCAGACGGTAATGATCTCCGTCAAAAGCTTCCTTCTCCCACGCAGCAGCCATTTCTTCTGCTTTTGCACGATAGTAAGCTGCTTCCTCATTTTTGCCGGTATCCTTCAGCATTTTAGCGAAAGCGCCCAGACCGCAAATGGCTTTAACAGACAGATTGCAGTTATGCGCCAGGTGACCGGCAAAGTCATCGGTGCACAGCTGATTGTCGGGATTATAACCGATCTTAACCAGATAATCCGCCCACTGCTTCAAAATATCCAAATGCTTCTCAAAATAGGAGAATTCCTTCTTTGCATAGCATACGCTGGCTACGCACAGCAGCATATTGCCACACTCTTCCACGGGCATTTGATACTCAATAGGATCTTTTAGTCTGCGATTGCCGATCTCATAACCATAAATCTGTCCATTGGCTATAGGATACTGTCCCACATCGTGGGGTGCAAACTCATAGTCCCATAGGCCCTTATATACCAGCTTAAACACCGGGTTCAGCATGCCCTCCACCAGTTCGGGCGCATACATGAGGAACAAGGGTACGGAAGGATAAGTCACATCCACGGTGGCAATACAACCGTTGGAATAGTTCTCCTTGGAGAAGAACTGAATCTCACCATCGTGCCAGGTCAGCTTATGGGCAGCAATGGCAAGACGGTAGTTGGCGCTGACAATATCCGCATATTTGTCAGAGATCTTTCTTGCCTTGGCAAGCAAGTCTTCCTCAAAATCCTTAACCTTGGCCATAACTTCATCGTATTCACGGTAAGCCTTTGCCAGCATTCCCGTGAAAGAATCGCCGTTCTTGCGCCAATAGCCTTCAATGTTCTCCCCAAAATACTGAATAGACTTAAAATCGTTATAACCAACACCGATAAAGTCCTTGATCTCCTCACCGGCAGTAGTGAATTTAGCCATAGAAATAATGATAGGATAGCTGGGATAAACAGGCGTTTTAGCGCAACGGGCATAGCCAGCAGGACCAAGATCAGACAATGTTCCCAACGTGTTGGTGTAGTTCTTCAGATTGGTATATTCAAGACGCAGTTTTTCAATGTATCTGTAAAGAGGCTTCACATCTACAAAGGTGCGGGGGCTGATTACATGAAATTCACCCCACTCAATGCGATGACCGTCGCCACTGCGCTTAAGCATATTCTCATCGCCGCTGGAGAAATAAACAGAGTGAGGAGCAACAGAGAAAGACACTTCCTGATTATTGGTGTTCACACAGGTTTCTGCGGTGAAGCCAAAATGCACCTCAATATTATGCTGCGCAGTGTCCTTGGGGGTAATGCGGTAAGAAATATAGCTCACAGGACGGGACAGAATCATCAAATCATTGAGAAGAAGCGGGCTGGTGAAGGTCACTTCCAGATTTACCAGCTCATTTTCAAAGGTGTAGACTGTGGACATAGGACGAATTTCACAGCCTGTTTGTTCCATAACACGGTAACCGGGATGATAGTGATCCTCGGTATGAACCTTGCCCATAAAGTTATAAACTATATTGTCAATGATCAGCACGCCAAACATATGTCTTCTGCGACCGTCCCAATGACGAATTGTATCATCGGTCAGTTTATCGGAGAAGCTCCACATGCTGAACATGGGATCATGGGTAATCAAAGGCACGGCGGGTGCACGAAATGTTTTTTCCATAACTTTCACCTCTAAAATTTATCGTATTACCACAACAAAAGCTGTTATTTACAAATTTAATCCTCGGTTTCCGGATGTTCTTTCCTGAACAAATTTAATTGCTGCACAAGAGAATTTTTCAGAAGCATGGTGGAAACGAAGGTGGTTAGCGCAAAATAAACGCCAATAAAAACAATCAATACCGCAAAGGCATATTGAAGGAAATACAGAATCAGAAATACAGGCAGCCACCACAAAATCGCACTTGCCAGCACCATAAGAGGGGCTTTCAAAATCAAATTCACCGCGTTTTTCAGCCAGTCCTGCAAGCCATAGGGAATATATACATTGAGTGGCCAAAGAGCGGCTGCAATAAGTGTGGGAAAGAGCATGGGAATCGCGCTGGTGATCATAGCGGAAAAATCCCCGGTCTCTGTGTAATAATTTACTGCGATATTAAAGTTCATAACGAGATAAGCCATCATACCCACACAGAGAATGCCGGCGATCATAGAGCGAAGAAAATGCTTGCAAAAGCCTTCCTTGAAGCCTTGAAACCACCCTTCCTTACGGATCATATAACGAATGGCGCTATAAAGACCGCAGGTAGCCGGGCCAATGGTCACAACGGGAAGACAGCAGAGAATAAACAGCATATTGGCACCCATGGCATTGCCAGCCAAGTTGATTAGCTTCCAGAATTTTGATTCGCTGTAATTGGTTTCTTTTCTGATCACGGAGTCATTCTCCTTTTTAAGTGGGATGGAAAAAAGAGTAATAAATTAAATAAATTTATCCCCTATTGCACCGATGGGACGGGATTGCTCCCGTCCCATTTGGTGCTTGGAAGATTTAATTGCTTAGCCAATCATCAGGTGCTGATAGTTGGCATTTGCGTTGTCGCTGACGAAGGTAACATTATTGTTAGTTCCATCAACGAAGAAATACTGTGCTGCTGCCTGGTTGGCTGCAGAAGCAGTCTTGGTGATCACGCCGGAAGCGGTCACATCAATACGGGCATTCTCGCCCATGGTGCCGACATTGATGGTTGTACCACCAATCAGCTCCAGATTCTTACCGGTGTTGCCGGTAATGCGTGCGTTGCCGGAAATTGTGGCATTGGCACCGGTGCGAACGATCACACCGCCAATTTCATCACCGTTGCTGGTAATGATACCACCGCTCATATTAAAGGTACCTGCGTACACATCAACCTTTGTGCCGCTATCATGGGTACATGCGCCACCGGTAATGGTACCACCACTCATATTAAAGGTTGCATTCGCGGTTTCCAGGAACACAGCTGCGCCGGACAATTTCAGAACGCCATTATTGTAAGTAACCGTATTGCCCGTAATGGTGCCGTCCTTCAGGTTGAAGGTGCCCTTATAAATGGATACTGCGCCACCATAAAGCTGCTGTCCCGCATAAGCTGTCAGAGTAGAGCCGTTCTGCATGGTAATCGTACCGCCGTCTTGGAAGATAACGCTACCGTTGTTGCTGACCTGTGCGCCGGTAACCTGGGTGTTATCCAAAATCACATTAGCGATGCCAGCTACAAACAACGTACCACCGCGGAAAATCTTCTTATCTGCAGTGCCGGTGCCGCCGTTCAGCTGACAACCGGTAAAGGTGATGTTACCGGCGGATGCATACAGAACACTACCGCCATTGGCACTACTATTGTTACCGTTAATCACGCCACCGTTTATCACAGTGTTGGTAATATTAATGGTACCGCCGTTAATGTAGAATACTGCACCTTGGACTGCTTCACCGCCGTTAAGAACAGCATCGGTGATGGTTAAAGTACCCCAGGAAACAATGGTGCTACCCAGCTTGGTTTTGCCGCCGTTAATGGTGGGCTTTGCGCCTTCCGGAGCATTGGTGCCATCAATAATAAGGGTACCGCCGTCATTCCAGACTGCACCACCATGCTCAACGGCCTCACCACCGTTAATGGTGCCACCGGTCATAGTCATGACGTCACCCTTATGCAATACAACTGCGCAAGCATAGCCTGCCAAGTTGTAACCGGTAATCTCACCGCCATACATGTTAAAGGTAGCATGAACACTGCCATCAAATTTATCATTTAACAAAATAGCGGAATTGATATCATTATTTGTAGCAGACAGATTGCCGGCATTCAGATGGCCGCCGTAAAGATTCAGCACAGGATTGATAATATTACCGCAGAAGTTCCAAATCAAAGCGCCCTGATTGCTTGTGTTGCGCACATCTGTGGTCAACATACCGCTGCCAACGGAGTCGGTAATGGTCAGAGAGTGATCCATTTCACCCTTTCCGCCGCTCTTATAGTAGTAATAGAATCGATTGCCTCTAGCGGAGGTGATGGTCTTACCGTTCAGGTCCACATAGATATGATCGCCGTCGTCGATGGTTGCATCCTTGTTAATGCCAGCGGAATGATCCAACAGGTACCAGTAACCGGCAGTATCAGGAAGCTTGCCATTGGCAGTTACATCATAAGCGGTCCAGGCCTTGTCGAAACCATCGCACTCGCCCAGGTGGGTGACCACCTGCTGAGTTGCGCACTCAGCAGTGTGGACACCTTCAACGGGAGTACAATCACAATCGGGAGTCATATCCACTGCGCAAACACAGTGATACAGAATGGGGTTGGTGCCGTCGTTAGCAGTACGCAGGTAGATACCATCGGCCTCGAAGGTAACCTGCTGATTTGCATCGCCGTGGAATGCGCCGGTGTAGGCGTCCATAGCCAGCCACTGAGTATCGTTCATGGAGCCACGGTCCACGATCTTGTAGCCGTTGGGCTCGTTGAGAGTAATGCTTGCTTCCTTATCCAGAGTGCCGGTGATGGAGACCTTGGGCTGAGTACCGCCGTTGTAGATACCCATGCTCAGGGAATCGATCTTCACGGAATCAGCAACCGTAATGTAGGTGTTATTGCCGGTGCCGGAGGAAGTCAAGGCTACCTTGCCCAGGTAGGCATTGCCGGAAGCATTGATGGTGCCGTTCATATTGAAAATATCGTTAGCACCCGTACCGCCGGTAATGTAAGCATTGCCGGAAATGTTCAAGGTAGCCGCGCCATCCAAATTCAGGTTTGCGCCATTAGCAGTACCGGAATTACCATTGATAATTCTGGCATTGCCGCTCATGTTGATGGTAGCGCCGGCATTGGCAAAGACATTGCCGCCCTGACCGGTGGTAATGCCGCCGGTGATCTCAGCTTCGCCGCTCATATTCAGAACAGCGCCGTTTTGCAGAACCATGCTGCCACCGTTGCTTGCAACCTTCGCACCGGTGATCTTACCGCCGTACATGTTGATCACAGCATTCTGGCCCAAATTGATAGCGCCTTGCTTGCCGGACTTGCCGGTATGCAGGCTGGCATCCAGGTGACCGCCGAAGATGGTCATCTCAGGATTCTTAACCGTATCCGACCAGTTCCATACCAGCATGTAATCGTCACCGGTTGCCTCAGGCATCTTAACGGTGCCATTTTCACCTGTATCGGTAATGGTCAGAGAACCGGTGATTTCTCTGTTAACAATGTTATGCTCGGGCTTGCCGGGAGCATAGACAGACTCACTGGTAATAAACACGAATGCTCTGTAGGTGCCGGTAACAGTAATGGTCTGACCGTGCAGGTCAATTACGATGTCATTGGTATCAATATACAGAGAATTGTTTACAGAACCGGAGGAGGTCAGATACCAGTAACCAGCCTCATTAGGCAGCTGATTCTTAGAAACTGCATCCCAGGGTTTCCACTCGTGGATAACGCCGTCACAGCCTTCCAGACATTCTGCTCTGTAAACATAATTGGTATCCGTCAGGGACTCGGCGTACTTGTTACCACAGACACAGTGGAAGTCAGTGTAGATAACAGGTGCGGGAGGTGTGACATTGCCGTTGCCGTCGCCGTTGCCGGTACCGGCAGTCATAATTGCCAGCTTGTAGTCATTGCGCTCAACAGCGTAAGTAGTATTATCGGAGGTGAAACCAGTGGTTTCAGCAACCGGATTCTTGGAGAAGACACCTGTGGTAGTAGCCAGGGTCACGCCCACATTGGCTGTATTGGCCATTTCGCCAACCTCAATGGTTACGCCCTGTGCCAGGAACAGGTTGCTGCCTGTATTGCCGGTAATTCGTGCACTGCCGGAAATTGTAATATTGGTGCCGGCGCGAGCAAGCACACCGCCAACATTTTCTCCATTACCGGTAATGGTACCGCCGCTCATATTGAAGGTACCCTTGTACACATCAACCTTTGCGCCACTGGCATTGATATAGCTAC